>NZ_CP051428.1:287500-655000 GCF_012676905.1 Paenibacillus albicereus | reverse complement strand
TCGGCCGTCATGACGCTGAACGTCTCGATGTCCATCGCGTCGCGCGAGGCGAAATGCGTGATACGCGCGATGATCTGCGGCTTGCAGCCGAGCCGGTTGTCGCAGAACAAATGCGCGCCGCGCTGGACGAGCGGAGTTCCGCAAGCCGGACAGGCTTCCGGATAGACGATCTCCTCGCCTTGCTCCTCTTCGTCCGCCTTGCCGAGGATCTCGGGGATGACGTCGTTGGAGCGGCGGATGAAGACGCGCGTGCCGAGCGCGTGCTTCAGCCCCTTGCGCTCGATGTCGCCGGTGTTGTTGAGCGTGCAGTTCTGCACCGTGACCCCGGCGAGCTCCACCGGCTCGACGCGCGCGAGCGGCGTCACCTTGCCGGTGCGGCCGACGTTCCAGGAAACGGACTCCAGCACGGTCGTGCTCTCTTCCGCCTCGAATTTGAACGCGACCGCCCATCGGGGGAACTTGTCGGTATAGCCGATCGCCGCGCGCGTGCGCATGTCGGTGACCTTGACGACCGCGCCGTCGATCAGGTAGTCGAACTCCGGCCGCCTGACGGCGATCTGATGCAGCTCCGTTATGACGTCCTCGATGCCGCTGAAGTAAGCGAGGTACGGATTGACCTTGAAGCGGTTGTCGCGGAGGAAGCCGATCATCTCCTCATGCGTGGAGAATTCCAGCTCGTCGGCGTAGCCGATATTATAGAAGAACGCGTCCAGCCGCCGCTCGGCCGTCACCTTGGGATTGAGGTTGCGAAGCGCTCCGGCCGCCCCGTTGCGGGCGTTCTTGAGCGGCTCGGCCGCCGTTTTGTTGTACGCCTCCAGCACGGACAAGAACATCAGCCCCTCGCCCTGGACTTCGAACAGCCCTTCCCGATAAGGAATCGTCAGCGGAATCGAGCGGATCGTCTTGACCTGCGCCATGATGCTCTCGCCGACCGTCCCGTTGCCGCGGGTCGCCGCCTGCACCAGCCGGCCGTTCTCGTAGGTCAGGTTGAGCGTCAGGCCGTCGAACTTGAGCTCGACGACGTAGGAAGGATCCGGCAGCGGCTCCTCGTCGGGATGCTTGGCGTTGTAGTCGCCGATCGCCCTCAGCAGCCGTTGGTTCCAGGCTCTGACCCCATCCTCGTCCTTGGCTTTGTCGAGGCTCCACAGGCGCGCGCGGTGGCGATGCGGATCGAAGCCCTTGAGCACGTCGCCTCCGACGCGCAGCGAGGGCGACTCCGGCAGCACGACGCCGCTCTCCTGCTCCAGCCGGATCAGCTCGTCGTAGAGCCGGTCGTACTCCGCGTCGCTGATGACCGGCTTGTCGAGCGTGTAGTAGTTGTAGTTATGTACGGCGAGCTCGCCGGCGAGCTCCCTCATGCGCTCGATGGCCTCAGGGGCTGCTCCTGCCTTGAGCTCCTCCTGCTGCTCCGTGCGGTTGTCCACTCGTCATCCCGTCCTTCGTCGAAAAATAAATCATGATATCGCTTGTTGAAGCAGGCTCCCTACCAGTCTGTACCAACCGCTGCGGATGCAACCGTGCCCGGGCGCTGAAGCGTTCAGAACCCGGGCACGGTTGCGATGCCGTCTATGGATGAGGTCAGGCCTAGCTGCATGAAAGAGGACAGGATCAGCCTTCGAGCTTTTCGACCGGCGCGAAGCTCGCAAGCAGCTTCTTGAGGCCGGTCGGCGCCGGGAAGGCGATTTGGATCTCCGTGTCGTTGCCGGCGCCCTTGACCGAGACGACGGTCCCGATGCCCCACTTTTTGTGGGAGACCTTGTCGCCGGCGACGAAGCTGCGTGCTGCGTCGCCGATGCCGGCCGCAGGAGCGCCCGGCGTGCTGACGCGCACGCTGCTGCCTCCTGCGGCGGCTCCGGCCGCGGGTGACCCGGTCGGGCGGCCGTAGCGCGCCGCGCCGGAGCCGTAGGCCGGCGAGGAGGCGCCTGCGGCGCCGCCGCGGTAGCCGAAGCCTCCGGCTCCGCCCGCAGCGCCGCCGTACCGCCCGCCACCGCCGATCGTGCGGCCGGGCGAGGCGAGCTCCTTGACCTCGTCCGGAATCTCCTTGAGGAATCGGGACGGAGGGTTGCTGCTCGTGCGGCCGAACAGCGTGCGGCTGCGGGCGCATGTCATGAACAGCCGCTGCTCGGCGCGCGTGATGCCGACGTAGGCGAGGCGCCTTTCCTCCTCGAGCTCCTCGTTGTCGGTGAAGGCCCGGCTATGAGGGAAGACGCCCTCCTCGCAGCCGATGACGAACACGACCGGGAACTCCAGTCCCTTGGCGCTGTGCATCGTCATGAGGATGACCGCGTCCGCCGGCGCGTCGTCCTTGTCGACCGTGTCGATGTCGGCGATGAGCGCGAGGTCGGTCAGGAACGAGACGAGCGACTTGTCGTCGTTGCGCTGCTCGAACTCCTGCGTGACGGACAGGAACTCCTCGATGTTCTCGATGCGGGCCTTGGACTCGAGCGTGTTCTCCCGATGCAGCTCCATCGTGTACTCCGACAGCTCCAGCACCTTCTCCGTAAGCTCGGTGACGGACAGGTAGTCTCGCATCGCCTCGAGATTGGAGATCATCGAGCGGAACGACTCCAGCAGCGAGCGGGTGCGGCCGTTGATCTCGACGCCGGTCAGGTCGCCGAGCACCTGGTAGATGGACGTCCCGCGCCGTCCGGCCTCCTCGGAAAGCTTGGCGACGGTCGTGTCGCCGATGCCGCGCTTGGGAACGTTGATGATGCGCTCGAGGCTGATGTCGTCGTTGGGGTTGGAGACGAGCCGCAGGTAGCCGAGCAGGTCCTTGATCTCCTTGCGGTCGTAGAACTTGATGCCGCCGACGATCTGGTACGGGATGTCCGACTTGATGAGGATCTCCTCGATGACGCGGGACTGGGCGTTCGTCCGGTAAAGGATCGCGTGGTCCGCGTAATTGCGGCCGCCGTTCCGGCCCGAGCGGATCTCGCCTGTCACGAAGTAGCCCTCGTCATGCTCGGACTCGGCTTGGTACAGCGTGATGCTGTCGCCGGCGCCGCGCTCGGTCCAGAGCCGCTTGTCCTTGCGGCCGCTGTTCTGGCCGATGACCGCGTTGGCCGCGTTCAGGATGTTGGAGGTGGAGCGGTAGTTCTGCTCCAGCAGGATCGTGCGCGCCTCCGGGTAGTCCTCTTCGAAATTGAGGATGTTGGTGATGTCCGCTCCGCGCCAGCGGTAGATCGACTGGTCGCTGTCGCCGACGACGCAGATGTTGTGGTGCTTGTCGGCCAGCATGCGGCAGAGCATGTACTGGGCGCGGTTCGTATCCTGATACTCGTCCACGTGCAGGTAGCGGAACTTGTTTTGGTAGAAGTCGAGCACCTCGGGCACGTCCTTGAACAGCTGGATCGTGCTCATGATGAGGTCGTCGAAGTCGAGCGAGTTGTTGCTGCGCAGCCGCTTCTGGTACATCTTGTAGACGTCGGAGACGACTTTGTTGAAATAGTCCGCGCCCGCCTGCTGCTCGAAGCGCGCCGGGTCGATCAGCTCGTTCTTGGCGCTGCTGATGACGGACTGCACGGCCTTGGGCTCGAACTTCTTGGTGTCGAGGTTGAGGTCCTTCATGCAGCCTCGGATGACCGACAGCTGGTCGCCGGAGTCGAGGATGGAGAAGTTGGACGTGAAGCCGATCCGGTCGATGTCCTTGCGCAGGATGCGCACGCACATGGAGTGGAAGGTCGACACCCAGATATCGCTGCCGGAAGGGCCGACGAGCTTGGACACGCGGTCGCGCATCTCGCGGGCGGCCTTGTTGGTGAACGTGATCGCCAGGATGCTCCACGGCGCCACGCGCCGCTTCTCGATCAGCCAGGCGATCCGGTGCGTCAGCACGCGCGTCTTGCCCGAGCCGGCTCCGGCCATAATCAGGAGCGGCCCGTCGGTCGCCTGCACGGCCTCGCGCTGGGGCGGGTTGAGCTTGGCCACCGCTTCTTCGATGCCTATCGGATTCATCATCATAGGTAAATTGATCTCCTTGTTCGCCTTGTGTTCGCTTCTTTCAGTCTAGGGCAACGAAGCCGGCCGTGTCAATCGGCTGGCACGGTTTCCCTCACGGCCGCCACCGTCGCCAAAGCCGCTGCCGGATCGACATACAGCACGTTGCCGACCACGACGGTCGTCGCGATCCGCGCGGCCTCCGCCGCGCGCTCCGGACCGTCGATGCCGCCGCCGTAGACGAGCCGGGCGCCGGACAGCGCCCGCTTGACCCGCCGCAGCAGCGCCATGTCGCCGAAGCGGCCGCTGTACTCCACGTAAAGCAGCGGCAGCCGCAGCAGCCGGTCGGCGAGCCTCGCGTAGGCGGCCGCCTGCAGCTCGGTCAGGGAAGCCTCCGCCCCGCTCACCTTGGCCGCCTCGCAATCCGGATTAAGGATCAGGTAGCCTTCGGCCCATGTCTTGTCCCACGGAACGAGGCCGCCCCACTCCTCCAGCGCGCGCGCCTGACGGCCGGTGATCCAGCCTCCGTCCGGCGTGTTCAGCACGATCGGGACCAGATAGGCGTCGAAGCCCGGCATCGCCAGCTCCGGACGCGTCACCTCCAGCGCCACCGGCATCGGGGCGGAAGCCAGCTGCTCCAGCAGCGCCGCCGTGTTGTCATAGGTCAGGCCGCTCGATCCCCCGACCAGGATCGCGTCCGTGCCGGAGCCGAGCACGGCGTCCAGCTCCCGGCGCCCGAGCTCCCGGTCCGGATCGAGCTTGAACACATGCCGCCAGCCCTCCATCGGTTCCGTCATCGTCGCCTTCTCTCCCGTCTGTCTCGATGTCTGTTTTTCCAGTCTAGTCAAGGCCTCGGACGGTGTCAACGAAAGGGTCCGCCTTCGCCGGGGAAGGGCTTCATGCGGAAGCGAGGCTTGTTTCAAAGGAGGCGTCTCGTTGGTAAGGGTGGATACGACAATCACACGAACCGGCCGCTCTGGCCGACAGGGAGGAAATGACCATGCATGAACCGAACGCAAGAGGCGTAGAGACGGAATCCGGTGCGATTCTGGACGAGCAGCGGGCACGGCAGGAAATCAGCCGCGAAGAAACTCGGAACGTGACGACGGACGGCACGCCTCATACCGGCCATGAGCCGCAAGGCGTCGTGGAAGCAGAAGGCGCGGTCCACCCTCCGGCGGTCAAGGGCGGCGACGGTCCGGTCCATCAGGACGCTCCTGCCGACGAGGAAGAAGACCCGGACAGACGACGCGTGCCGAGCGCGGAGGAGCTGGCTCCGGACGAGACGAAGCGCCCGTATTTCATCTCCATCACGTCCAAGACGATCGAGCATGAGCGCTCCAACACCGATCAGCTGGAAATCCTCGCTACGCCGGAGGAGCTGGAGAAGCTGGAGATCCTGCTTAACGAGATGGAGGCGAACGACGGCGCGAGCCATCTGGTGGCGATGATTCCTTACAAGTCCAACGACCGCAGCCCGACGCAAAAGCGCTTCCAGAATTCGGTCAACGACCTCTACCTGACGATCCACAAGCTCGGCACGCCCGAGACGCGGGCGTTCATCGAGGATACGAACCTGTTCCGCGAGCTGAACAACACCGACTTCGATCTGCCCGGCTACGACAAGGAGCCGAAAATTTAAGCCGGACATGCAAAAAGCTTCCGCATCCGTTCTTCGCGAACGGATGCGGAAGCTTTTTTGATGCGCAGGAGGAGGCGGGAGCCGGCTTCCCTCGCTTCTAGACTTAGGAATAAATCTGGCTCACCTTGCCGTTCGTAAAGACGACATATTGAAGCCAGCTGCTGGTGTAGGAGCCGTATCTCCACGTCTCCACGGAGATGCTGCCGACGACCGAATAGCTCGTATCGGACGGCTTGCCCCAGCTCATCCGCACCTGGTCCTTCGTCATGCCGACGCTGATCTTCTCGTTTGCGATCTTGTCCCAGACGGCATTGGACCATTTGTACGTCTTGCGGGGATCGGCCGTCAGGAACTGGTCGCTGCTGGCCAGGTTGGAGCGAATCGCTTCGGCATTCGTGAAGGCGGTATGCAGGAGCTCGCCGGTGGAGGCGAGCTTGAACACGACCGTGAAGCCGCCGTCGTCATCCGGCTCGATGTCATGGATCGTCACCTTTTTGAACCGGTACTTGCTGTCGAAGTTGTTGACCCAGTAGCTTTTTCCGATCAGCTTGGTCAGGCTGCCGAGCTTCTCGTTCTTGAGGATCTCCTGCGTCCGCTCCGTGGCGATCTGCAGCTCGGCCTTGCCCTGCCAGACCGTCATGAACTGGTAGTCGGCGTTCCATTCGAGAGTCGCCCCGATCGCCGTGCGCAGCAGGGAAGCCGGGAATACGGCCGAGCCGCCGGCGGTCTGCACGGGTCCGGCCATCACGGTCTTCACGCCGTTCACGACCGCGGCCGCGCTGCCCTTCTGCAGCTGGATGGAATCGTTGCCGAGCTTGACCTGGAACGTCTTGGAGGCCTCGAGGTAGGTCACCTGCGCCCCGAGCTCCGCGAAGAACGCCTGGATCGGCAAGTACATGACGCCCTTGAGCTGGACGCCCCCGCCGATGTAATAATCCGCCGAGATCGACACCCGCAGCGTCAGCTTCTCCTCGCCCCAGCTCGCGGTCACGTCCGTCTCCCCGACCGCCAGCGCCTTCATCGTGCCGTCAGGAAGCTTCTGAAGCAGATATGGCTTCTCGATGACGACGTCCGCTTCGGCCAGCGGCACCTTCCGGATCTGGCCGTAGCCGTCCGGAGCCTGGACCTGCACCGGCGTCTTCTCGCCGACGACCAGCTCGGTCTTTTCGATTGTAAAGCGCAGCGCGCCGCCCGCTTGCTCGGCCTTCGCTTGACCCGGCACCGCAAGCGCCAGCAGCAAGGCCACGGCGGCGGCAGCCAGCCATGTCAGTCGTTTCATTTGATCCATCCCCCTATGATTCTATCGACACATAGGAAGATAATACCATGCGACACGATCTGTAACCATACGGTAGAACTAGGTCTAAAGAACTAAAATACAGAGAACAGCTCCTCGACGACGGCAGGCGCGTCCACTTCGAGCGCGAACGCGACCGGATGCCCGACGCTCGGCTTGACCCGCCGATCGGTGACGATCATGCCGGCGGTCAGCGGATCGCCGCAAGCGATCGAGGCGAGCAGCGTGCGGCTCGTCACGAGCTCGGGACGGACCGCCGCGATGACGGCGAGCGGGTCATGCAGCGGACAGCTGTCCTGGAAATCGTTGACGCGGCCGTAGAAGTCGAAGTAGATGCCGAAGCAGTCCTGCAGGAAGCGGGCGACCGGAAAGCCCTCCTCGCCCCCTTGCCGCTCCAGCCGGTCCAGGTCGGCGCGGGTGAGCAGCGTCTGCAGCGTCACGTCGAGGCCGACGACGGTCAGCGGCAGGCCCGCCGCGAACAGCACCTGCGCCGCCTCGGGATCGCCCCAGAAGTTCGCCTCGGCGGCCGGCGTGATGTTGCCCGGCACGAGCACGGCTCCGCCCATGACGACGACGCTCTTGAACTTGGAGGCGATGCCGGGGTCCTTTTGCAGTGCGAGCGCGAGGTTGGTCATGCGGCCGGTCAGCACGAGCGTCAGCTCGCCCGGGCGCTCGTTGGCGACGCGCGCGTAATAGTCCGCGGCATGCTCCGCCTCCGCTTGCTGCGAGGAAGGCGGCAGCACGGCTCCGCCGATGCCGTTCTCGCCGTGCACGTCGCTCTTGGCGCCGGGGAACTCGCGCGCGATCGCCTTGTCCGCGCCGGCGTAGACCGGCACGACTCCCTCCGCGCCGGCAAGCTTCAGCAGCCGCAGCGTGTTGTCGGTCGCCTGCTCCACGCCGATGTTGCCGAAGCAGGTGCCGATCGCCTCCAGCTGGATGAGCGGCGACTTGACCGCATAGAGGATCGCCAGCGCGTCGTCGATGCCGGTATCGGCGTCGATAATCATCGGCAGCGGGCGGGGGTTGGCCGTATCGGTAGTAGGGTGGGAAAGGTTCATGGTAGCAGCTCCTGTTCTCGGCTAAGGTGGGAATGGTCGGTCTTGTCGGTCATGCGTCGGTGTTGGCGGCGGCTGGCGGACGGCCCGCAAGCGCAAAAAAAGCTCCCCGGCCTCCCATGGAGGAACCGGGGAACGAAGCCGTCCCTCCGCTGTCTGCAGGCGGTCGGGAGACGGCTGGAATTACTTCGCCAGCTGGCCGCGCGTCACGCCGAGCTGGTTGGTCGCCTTGAGGCTGCGCCATACCTGCGTGCCGCTGATGCGGCCGTCGATGGCGTCGCGGTACAGTCGCAGCACCTCGCCGACCTTTTCGGCCGGCTCCTCCAGGAATTCGACGCGGTACGAGCGCACGCCGAGCTCGAGGAAGTTGCGCACATACTCCGCGCCGGACTGCTCGATGGCGTTGTACACGGTGTTGCGGCAGCCCTCGTCCACGCGCACCGGATGGCTCATGCCGATCCGGTCCTGCAGGCTGATGCTGTGCTCCTCGCACGGACGGCCGCAGTTGGTGAAGTCGGTGCCTTCGCTGATGAACGTGCAGTAGACGCAGTGCTCGGTATGGAACATCGGCAGATGCTGATGGATGACGATCTCCAGCGCCTCGGGCTCCGCCGTGCGGCCGAGCAGGTCGACCATCTGCTGGATGTTGAGGTCATACGAAGGCGTCAGGACGTCGCAGCCCGCCTCGCGGAACAGCTCGACCGCCTTGTGGTTGGCGATGTTCAGCGAGAAGTCGCCGATCAGCCGCGGGAACGGCTCGCCCGGACGCTCCATCCGCGCCTTCAGATAATAATAGAGCGCGCCGGTGTTGCGCACGAGCACCGCGTCCGGCTTCAGCTTTAGGATGTTGGCGTGGTAGCCGTTCTCGCCCGGCATGTGGATGCGCGGCGTCGCCAGCGCGATCGGCTTGCCCGCCGCGCGGGCCGCCTCGATCGCCGCCGGGAACTGCTTGATGAACTCGAAGTCGGCATAGATCATCTCGACGTCGGTCTCGCAGGCGGCGCGCACCTGCTCGAGCGTGCGGCAGAGCGCCGTCAGGCGCGCCTCGCCCGGAACGGCCTGAGCTGCGGCCGCCGCCTGCTCCGGCGCCCGGGACCCGGCCAGCGGGTCGGCTTCGCGCTTGACGTAGACGGGCGGCTTGGGCCGCTCGCCGTCGAGCTGCTCGACCGCCTCGCGGCGCAGCCGGTTCAGCTCGCGCACCGGCACGATCAGCTCGCCCTCCAGCTCCACCTCCAGCCGGTCGAGCTGGAACAGCGTGCCGCCGAGACGGCCGAGCTGATCCTCCAGCAGCTGGCGGTCCATCGGCCGCTTGAGCGCCTTCTCGAGCGGCAGCTCGCTGTCGACCTGCACGGTCGTGCCCTTTTGCACGTCGGTCCACCACGTCCGCAGCGGCTCGCCCTCGCGGCCCTCGACGCGCAGCGCGAGCGGGAAGACGCGGTATGGCTTGTCCGTCTCGAACGTCGCGCGCAGGCGCCGATCCAGCGCCGGATCGCTCGTCTTCCAGATGCGGTCGCCGGCCTTCACGCGCTGCAGGTCGACGTCATGCCGGCCCGGCACGATGTCGATGACGACGCCTTCGGCGGCCTCGCCCTCGATCTTGACGCCCTGGCGGCGGATGTCATAGACGCGGCCGCCCTCTTCCTTCTGCGTCGGATCGCCGGCGTCGAACACGATGCCGTCTCCGCGCTTGAGCGGCGCCTCGATGCGGCAGACGACGCCGTCGCGCAGCACGCGCTCCACGCGGCCGAGGTAGACGCCGCGGCTTTTGGGGAAGGAGCCGTCGACGAGCTTCTTGTTGTTGGTGCCGTCCAGGAACCCGTGCGTGAAGCCGCGCGAGAAGCTCTGCTCCAGCTCGCGGATCTCCTCCCGCGTCGGGCCGCTGCGGTCGCCGTCGAAGTAGGCGTCGATCGCCTTGCGGTACTTGGAGACGACGTTGGCGACGTACTCCGGCGTCTTGAGGCGGCCTTCGATCTTGAAGGAGGTGACGCCCGCCTCGATCAGCTCCGGCACGAGGTCGATCGCCGCGAGGTCCTTGGGCGAGAGCAGGTAGGCGATGTCGCCCATCGGCTTCTGCTCGCCGTCGACCATCAGGTCGTACGGCAGACGGCACGCCTGCGCGCATTCGCCGCGGTTGGCGGAGCGCCCGCCCCACATTTCCGACGTGAGGCACTGCCCGGAGTAGCTGACGCATAGCGCGCCATGCACGAACACCTCCATCGGCAGCTTGGCCTGCTCGCCGATCTTGCGGATCTGCTTCAGGTTGTTCTCCCGTCCGAGCACGACGCGCTCGAGGTCGAACGGCTTGGTGAACTCGACCGCCTCGGGCGAGGTGATCGTCATCTGGGTGGAGCCGTGGATCGGAAAGTCGGGCGAAATCTCGCGAATCAGCTTCACGAGGCCGAGATCCTGCACGATGACGGCGTCCACGCCCGCGTCGATGCAGGCGTCGATAAGCGCCTTGGCGTCCCGCAGCTCGTCCTCGAACACGAGGATGTTGAACGTCAGGAAGCCCTTGACGCCGTAGCGGTGCAGGAAGCCCATGATCTCCGGCAGCTCGTCCATGCGGAAGTTGTTGGCCCGCGCCCGCGCGTTGAACTTCTCGACGCCGAAAAAGATCGCGTCCGCGCCGTTGGCGACGGCGGCCCGCATGCAGTCCCAATCGCCCGCAGGAGCGAGCAGCTCGATGTCTTGCCGTCGTACGCCCCGAAGGGACGATGCGGACGACTCCGCTTGTACTTGTATAGGTAAGGTCATGCCTCTGATAAGCCTCCATATCTTGTGCTTGCTTCTACTATAATAGCGCTTGGTTCCAGCATGGCCGCCGGGTGCGGCCCGCATACTGCTAGTGTAGCAGAGTGGCGCCGGTTGACCAACCCTTCGCGAGGATTCGCCGGCTGGCAACTTCAGGCCTTGGGAGCGATGCTTCTCAACTACCATACAAGTATGGTAGAATGGCGGCGAGCGCGACGGCTCCATCATGGAGCATACGATCAAGGAGGTGACGGCCATGAACGGAGCAACGCCATCCACCGGCCCCGCTTCCGCCCGCGAGGCGGCGTACCGCCGGCTGCGCGCGGAAATCCTGTCGCTGGAGCTGCCTCCCGGGACGGCCATCAGCGAAAAGGACGTGTCGGCGCGATTCGGCGTCAGCCGCACGCCGGTGCGCGAATGCTTCGTCCGGCTGGCGCAGGAAGGGCTGCTCGACATCTACCCGCAGCGCGGCACGTACGTCAGCCGCATCGACGTCCATCTCGTCGAGGAAGCCCGCTTCATGCGCGAGCAGCTGGAGGCGGCGGTCGTGCGGCTGGCGGCGGCGGACGGGCTCGATCCGGTCAGCCTGGCCGAGCTCGAGGCCAACCTGCTGCTGCAGCAGAGCTGCCTCGACGACGGGCAGGACGGCAGCCGCATGTACCGGCTCGACGAGGAGTTCCACGCCCGGCTGTTCGCCGCCTGCGGCAAGAGCCATACGTGGTCCGTCATCGGCTCGGCCGGCGTGCATCTGAACCGCAGCCGCCGGCTGCGGCTGGCGGCCGATCCGGACTGGCGGCATCTGCTGGAGCAGCACCGCGCCATCCTGCAGGCGATCCGCCGGCGGGAGCCGGAACGAGCGGAGCGGGTCATGCGGGAGCATCTGCAGCTCGTCCGGCTCGACCGGGCGCGGCTCGCGGAGCTGTACCCGGATTATTTCCGCATCGATTGACTCGCCGCATCCGGCTCTGTCGCCGGACGGCCGCCATCGCTGACCGCAAGAAGCATCCGGCAGGAGCCGATCCTGCCGATTCCACGGGAGAGGGGCGACGAATGCTGTGAGAATGGTATTCCGCTGGTTCGGAGCAGGCAACGATACGGTGTCGCTGGAGCAGATCCGGCAGATCCCCGGCGTCGAAGGCATCGTCTGGGCGCTGCACGACGTGCCGGCCGGAGACGAGTGGCCGATGGACAAGATTCTGAAGGTGAAGCGCGCCGCCGACGCGGCGGGGCTGCACGTCAAGGTGGTCGAAAGCGTCAACATTCACGAGGACATCAAGCTCGGCCTGCCGTCGCGCGACCGCTGGATCGAGAACTACAAGCGCACGATCGAGAAGCTCGCGCAAGTCGGCGTCGAGGTCATCTGCTACAACTTCATGCCGGTGTTCGACTGGCTGCGCACCGACCTCGGCCGGCCCATGGACGACGGCTCGACGGCGCTGTTCTACGAGGCCGCGCGCGTGCGGGACATCAGTCCCGCCGATCTGGCGCGCGAGATCGAGTCCGACTCGACGCTGACGATGCCCGGCTGGGAGCCGGAGCGGCTGAAAGCGCTGTCCTCGCTGTTCGAAGCCTATCGCGGCGTGACGGAGGACGATCTGTTCGACCACGCGAAGTACTTCCTGGACGAAATCATCCCGGTCGCGGAGCAGCACGGCATCCGCATGGCGATCCACCCGGACGATCCGCCGTGGCCGATCTTCGGCCTGCCCCGGATCATCACGTCGCAGGACAACCTGCGCCGCTTCCTGGCGCTGCATGACAGCCCGGCGAACGGCGTGACGCTGTGCAGCGGCTCGTTCGGCGCCAACCCGGCGAACGACATCCCGGCGATGGTGCGCGAGTTCGCGGACCGCATCCCGTTCTGCCATATCCGCAACGTGCGGGTGTACGACAACGGCGACTTCATCGAGACGTCGCATCGGACGCAGGACGGAACGGTCGACATCGCCGGCATCGTGCAGGCGTACCATGACGTCGGCTTCACAGGCTATGCCCGTCCGGACCACGGCCGCCATCTGTGGGCGGAGCAGGTCCGCCCGGGCTACGGGCTGTACGACCGCGCGATGGGCATCATGTACCTGTGGGGGCTATGGGACGCGCTGGAGCGCCAGCGGGGACCGCTCGCCCGCGGCTTGGCCGGAGCGGCGGGCCATCCCGAGCCGCCTCGGAGGCCGGAGCGCCGCGAACCGACGGCAGCTGCGGCCGCGAGCGAGGCGGCGGCAGCAGGCGATGCGCCGCAAGCCGGCCGAAAGGAGGCGCGTTCATGAGCGCAGGCATCCGCGAGCAGTTGCTGCGGCCGTCCCTGAGCGGCAAGGTCGCCGTCGTCACCGGCGGCTCCGGCGTGCTGTGCCGGGCGATGGCGCTGGAGCTCGGCCGCCAGGGCACGGCCGTCGCCGTGCTCGGGCGCACGCTGGAGCGCTGCGAGGACGTCGCCCGCGAGATCCGCGAGGCCGGCGGCCAAGCGCTCGCCGTCCGCTGCGACGTGACCGACCGTGCGAGCGTGGAGGCGGCAGCCGACCGGATCGAAAGGGAGCTCGGCCGGCCCGACATTCTCGTCAACGGCGCCGGCGGCAATCATCCGAGCGCGATTACCGGCACGGAGACGTTCCAGCCGGGCGATCTCGAGCGGGATGGCTTCCAGAGCTTCTTTTCGCTGGAGCCGTCGGGGTTCCGCCATGTGCTCGACCTCAACTTCATGGGCTCGCTGCTGCCGACGCAGGTATTCGCCCGCGGCATGCTTCAGAGGGGCGGAAGCATCCTCAATGTCAGCTCCATGAGCGCCCCCTCCCCGATGACCAAGGTTCCCGCGTACAGCGCGGCCAAGGCGGCCATCGAGAACTTCACGAAGTGGCTGGCCGTGCATTTCGCCGAGACCGGCATCCGCGTCAATGCGATCGCGCCCGGCTTTTTCGAGACGGCGCAAAATGCCCGGCTGCTGCGCGCCGAGGACGGCTCGCTCACCGAGCGGTCGCAAAAGATCCTCTCCCACACGCCGATGCGCCGCTTCGGCAAGCCCGACGATCTGCTCGGGACGCTGCTCTGGCTGCTCGACGACGATGCCGCGGCGTTCGTCACCGGCATTACGGTGCCGGTGGACGGCGGATTTTCCGCCTACTCCGGGGTTTAACGTGCGCGGATGAAAAAAAAGCCCGTTTCGGATGGAGGTCCGAAACGGGCTTTTGTGGGTCGTGCCTCTCTTAGCGCGGGGCCGGGGGCTCCAGCCTCGCGCGGCCGCCCATATAGGGACGCAGCGCCGCCGGGATGGCGATCGAGCCGTCCTCCTGCTGGTGGTTCTCCAGCAGCGGGATGAGGATGCGGGGCGACGCGACGGCGGTGTTGTTCAGCGTATAGGCATGCTTGAGGCTGCCGTCCTCTGTCCGGTAGCGGATGCCGGCGCGCCGCGCCTGGTAGTCGAGCAGCAGCGACGACGAATGGGTCTCGCCGTAGGCTCCCCGTCCGGGCATCCAGGTCTCGATGTCGTATTGCTTATACGTCTTGGCCGACATGTCTCCGGCGCAGACGGCCATGATGCGATACGGCAGCTCCAGCGCGTCGAGCAGCGAGGCGGCGTGGCCGGTTATTTCCTGCAGCAGCGCCTCCGCCTCGGCCAGGTCCGCCCGGCAGATGACGACCTGCTCGACCTTGGCGAACTGATGGACGCGGTACAGCCCGCGCGTGTCGCGTCCGGCCGAGCCGGCCTCGCTGCGGAAGCAGGCGGATGCGGCCGCGAGCCGGATCGGCCGCTCCAGCTCCAGCACTTCTCCCGCATGATAGGCGACGAGCGGCACCTCCGACGTGCCCGCCAGCCGCAGGTCTTCTCCCTCGAGCGCATACACCTGATCCTCGCCCGCCGGGAAGAATCCGGTCTGCACGAACGCTCCGCTCCGCAGCATGACCGGCACCTCCAGCAGCTCGAAGCCGGCCTCGAGCAGACGGTCGACGGCCAGCTGCTGCACCGCCCGGTGCAGCAGCGCTCCCATGCCGGTCAGGTAGCAGCTTCTCGTACCGGCGGTCTTCGCCCCGCGTGCGAAATCGGCCAGGCCGTGCCGCTCGGCCAGCTCCACGTGATCCAGCGGCTGGAAGCCGAATTCCGGCGGTGCTCCCCGGCGCTCCAGCTCGACGTTGTCCGCCTCCGAGGCGCCAAGCGGCGTATCGGGCGAGACGACGTTCGGCACCTCCAGCAGCCGCTGTCGAAGCGCCGCCTCCGCCTCGGCCAGCAGCGGCTCCAGCGCGGCAAGCTCCGCTCCTTCCCGACGCGCGGCCTCCCGCAGCGCTTCCGCTTCCTCCGCTCGGCCTTCCCTCATGCAGCGGGCTACGCCCTCCGACCGCAAGTTCCGGGCACGCCTGCGCTCCTCGACCTGGGCGACGAGCGCTCGCCGCCTCCGGTCCGCCTCCAGCAGCTCCTCGACCCGGAACGCCATGCGCTTGCGGCGCGCCGTCTCGCGAACTTCCTCTTCATGCTCTCTGATCCAAGCCAGATCCAGCATCGTCTCTCGCTTCCTTTCCGCTTGCCGTAGTGGTGAAAACACAAAAAGCGCCCTGTCCGCATGGGACGAGGAGCGCTTTTACGACTCGCGGTGCCACCCAATTTGACGGAATGCGGCGCATTCCATCCCCTTTGGTTCCGCGGTAACGGGCGGTGCCGGCAAGCTTAGGAAAGCTGTCGCTCTCTTGACGAGTGCGCCTCCGGGTTGGAATCCCTTCATCGGCATGATGGCGAATGGAGTTTGAACCACTATAGCATAGGGGATTGCGGCCTACAAGGCCCGTCATCGCCCTCCGGATTCTTTTGGAAGGAATTATAAACGCTTGCTTTGTTCATGTGCCGCGTTAAATCCGTTACTTCATGATACATTAAACGAAAATAAACTTTACAACAAAAGTAATTAAGAAGGATCTGCTGCACGGGAGGCATGATCTTCTTTTTGAACCCATGAAATACAAGGGTTTTTGTGTAAATCTATTCGAAACAATTCAATAGTCATCCCGGTATTCCCTTGTTATACTAAAACCACTCTCGGCCGGATTCGTCCGCCTATTCTCTACCGGAAGCGCAGGTGCCGTACGTTTATGTTGGATCATGTTCTGTATCTTCTGTTCGGCTTTATGGATGTCTTCGCCCTCTTGGTTGTCGCGCTGGCCCTGTTCCGAATTCCAATTTTAAAAAAGGTTCCGGTCATAGCCTTCATTTCCACGCTCGCATCACTGCTTTCTTATTTAAATCGGATGGTAATGAACTGGTCCGTCTTCGATTTATTATCGCAATTCGTTCTTTCCGTGCTTTTCTTTGTCATTCTCTTCAAGTTCAGGCTGTTCTGGTCCATGATTGTCGTATCATCCGGCATGATTGTCTTTCTTCCGCTACAGTTTACCATCTACGTTTTGCTCACCCGATTCGACTTCTTGCCCGCAGCGATTTCGGGGGCCAATACGGGATTTGTCTTCGTTCTTCAGCTTTTAACCGATGCGACCTGTTTGCTGATCGCTTGGATCATCCGTCTGAGCAAGGGAGGCTACCGCTTCATGCCGCAGACTCCCCATGATTTCAAGGAGAAGATTCCTTATTTTTCTCCTCAGTACGAAAAATTGACGCTTGCTCTAGCTGCGAATCTGATCAATCTTCTCTTCTCGCTCTTCTTGACTTTAAACGGATGGATTTATTTCTCCTACGCCATTTCTATGGTTGTCCTTATTACCATGCTGATTCTATTCCGCCAAACGGACAATAAGAGCTCCACAAGGGGAAGCCATGTTGCTGGAAAAATGGTCGATCTCGATCGCCGCTAAATTATTGAGGTATTCTCCGGAAGGCCGGATTAAAATCGAGGTCATCGCCTATGCTATCGGCGTTTATTTGAATATTGCAGCCACGGCTGCTCTAGCGTTGGCATTCGGTCTCCTATCCGGAAAATTGGGGCTGACGCTGAAGGCCATGCTGTTGTTCAATTTGACTCGCTTTTTTTCCGGCGGCTTCCACTTCCAATCGCTAGGAGTGTGTGCAATCCTATCGGCAGCGCTCTACGCCGCTCTTCCCCACCTCAAGCTCTCCGGGTTTGGAACAACGGCGCTCACGCTGTTAGCGCTCGCCATTTTCGTGCTTAAAGCTCCGGCATTCGACCACAAAACGACCCGTCTGCCCCATCGCCTGCTCCCTTGGTACAAAGCCGTTTCCTTGCTTCTTGTATGTTCAAACCTCTTTATCCATTCCGAGCTGTTCGCCGTTATTCTTGCCGCGCAAGCCTTTACTCTTCTTCCTGTGCGAAAGGGAGGTGTGGACAGATGAACAAACGAACCGCACTGGCTTGGATCATTTCTTTTCTAAGCTCAAGCGCTCTTCTCTTTTCGCTCATGGAAAAATTAAACGTCGGCGCCCAGCCGCTGCCTCCCGAGCTGCAAAGGGATCAGCCCTCCTCCGTATCGGACACCGATCCAGGCTCTTCCGCTCCAGGCCAGGCCTTGCCATCCTCCCAAGCCAAGTAGAAGCGCTCGAACCGCCAGGCCTCCGGAGCTTCCGACAGGTCGCCGAAATAGGTCGCAATCGTGTCGATCTGCGAGCGATGCGCCGCCAGCGCTGCCGCCTTGGCCGGCCAGACGGCCGCCGTATCGAGCGCCAGCGCCTCCTTCCTCCCCTCCCGTGCCAGCGTCTCGGACCCGATGTAGACGAGGCGCTCCAGCCCCGCCACGCGCCGCTCCTGGACGAGCCGCGTTCCGATCCGCGAGATCGCCCTATGGTCCGGATGCCCGTTGCCTCCGTCCGGCGGAAAGGTGACAAGCGTCGCCGGCCGTCGCATCGCCAGCCATAGCGCCGCCCGCTCGACCGCCTCCTCTTCGTCCGCTTCGCCCAGCTTGCCGTCCGGGTAGCCTAGATGCCCGACTTCGCGGATGCCGAGGATGGCCGCCGCGTCCTCCAGCTCCTGCTCTCGAATCTCGCCCAGCCTCCGGCCGAGGGAAGCCGCCAGCTCGCTCCCTCTTCCGCCGGCGTCGCCCCTTGTCGCCGTCAGCAGGACGGCAGGCTCACCCAGCTCGGCCAGCCGTCGGCATAACGCCGCGGCCAGGAATGACTCGTCATCCGGATGCGCCAGCAGCAGCGCGACCGGGGTCTTGATTCCCTCCATCTCGATTCCCTCCATCTCGAATCCCTCCGTGTTCTTTGTCCACTTCTTATGCGATTTTGCCGGAACCCGCTTCGGCGGATGAATGCACCGATGCGGGCATGATATAATGGGCTTGTTTGAGACGATAGCGCTACCATCACCCGATCGGGAGGTTTTTACCCTATGAAGCTTGGCGTATTTTCGGTTCTTTTCGCTCAGAAATCATTCGAGGAATCGCTCGACTACATCGCGGCCAAAGGGCTGGACGCACTTGAAATCGGCACCGGCAACTATCCCGGCAGCCCGCATCTGGATCTGGACGAGCTGCTCGCCGACGACGGCAAGCGCCGCGCCTTCAAGCAAGCGGTCGAGTCGCGCGGCCTCATCATCAGCGCGCTGAGCTGCCACGGCAACCCGCTGCATCCGCAAAAAGCCATTTCGACGGAGCATGACACGATCATCCGCAAAACGATCGAGCTCGCGAACCGCCTCGAAGTGCCGGTCGTCAACACGTTCTCCGGCCTGCCGGGCGATCACGAGGACGCGAAGTATCCGAACTGGCCGGTCGCGCCTTGGCCGAACGACTTCCAGGATGTGCTCAAGTGGCAGTGGGAGCAGAAGGTCATCCCGTACTGGAGCGAGATCAACGGCATCTCCGAAGCAGCCGGCGTCAAGATCGGCCTCGAGCTGCACGGCGGCTTCTCCGTCCATACGCCGGCGACGATGCTCCGCCTGCGCGAAGCGACGGGCAAAGCGATCGGCGCCAACCTCGACCCGAGCCACATGTGGTGGCAAGGCATTGATCCGGTGCAGGCGATCCATATTCTCGGCCGCGAAGGCGCGATCCATCACTTCCACGCCAAGGATACGACGATCGATCCGATCAACGTCAACAAGCACGGCGTGACGGATATGCAGTCCTACACGATGATGCTCGACCGCGCCTGGCAGTTCCGCTCCGTCGGCTTCGGCCACGACCTCAAGGTGTGGGCCGACATCATCAGCGCGCTGCGCCTGGTCGGCTACGACTATGTCGTCAGCATCGAGCATGAGGACGGCCTCATGAGCGTCGAGGAAGGCTTCAGCAAAGCGGTCGCCAACCTGCAGCAAGTGCTCATCCGCGAGCCGCTCGGCGAGATGTGGTGGGTGTAAGGAATAGGATGAAAAAAAGCTTCCCCGACTCCTGCGAGCCGGGGAAGCTTTTTTGCTGCTTCGGATTCACGGCCGGACATGCTGTCCTGCCGCTGGAGCCGATATGTACGTCTGCGAGGCTACATGCCCAGCCAAACTTTGACCATGAAGAAGTCCACGATCAGGAATACAAGCAGGCAAGCAGCCGTCCAGCCGATGGCGAAGATGTTCTTCTTCTTTTGCGTGACGAGACGCGCCAGGCCGAGAGCGATGAGAATGGTGAAGAGAATCATGAAAATATCGAAGGTGTTGAAGGTGCTGCTCGTTGCCTCTACTTCTGCTGTTGCAAGGAACATGGGGTGCTGACCTCCCGAATTAAAGTGCTGGCCTAAGACCGCTTCCAACTTGACGCGGCGCGAGACTTCGAGGGTCGAACGCTTCGCCTCGAAGGGGGTGTTCCTCTATGGCTACATATAAGCCTATGGTATCTTTTAGGCGGACAGGATGCAAGATGTTTTCGCTCTGTAACCGCTTTGCCACAATTTTGTCACCATATAGGGTGCGACATGGCGGATATTCCTATTCCCCGGATTATAAAAAAAGCCGATGGGCTGTATCAGCAATCGTTATAGCCGACGCGACTGGCGTTGTTCCCATTTCTACGCCGGTATGGTACGATCGGAATAGCATAATCACACCTTTTTTATCGGAATTGATGCAGGCACCATTTAGACCGGGAGGTTCAAGATCATGGCTTACGAAACGCCCTGGATGAGCGACCCATCCAAGCTGAATAAAATGGAGCTGTGGAAGATCGAGAAGGACGGCCTCGACGTCATCCGCACGATCATCGAGAAATACGCGCTGGAGGGCTATGATTCCATCCCCGAGGACGATATGAACCGCTTCAAATGGGCCGGCGTGTATGAGCAGAAGCCGCGCGACGGCTACTTCATGATGCGCATCCGCATCAACTCCGGCGTGCTGACGTCGACGCAGGCGCGCGCGCTCGCTTCGATCGGCCGGGACTACGGGCGAGGCCTGATCGACGTGACGACGCGCCAGGCCATCCAGTATCACTGGCTGCGCATCGAGCATATGCCGGACATCTTCAAGCGCCTCGAGGAGGTCGGCTTGTACAGCTACGAGTCGTGCGGCGATTGCCCGCGCACGATCGTCGGCAACCCTCTGCAGGGCATCGACAAGGACGAGCTCATGGACACGACGGCGCTCGTGGAGGAAGTGAACGATTTCTTCCTGATGAACCGTGACTTCTCCAACTTGCCCCGCAAGTACAAGATGTCCATCTCCGCCAACATTTACAACAATGCGCACGCGGAAATCAACGACCTGGCGTACACGCCGGCGGTCAAGGAGATCGACGGCGAGGAAGTCATCGGCTTCCACGCCTGGGTCGGCGGCGGTCTGAGCGCCAAGCCTTATTTGGCTCAGGAGCTCGACATCTTCGTCCGTCCCGAGGAAGCGCTCAAGGTCGCCGTCGGCGTCACGACGCTGTTCCGCGACCACGGCTACCGCGAGAAGCGCCATCATGCCCGCCTCAAGTTCCTCGTGGCCGACTGGGGACCGGAGAAGTTCCAGGAAGAGCTGCTCAAGCTGATCGGCGACATGCCGTCCAAGGGAACGAGCAAGACGGTCGGCTGGCAGGCCGCCTACTTCGACGGCGTGCACAAGCAGAAGGACGGCCGCAACTACATCGGCCTCAACGTGCCGGTCGGCCGCACGAACTCGGATGAGCTGGAGCAGCTGTGCGACATCGCCGAGCAATACGGCGAGGGCAAGATCCGCACGACGATGTCCCAGAACATCATCATCACAGGCGTCAAGGACGAAGACCTGGAAGCCGCGCTGGCCGCTCCGGTGTTCCGGCGGCTGACGCCGGATCCGAAGCCGTTCATGAGCCGCACGGTCAGCTGCACGGGCAACGAGTTCTGCAACCTCGCCATCGTCGAGACCAAGGAGCGCGCTCGCCGCGTCGCCGAATACCTCGACGAGAACGTGCAGCTCGACGAGAAGATCCGCATCCACTTCATCGGCTGCCCGAACGGCTGCGGCCAGAAGCATATCGCGGACATCGGCCTGCAGGGCTCGCTCGTCAAGACGCCGGACGGCATGGTGGATGCGTTCGACATCGCCGTCGGCGGCATTCTCGGCCCGGGCGCCGTGCTGAACAAGCCGCTCAAGGGCCGCGTCAAAGGCGACGACGTGCCGGCCGTGCTCGCTCAGCTGATCGAGTTCTACAAGCAAGGCCGCGAAAGCGGCGAAACGTTCCATGCGTACGTCCTGCGCGTCGGCGTGCCGGCGTTCCAGGAGAAGCTGACCGAGCTGCTGGCGGCGAAGGCGGCTGGCTGATCGGATCGTATGGAAATGAAGCTCGGCCCTTGGCCGGGCTTTTTTTCGTGCGGATGGCTTCGTCGCCGAATGAATGTGCTTCGAGGAGGGATGTCGTATGCTGGGAGCTGCTCCAGGGAGGGGCGGGCTCGGCTTTTGCGAAACCTCCGAGGACGGGCTCGGCTTTTGCAGAAGCCGCTCCGTGGACGGGCTCGGCTTTTGCAGAAGCCGCTCCGAGGAGGGTTCGGCTTTTGCAGAAGCCGCTCCGTGGATGGAGACTCCTTCCGATTCCGCTGAAGCCCGGATTCCTCTGATTTTCCTTTCCGATACGGAAGGAATCCGGCCTTCAAGGGAACCGCTGCCGCTTCTTCAGGAGCCTTCCATCCCCTCCGCTCCCCGCCTCTCTCCATCTTCTCACGCTTTCAGCCACGTCTCACCCCCTCCCTCCTTCCAAGTTGTGCGGCCGTATGCTCCCTCCTTCCTGACGACTGCCTACGTCTCCCGCCTCTGCCTGTCTCTGTAGACTTGCCGAGACTGCCTACGCTCCTATCACCTGCCACCTCCGCAATGCGCTTCCTGCCAACCTCTTTCTACTCCTATCTGCCTCTGCAGACATGCCACCTTATGCTAAACTTGCCTATGGTCAGGGTTGCCTAAGCTAACGACTCGTCAGGTGCTTAGAGGGCCATTCAGCCCCTTTCCGCTAGGCTAACGATTTTCCAGAGGCTTAGCTTAGGAAAACAACCCGTTTTGGGAGCAATTCTGCCCCATTTTACCTGCTAAGCGCCTGAGGAGTCGTTAGCTTGCAAGAGGGCGGGGTTTTCTGCTTCTAAGCCCATCAGGAGTCGTTAGTCCTCCCCGTCCGGGAAGAGCGCCATCGCCGGAATCAAGAGGCCCACTCAAACCATGGTCAACGCCAGGATTGTCCAAAAAGTCAAAGCCCCCATATCCGCATAGGCGGAATACAGGGGCTTTGAAAGGTGGCCGGTGGAAAGCCCCTAGCGGGCTGGAGGCCGAGCTCGCAGGCGGCAGGCGCCGACGGGCTAGCGCCTGTGCGGACCGGCGGCAGGCGCCGACGGAGGCTAGCGCTGAGCTGTCCGGCAGCAGGCGCCGACGGGCTTGCGCCTGTGCGGACCAGAGGCAGGCGCCGACGGGCTTGCGCCTGTGCGGACCGGCGGCAGGCGCCGACGGGCTAGCGCCTGTACGGACCGGCGGCAGGCGTCAGGCGCCGCCGGAGCCTTTGGGCTTGCGGCCGCGCTTCTTGGGCGCGGCGGCCGCGGCGTAGGCGGCGCTGTCCTCCGCCGCCAAGGAAGCTCCGCCTGGCGCGGACGCGGCGCCGGCGGATCTGCGCGGCCGGCCGCGCTTGGCGCCGCCAGCCGCAGGGACTGCGGCGGCTGGCTCCGCCGACGCCGCAGCCGGCTCGGCCGCCGCGCCGACCTCGGCGGCGGCTTGGAGCGCCTCCGCCCGGACGCGCGCTTCGCGAGTGCGGGCGCTGTCGCGCTCCAGCACCGGCGCAAGGTACTTGCCGGTGTACGAGCCCTGCACCTGCACGAGCTGCTCCGGCGTCCCGGTGCCGACGATCATGCCGCCGCCGCTGCCGCCCTCGGGACCGAGGTCGATCAGGTAGTCGGCGGTCTTGATGACGTCGAGGCTATGCTCGATGACGAGCACGGACTCGCCGGAGTCGACGAGGCGGTGCAGCACATGCAGCAGACGGTCGACGTCGTCCATATGCAGGCCGGTCGTCGGCTCGTCGAGGATGTAGAACGTGCGGCCGGTGCTGCGGCGGTACAGCTCGGAGGCGAGCTTGACGCGCTGCGCCTCGCCGCCGGACAGCGTCGTCGCCGGCTGGCCCATGTTCATGTAGCCGAGGCCGACGTCGAGCAGCGTCTGCAGCTTGCGGTGGATCTTCGGCAGGTTGCGGAAGAAGTCCGTCGCGTCCTCGATCGTCATGTCGAGCACGTCCGAGATGCTCTTGCCCTTGTACTTGACCTCCAGCGTCTCGCGGTTGTACCGCTTGCCCTTGCAGATTTCGCACGGGACGTAGACGTCCGGCAGGAAGTGCATCTCGATCTTGATGATGCCGTCCCCGCGGCAGGCCTCGCAGCGGCCGCCCTTGATGTTGAAGCTGAAGCGGCCCTTCTTGTAGCCGCGCACCTTGGCCTCGTTGGTCGAGGCGTAGACGTCGCGGATGTCGTCGAAGACGCCGGTGTACGTCGCCGGGTTGGAGCGCGGCGTGCGGCCGATCGGCGACTGGTCGATGTCGATGACCTTGTCCACCTGCTCGAGGCCGCGGATCTCCTTGTGCTCGCCGGGACGCACCTTGGCCCGGTTGAGGTCGCGGGCCAGCGTCTTGTAGAGGATCTCGTTGACGAGCGTCGACTTGCCGGAGCCCGAGACGCCGGTGACGGCGGTGAACACGCCGATCGGGATCCTGACGTTGACGCCCTTCAGGTTGTTCTCGCGCGCGCCGCGGATTTCCAGCCACTTGTCCCCTGTAGGACGGCGCTTCTCCGGCACGGCGATGAACTTGCGCCCGCTCAGATATTGCCCCGTGAGCGAGTTCTCGTGGGCCATGACCTCCTGCGGCGTGCCCTGCGCGATGACGTGGCCGCCATGAATGCCGGCTCCCGGCCCGATGTCGATGATGTAGTCGGCGGCCAGCATCGTATCCTCGTCATGCTCGACGACGATGAGCGTATTGCCGAGGTTGCGCATATGCTCCAGCGTGCCGATCAGGCGGTCGTTGTCGCGCTGGTGCAGGCCGATGCTGGGCTCGTCCAGGATGTAGAGGACGCCCATCAGGCTGGAGCCGATCTGCGTGGCGAGCCGGATGCGCTGCGCCTCCCCGCCGGACAGCGTGCCGGCCGCGCGGGACATCGTCAGGTAGTTGAGGCCGACGTTGACGAGGAAGCCGAGCCGGCTGTTGATCTCCTTGAGGATCAGGTTCGAGATCATGCGGTCCTTCTCGCTCAGGTCGAGACCCTCGAAGAAGTCCTTGGCGTCGCCGATCGACAGCGAGGTCGCATAGGCGATGTTCCGGCTGCCGACGGTGACGGCGAGGCTTTCCTTCTTGAGGCGATGGCCTTTGCAGGTGCCGCACGGCTTGGCGCTCATGTACTCCTCGATGTACTCCCGCATGGAGTCGGACGCCGTGTCGCGGTAGCGGCGGGCGAGGTTGTTGACGACGCCCTCGAACGGCACGTACGCGTCCTTGCGGAAGCCGAAGTCGTTCTCGTACTGGAAGCGGACCTTCTCCCCGCCGGTGCCGTACAGCAGCTTCTTCATCTGCTCGTCCGTCAGCTCGCTGACGGCAATGTCCATCGGAATGCCGTAGTGCTTGCACACGGACGCCATGAACTGCGGGTAATAGTTGGACGTGCTGCCCGCCCATGCCTCGAAGGCGCCGCCGGCGATCGTCTTGGAGCTGTCATGGATGAGCAGGTCCGGGTCGACGATCATCTTGGCGCCGAGACCGTCGCAGTCCGGGCAGGCGCCGAACGGGCTGTTGAAGGAGAACATGCGCGGAGACAGCTCGTCGATGCTGAAGCCGCACACCGGACAGGCCAGATTGGAGCTGAACAGCAGCTCCTCCTGGTCGATGACGTCGACGATGACCTGTCCCTCCGACAGCTTGAGCGCCGTCTCCAAGGAGTCCGCGAGGCGGACGCGCACGTCGTCCTTGACGACGATCCGGTCGACGACGACCTCGATGCTGTGCTTCTTGTTCTTCTCCAGCTCGATGCTCTCGCCCAGGTCGCGCAGCTCGCCGTCCACGCGGACCCGCACGAAGCCCTGCTTCTGGATGTCCTGGAGCAGCTTGCTGTGCTCGCCCTTGCGCCCGCTGACGATCGGCGCGAGAATCTGCAGGCGGGTCCGCTCCGGATACTCCAGGATGCGGTCGACCATCTGCTCGACGGTCTGCGACGTGATCTCGATGCCGTGCTCCGGGCAGTGCGGCTTGCCGATGCGCGCGTACAGCAGGCGGAGATAGTCGTAAATTTCCGTGACCGTGCCGACGGTCGAGCGCGGGTTGCGGCTCGTCGTCTTCTGGTCGATGGAGATGGCGGGGCTGAGCCCCTCGATGGAATCGACGTCGGGCTTCTCCATCTGGCCGAGGAACTGCCGGGCATATGCCGACAGCGACTCGACGTAGCGGCGCTGGCCTTCGGCATAGATCGTGTCGAACGCGAGCGACGACTTGCCGGAGCCGCTCAGGCCGGTGAGCACGACGAACTTGTCGCGCGGGATGGTGACGTCGATGTTTTTCAGGTTATGGGCCCTGGCGCCCTTGATCTCGATCCGATCGCTTGCCACAGTGTGGTTCCTCCCTATCGAAAATGGAAGGTCCGGCATGACCGGACCTTTCCTGTATCTATGCCTTGCCTGGCGCCCGTCCCGAACGTCGGGAGAGCGTGCCTCAGCCCTCTTCGGCCCGCAGCTCGAGCAGCGCGTCGCGCAGCTCGGCCGCCCGCTCGAACTGCAGGCTCTTGGCCGCTTCCTTCATCTCCGCCTCGAGGCGGTTGATGACCTGCTGCCGCTCCTTCTTGGTCAGCTTGCCGCCGGACAGGCCGTCGAGCACGCCCGACTTGGACTCCGCGGACTTGGTCGCCTCGATGACCTCGTGGATCCGCTTGCGGATCGTCTGCGGCGTGATGCCGTGCTTCTCGTTGTACGCCTCCTGGATGGTGCGGCGGCGCTGCGTCTCGGAGATCGCCCGGTCCATGGAGTCGGTGATCTTGTCGCCGTACATGATGACCCGTCCCTCGGAGTTGCGCGCCGCGCGTCCGATCGTCTGGATGAGCGAGCGCTCCGAGCGCAGGAAGCCTTCCTTGTCGGCGTCGAGGATCGAGACGAGCGACACCTCCGGCAGGTCGAGGCCCTCCCGCAGCAGGTTGATGCCGACGAGCACATGGAACGTGCCTACGCGCAGGTCGCGCAGGATCGCCATCCGCTCCAGCGTCTTGATGTCGGAGTGGAGGTAGCGCACCTTGATGCCGACTTCCTTCAGATAGTCGGTCAGGTCCTCGGACATCTTCTTGGTGAGGGTCGTGACGAGCACGCGCTCGTCCTTGGCGATGCGGTCGCGGATCTCGCCGAGCAGGTCGTCGATCTGGCCCTTGGTCGGACGCACCTCGATGATCGGATCGAGCAGGCCGGTCGGACGGATGATCTGCTGCACCGGCTCATGCGGCGACGTCTCCAGCTCGTACGGCCCCGGCGTCGCCGAGACGTAGATCGTCTGCTTGTCCTTGGCCTCGAACTCCTCGAACTTGAGCGGCCGGTTGTCCATCGCCGACGGCAGCCGGAAGCCGTGCTCGACGAGCACCTCCTTGCGCGCGCGGTCGCCGTTGTACATGGCGCGCACCTGCGGCAGCGTCACATGGGACTCGTCGATGACGATGAGCATGTCGTCCGGGAAATAGTCCATGAGCGTAAACGGCGTGGCGCCGCGCTCGCGGAACGTGAGCGGACCGGAGTAGTTCTCGATGCCGGAGCAGAAGCCCATCTCCTGCATCATCTCGATGTCGTAGCGCGTGCGCTGCTCCAGCCGCTGCGCCTCCAGCAGCTTGCCGTTCTCCCGCAGCTCGGCGAGCCGCTCCTCCAGCTCCCGCTCGATGTTGACGAGCGCGATCTTCATCTTGTCCTCGTGGGTGACGAAGTGGGAAGCCGGGAAGATCGCGACATGGTCGCGCTCGCCGACGATCTCGCCGGTCAGGACGTCGATCTCCGTGATGCGCTCGATCTCGTCGCCGAACAGCTCGACGCGGATCGCGCGCTCGTTGCTCGCCACGGGGAAGATCTCGACGATGTCGCCGCGCACGCGGAACGTGCCGCGCACGAAGTTGATGTCGTTGCGCTGATACTGGATGTCGACGAGCTTGTGCAGGATCTGGTCGCGTCCCTTCTCCATGCCCTTGCGCAGCGACATCACGAGGCTGCCGTACTCCGACGGCGATCCCAGGCCGTAGATGCACGACACGCTGGCGACGATGATGACGTCGCGGCGCTCGAACAGCGAGCTGGTCGCGGAGTGGCGCAGCTTGTCGATCTCGTCGTTGATGCTGGAGTCCTTCTCGATGTAGGTGTCGGTCGACGGGAGGTAGGCTTCGGGCTGGTAGTAGTCGTAGTAGCTGACGAAGTAGGAGACGGCGTTGTCGGGGAAGAACTCCTGGAACTCGCTGCAGAGCTGCGCGGCGAGCGTCTTGTTGTGGGCGATGACGAGCGTCGGCCGATTGAGCTGGGCGATCGTGTTGGCGATCGTATAGGTCTTGCCCGTGCCGGTCGCTCCGAGCAGGATCTGATGCTTGCGTCCCTCGCGGACGCCCTCGACGAGCCGGCTGATCGCGCCCGGCTGGTCGCCCTGCGGCGTATAGTCGGACTTCAGCTGGAAAAGCTTGGTCTGCTGAGCCTTCTCGGCCATAGGCATGGCTCACCTCTTCCTCGATGAATGACGCGAAAGGCCCGGTACGAAAGTCCCGGTTTCGCGAACGGAATCTATTATTATATGAGTAAATCCCTATTTATCTGTATGCCCAAAACGGCCGATAAATAAGAGGAATCGTCTCGAATTTGCGGGCGGGACCACGATAAGAATGTCTGTTCCCGTCCTTCATTATACCGGGTCGAAAACCGGCTGGCAACAAGGCGAAACCGCTTTTCCATCATCTGGCGGCAAATCAGGTTTCGTTCCGAGAAAGAGAAGCAGGAAGCAGCATCGCGCTTCCTGTTTCTCTTTGGAGAACAAGCCGGCAGCTCTCCCTCCAAGCGGGAGAGCGCATCCTTTTTTATAACGACAAAAGCGGGAGCGTGAACCATCGCATGGACTTGACGACCGTCATCGGCATCATCGCCGGTATCGCCGCCCTGCTCGGGGGATATCTGTGGGAAGGAGGAGAAGCCCACGGCCTCGTGGAGAAGACGGCGATCCTGATCGTCTTCGGCGGCACGTTCGCGGCCGTCGCCGTGAGCTTCCCGGCTGCCCGGCTGCGCACGATCCCGGCGGCGCTGCGGCTCGCGTTCCGCAAGGACCGCAATACGGACCGGGAAATCATCGAGCGCCTCGTCGACATGGCGACGATCGCGCGCCGCGGCGGCGTGCTGGCGCTGGAGACGCATGCCGCCAAGGAGGACGAGCGCTTCCTGCGCGACGGCGTGCTCATGGTCGTGGACGGCACCGATCCCGACCTGACCCGCGAGATTCTCGAGCTCGAGATCGCGGCGCAGGAGCGGAGCTGCGAGCAGCAGGCCAAAATCTTCGAGAGCGCCGGCGGCTACGCGCCCACGATGGGCATCATCGGTACCGTCATGGGGCTCATCAACGTGCTCGGCGACCTGCATGACCCGGGCTCGCTCGGGTCCTCGATCGCGGTCGCCTTCTCGGCCACGCTGTACGGCGTCGCCTCGGCGAACGTGATCTATCTGCCTCTCGCCTCCAAGATCAAGACCCGCAGCCAGGAGCATGTCCTGCGCATGGAGATGATGATGGAAGGCATCCTCGGCCTGCAGGCCGGGGACAACCCGCAGCTGATCCGCAAAAAGCTGCAGTCGTTCGTCATCGTGGACGAGCCGCCGCGCAGGGCGGCGAAGCCGGCGGACGAAAAGCCGGACGGAAAGGCGGGGGACAATGCGGCGCAGGCGTAACCGCAGGGGCGTCCCGGGCGCGGAGCCCGAAAATCACGAGCGCTGGCTCATCACCTACTCCGACCTGATTACGCTGCTGCTCATCTTTTTCGTCGTGCTGTACGCGATGAGCCAGCTGGACGTGAAGAAGTACGAGGTGCTGGCGCAGTCGCTGCAGCTGCAGTTCGCCAAGTCCGACTCCGTCATCGAGGGCGGCAAAGGGCTGACGGGCGAGCTGCTGGCGAGCGGGTCGACGCCCGTGCCGACGGTCGGCGCCAAGCCCCGCGCCTCCGAGACGCCGCAGCAGCAGCTGAAGCGGCTGCAGGAGCAGGAGCTGCAGAATCTGCTCCAGATCATCCAGACGTACATCCGGGAGCACAAGCTGCAGGACAAGGTGACGGTCGTCGACACGCCCAAGGGCATCGCCATCCGGCTGAACGACCTGTTCCTGTTCGACCTCGGCCATGCGAAGCTGAAGCCGGAAGCGACGCCGGTGCTGGAACGGCTGTCGACCCTGTTCCGCTCGCTCGGCAACACGGTCAGCGTCGAGGGCCATACGGACAACCTCCCGATCGCCCCCGGCGGCCAGTACGGCGACAACTGGGAGCTGTCGGCCGCCCGTTCGCTGTCGGTGCTGCATTATTTCATCGAAAAGAGCAAGCTCGACCCGAACAAGTTCGAGATCGCCGGCTACGCCGATACGCGTCCGGTCACCTCCAACGCCACCGAGGCGGGACGGTCCAAAAACCGCCGCGTCGAGATTACCGTGCTGCGTACGAGCACGGATGCGGGCGGCAGCTGACCCGAACGCAAAATCAAGCCCCGTGAAGCGAGTCGAATCGCTTTACGGGGCTTTTTTCGGCCGAGGGCAGAAACGGGGAGCAGCGGTCAGGCATCGCCGAAACGGTCGATCGTGGCGACCGCCGCGATGGCGCTCAGCAAGCCGAGCAGGCATAGCGCGGCTGTCGTCAGATCGCGATCGAGGGCGATGCCGAGGAGCGGGGCGAAGTTCTGGAACTGCGCCAGGAAGATGGCGATGAGCACGGCGGGAATCGTCGCTCTTTTCCAGACGCCGAACAGGAACAGCGGGACGTGGCTGATGACGGCGACGGCGGCGGAGTAGACGACGGCCCTCGCCACATAGCCGGCCGTGGCCTGGGCGGTGAGCGCCTCGTCGATGAAGCCGAAGCCGGCGTCGAGCGCGAGCGTCGAGAGGCCGACCAGCACGAACGACAGCAGCGTGCCGGCGAACACGAGCAGCGAGATGAGCAGCGTCTTGGCCAGGAACAGCCGGCGGCGGGGGATCGGGTAACCGTAGGACAAGGCGATCGTCCGGTTGCGGAACTCGTCGATGACGACCTGGTTGATGAGCGACGCTCCGAACAGCACGTACGCCAGGTGCATCGCGACGATCAGCTCCGTGATCGCGCCGTAGTCCCGGCCGAAGTCCGCGCTGACCGACCGGGCGAACAGCATCGGCAGGAACAGCAGCACCGCCAGATAGACGACGTACTCGCCGATGATGTTCAGCCGCTTGAGCTTCCTCCATTCGAGCTTCATCAAGTCAGCCAACGCGATCGCCTCCCGTGATCTGATGATAGAAGTAGTCTTCCAGCGTGCCGGCATGCTTCTGGATGCCCTCGATCTCGACGTCATGCAGGACGAGCATCCGCGAGATCTCGCTCTGGGAGCGGCTCAGGTCGTAGACGCGCAGCTTGCCCCCGTCCAGCAGCTTCAGGCTCGCGATGCCGAGCTCATGCTCCAGCAGATAGGCGGCCCGCTCCGCCTGCGGCGTCGCGATCTCGATATAATCGGTCCGCTGCTTGGCGACGTCCTCCAGGCTCATCTCCGTCGTCAGCCGTCCCTCCGCGACGACGCCGATCCGGTGCGCGACCTGCTCGATCTCGCTCAGGATGTGGCTGGACACGAGGAAGGTGATGCCGTACTCCTGGTTGAGCATCCGCACCAGATCGCGCATGTCCTTGATGCCGACCGGGTCGAGGCCGTTCGTCGGCTCGTCGAGGATGATCAGCTCCGGCTTCGCGATGACCGCGCGGGCGATGCCCAGGCGCTGCTTCATGCCGAGCGAGAACTCCTTCACCGGCCTCGCCCCGACGTCCTTCAGCCGCACGAGCTCCATCGCCTGCGCGATCGCCTGCTCGTCATAGTACCCGAGATATTCGGCATGCAGCCGCAGGTTGGCGATCGCGCTCATATGCTCGAAAAAGACCGGGTATTCGATGATGCTGCCGACGCGGCTCAGCGCCGACTTGGAGCTTGGCGTCAGCCGCTGGCCGAACAGCGAGATTTCGCCTGCGGTCGGAGCGACATGCCCCGCCAGCATCTTCATGATCGTCGTCTTGCCGGCGCCGTTCTGCCCGAGCAGGCCGTACACCTCGCCTTGGCGGATGCGCAGCTCCACGCCCTCGACCAGCTTCCTGCCCTTGACCGTCCGGCTCAAGCCTGTCGTATGGACGATGTCTTTCATCTTGACTCGCCTCCTCGCGTGCTTCCTTGCTTCTGATCTCATCTTAGTCAGGAGAGATGTCTTATTCCTGTCTGGATCCTGACGAGTTTCTTACGTTTGCGGATCAGAAGCTCAGCTTCGGAAACGAGACGACGAACGAGGTCCGTTCATAGGGAACGCTGCGCAGCGAGATGGAGCCGCCCATCGCCTCGGTCAGCCGCTTGGTGATGCTGAGTCCGAGCCCGCTGCCCTGGAAGCGGGGATTCCGGGAATCGTCCAGCGTGTACAGCCGCTCGAACACGCGGTCGTGGTGGATTTCGTCGATGCCCCGTCCACGGTCCCACACTTCGATTTCCACCGTCTCGCCCCCGTCGCGGAGCGTCAGGCCGAGCTTCTTGCCCTCGCCGCCGTAGCGGATCGCGTTGGAGATGAGGTTGCGGAGGATGCGCCCCAGCGCCTCCTCGTTGCCCAGCATATGGAGAGGCTCGTCCGGAAGGTCGAGCTCCACCTCGAACCCGCCGGACTCGAGCAACTCGTAGAACTCCAGCACGTTCCGCCGGCAGATTTCGTTCAGCGCCAGCTTGGCCTTCGGCATCGCGTAATCGTCGGAATCCATCTTGGCAAGGTCAAAAAAGCGGTTCATCAGGTCGATGAGGGAGAGGATTTTCGCGTGCAGGGCCGACACCGTCCGCTCCCGCTCGGGGGCGTCCAGCTCCTCCCCTCGCTGAAGCTTCTCCGCATAGCCGAGCAGCACCGCCAGCGGCGTCTTCAGGTCGTGCGACATGTTGGAGATCATCTTGCGGGAGCTTTCCTTGGCGCGCGAAAAGTCCGCCGCCGTCCGCTGGCCGCGGTCCAGCAAGCGGTTGATCTGCAGCAGCAGCCGGCGCAGCTCGGCGCGCTCGGTGCGCAGCAGCGCTTTTTCGGCGCTGCCGCTCCTCAGGATCGCCTCCAGCTTGCAGCCGATCTCGTCCGCATCGCGGCGCTCCCGCCGGCGCGATGCGTACAGATAGGCGCATGCCGCGGCCAGCGCCGCGCAGGCGAAGCCGAGCGCGACCGCCGTCACGGCCTCTCTCCCAGCTTGTAGCCGATGCCCCACACCGTGCGGATGAAGATCGGGCTGGACGGATCGGCTTCGATCTTCTCGCGGAGGCGCCTTATATGGACGTTGATGACGTTCTCGTTGCCGTAGTAGTCCTCTTCCCAGATGGACTGGTAGATCTGCTCTTTGGTGAACACGCGGCTCGGATAGGTCAGGAACAGCTTCAGCAGCTGGAACTCCTTGGCCGTCAGCTGCGCCTCCTGCCCCCGCGCTCGGACCGAATAGGTGTCCAGATCGAGCTCCAGCTCTCCATGACGGAGCGACCTCGGCGCGGGCGCGGGAGCGGCCGCCGGCGCGCCGGCATAGCGGGTCGCCCGGCGGATCGCGGCCTGCACCCTCGCGGTCAGCTCGATCATGGAGAACGGCTTGCTCAAGTAATCGTCGGCGCCGAGGCCGAGGCCGAGCGCCTTGTCGAGATCGCTGCCTTTGGCCGACAGGATCAGCACCGGCACGAGGCTCGTCTCCCGCAGCAGCCGCAGCACCTCCATGCCGCTCCGCTTCGGCAGCATCAGATCGAGCAGCACGAGATCGAACTCGCGGCTCGCCAGCTCGGCGAGCGCCTCCTCCCCGTCCAGCGCGGCCTGCACCTCGCAGCCTTCCCGCTCCAGATGCTCCGTGACCAGAGCGCTGATCTCCACGTCATCCTCGACGAGCAGAATCCGCATCGACATGACCGTCTCCCCTTTCCAAGTTGCGCTTCCTGCGTCCAGCGGGCCGATTTCCCCCCTGCCGTCCGCGCGTGGTATACTCCTTAACAAATAAAAGATTCGGCAAGCGAAAGGATGATCGACCCGAATGGACTCCCTGCTTATCCGCTCCCGCAGCGGCACGCTTCAAGGCATCCGGCAGCAAGGCGCGCGCGCCTGGAAAGGCATCCCGTTCGCCCAACCGCCCGTCGGCGAGCGGCGCTTCCGCCGTCCGCTCCCGCCGCTGCCCTGGGAAGGCGTGCGCGACGCCTCGCAGCCGGGGCCGCTCGCTCCGCAGCCGGTCGATCCGTCCGGCGGCTCGTTCGGCCTCGTGCGTACAGCCATCCCGCAGTCGGAGGACTGCCTCTACCTGAACGTCTGGGCGCCGGAGCAGCCTTCCGCGGAGCCTCTTCCCGTCATGGTGTGGATTCATGGCGGCTCGTTCGTCACCGGCGGCGGCGGGCTGCCGATCTACGACGGCGCGAGCCTGGCCCGCCGCGGCGGGCTGATCGTGGTCAGCATCAGCTATCGGCTCGGCGCGCTCGGATTCCTTCATCTGGGCCCGTACGCGGACGCGTCCGACTCCGACGGCTACGTCAGCAATGCCGGCCTGCTCGACCAGATCGCCGCGCTGGAGTGGGTGCAGGGCAACATCGGCGCGTTCGGCGGCGATCCGTCCCGCGTCACCGTGTTCGGCGAGTCCGCCGGCGCGATGAGCATCGCCGCACTGCTGGCGATGCCCGCCGCCAAAGGGCTGTTCGCCCGCGCCATCCTGCAGAGCGGCGCTTCCCAGGCGCTGCCGGACAAGCAGGGCCGCGTGCTGGCCCAGGCGTACTTGAACATGCTGGGCGCCGAATCGCCGGATCAGCTCGCCGGCCTGACGGCGGAAGAGCTGCAGCAGGCGGCCGACCGGCTCAAGCGCGCGGCGGGCGAGAGCACGATCATGCTGTTCCAGCCGGTCGTCGACGGCAGGACGCTGCCGGCCCCGCCGCTGGAGGCGGTCGCGGCCGGCTCGGCGGCCGGCGTCGACGTCGTCGTCGGCATCAACCGGCACGAAGGCGCGCTGTTCGTGCGGCCGGGCATGAAGCTGCTCTCGGACGAGCAGAACGCCCGCGCCTACGTCGCCGTCACCGGCGCGCCGGAGGCGGCCGGCTGGGTGCTCGACTATCCGCGCACGACGGAGGGCCAGCAGCAGGCGATGACCGACCTGTTCTTCCTCCGCTCGGCGCTTCAGCTGGCGGAAGCCCAGCTCGGCTACGGGCGCGTCTGGTTCTACCGCTACGACTTCGTCTCGCCGGGCCATCCCGTGCTGCAGGCGGCGTTCCATGCGGCGGAAATTCCCTTCGTGCTCGGCAACCTGGAGCTGCTGCGCGAGCACGGCTGGACAATCGACGAGCGCATGGAGCGCGTGTCGGCGGCCGCCATGGACGCCTGGCTCGCCTTTGCCCGCAGCGGCAGCCCCGCGACGGCGGAGCTGGACTGGCCGGCGTATGACACCGAGCGCCGCGCCGTCATGCTGCTCGACGCCGACAGCCGCGTCGAGCTCGATCCGGAGCCGGACAAGCGGGCGCGGCTGACGGGACGGGGCTGAGCAGGCGGAGCCGGGCTTGCCGGGCAGGGCTGGCGGACGGCGTATGAGGCGGAGCGCCGCGCCGTCATGCTGCTCGATGCCGACAGCCGCGTCGAGCTCGACCCGGAGCCGGACAAGCGGGCGCGGCTGACGGGACGGGGCTGAGCAGGCGGAGCCGGGCTTGCCGGGCGGAGAACGGAAGAGCGGGACTTGGCCGAACTGGAGGACCGATCTTGCCAGGCGAAGCCGGGCTTGCCGGGCAGGGCTCGGACAAGCGGGGCTTGGCTGGTCAAGATAGATGGGAGACGAGAAGGGGCGCGATAGCGCTCCTTTTTTCATGAGCCGAACGATTGATTTGCAACGCTTCGCGCCGGTCTCCCTCCACCCCAACTCACCCAACCCCGATTTCGGTACGCGAACGAAACTCACGCACGCTATTTCAACCCTTTTGCGGAACAAAAGGCGCTAACGAAACTGAGACGCTTTATTTCGCAATTTGTATCAATATACCAATACATTCTGTTGCAATAAGGCGTCTCAGGTTCGTTAGATTGAAAACAGCTCCATTTTATCGCGAATAAGGTGTCTCAGGTTCGTTAGAAGGACCGGGACCGGGGCCGGGGCGGCCGGACAATCATTGGGGCCGACGGTGAACATGGGACCGCGCCGACGCGCCTTTCCGCATGCTCCCGATAGGACCCCGCCGCTCCGCCCCCCGTCTACTCTACCGAAATCCGCCGCAGCTCGCCGCCCTCCAGCCGGAACAGCCCTTCCCCTTCCGTCCGCTCCAGGCGGCCGTTCCGAAAGTAAAGGCCGCACTGCTCGTCGATGCCGTAATGCTCGCATCCGGACGGATAGCGCTCCGACACGGCGCGCAGATGAGCCTCCTCCCTCCACTGCGAGAAGTGGACCGCGATCGCGACGCCGCCGATCAGTCCGAGCCCGGACCGGTCCTGCAGGACGGCTTCTTCGTTGTCCTTGGGCGAGATCAGGCAGCGCTCGGGGCAGATGAGCGCGCCTGCGGAAAAGCCGGAGACCGGCACGCCGCTCTCCGCCCGCTCGCGTACCGCCTGCCCGATCGCCGTATCGACGATGCAGCCCGCATATCGGCTCGTATCCCCGCCGCCGATGACGATGCCCGTGCTGGTGCGCAGCGACTTGACGGCCTCTTCTACAGAAACGGTCGGCAGCGGGAGATAGCGGAAGCGCGTCACGCCGCAGGCCTCCAGCTCTTCGATGTAACGAGGCATGTAGTCGCGCCAGCCCGGCCGATCGAGGCAGAGGATGCCGATCTCGGCCTCCGCTCCTCCGGCCAGGTCAACGAACCGTCGCGCCAGGCCGGGCGTGAACGGAGGTCCGCCTCCGAACAGGAACAGATGCTTGTCCATGCGCCTCTCCCCTCCCCTATCCATACACATACCGCTCCAGCAGCGCATTGGCGAACTTGCGCTCCGGATCGAGCCGCTGCAGCAGCTGCTGGAAGTCGGCCAGCCGCTCGTAGTGCCCCCGCAGCTCTTCCGGAGCCATGGCGAACAGCTTGGCCCAATGCGGCCGAGCGCCGAACGGGCGCAGCGCCGCCTCGATGTCCGGCAGCAGCCGGGCGACCGGCTCGCCGAGCGGCTTCCAGGTGAAGTGGATGCCGACGGAATCGCGCCCATGGCAAGGGCTCATCCACAGCTCGTCGGCCGCGATCGTGCGAATCTCCGAGACGAACAGCAGCGGCGCGATCCGCTCGCGCAGGCCGCCCAGCGCCTGCAGCGCCTCCAGCGCCCGCTCCCGAGGCACGAAGTACTCCGTCTGCAGCTCCTCGCCCGCGCTCGGAGTGAAGTCCATGCGGAAATGCGGCAGCCGCTCATGCCAAGGACCGACGGCGCCGAGCTGTCCGCTGCACATCTCGCCGGAGAGGCCCGGCACCGGATGGCGCGGCTCCGCCGCCGGCTGCGCGCCGTGGAACGGCTCCGCAGGATCACGCGTCTCGGGATCGCCGACGCGATGCTTGACCCACACCTGGTTGATCGCGGAGGACGTCCAGTCGGTGAACAGGCTGACGCTGTACGCCGCCGACGCAATCTTGTCGAAGTCCGCCTCCAGCCGCTCGGGCGGCAAGCCCTCGTACACGCGCTGGCTCATCTCGAACGCAGGCACGATGTCGAGCGTGAGGCTCGCGATCACGCCGAGGCCGCCGAGGCCGACGACCGCGCCCTCGAATTCCGCATCCTCCCGCGACAGCCGCTGCAGCGAGCCATCGGCGGCGATGAGCTCCAGCTCCCGCACCGCCGTCGCCAGATTGCCGTGGCGCTCGCCCGAGCCGTGCGTCGCCGTGGCGACCGCGCCGGCCACGGAGATATGCGGCAGCGAAGCCAAGTTATGCAGCGCGAAGCCCGCTTCGTGGAGCTTCCGGGCCAGGTCGCCGTAGCGGATGCCGCCCTCGACCGTCACCGTCCGGCGCTCCGCATCGAGCCGGAGGATGCGGTTCAGCTTTTCCAGCGAGATCAGGCTGCCGGCCGTATCGGCGATGCCGTTGAACGAATGCCGGGAGCCCAGCGCCTTGATCCGCGAGCTGCGGGCGACCTGCTCCCGCGCCTCCTCCACGCTCTCCGGCACGAGCAGCTCCGCCGCTCCGTACGTATAGTTTCCTGCCCAGTTGCGTTGGTTCTCCATGTTGTCCTGCCACGTCCTCTCGGCCTTAGGGATCTCGATGCTCTCTCCATACCCTTCGAGATCCGGCGCCGGAATCCTACCGGATGGGCCGATCGGGAGGCGAAAAGCGGAGCGCCTCTTGACCGCTCCGCCGCCGATCGGCTATACTCGTGAAAATTCAAAACACGCATGCGATGAACGGGCAAGTACCCGGCCGCAGCCGCACTCAGAGAGCCGGGACAGGTGGGAACCGGCGGCGGCAGGCCGGCGGAAGCGGACCCGCGAGCTGGCGCCCGAAGTCCGCCCCGCGCGGATGCGTAGGCGCGCCCGGACTGGCCGATACCCTGACGAGCAGCCGCGCGCTGCAGCTCCGTCCCGCGTCCACGCGGAAGCGGCCGCTGCGCGCCCGGCGACAAGAGTGGCACCGCGGACCAAGCCTCCGTCTCTTTTTGAGACGGGGGCTTTTTGCCGTTTCCGCTCCCGCTAGGCCCGTCTCGTCGCCCCATCCCTGAAGGAGGAACCCATGCCCATGTCTATGCCCGCTACGACCCTGCTCAAGCAATCCGCCGCCGCCCTGCTCGCCCCGCTGACCGGAATCGGCGAGGCCGAGCTCGCCGTCCGCCTGGAAAGCCCGCCCGACGAGGCGCTCGGCGACCTGTCGCTTCCCTGCTTCGCCTTGGCCAAGACGCTCCGCCGAGCGCCGCAGGCGATCGCCGCCGAGCTGGCCGCGCAGGTGAACGGCTCTGCGCCGCTTCCGGCTGCGGATAAGACGACAGAGGCGGCGAGCGCTGCCGCTGTCCCTATGTCGCCTGCGGCCGATCCAGCTGCGGCCGAATCGGCCGACAAAGCCGGCGGAACAGCCGTCCTCATGCCGCCTTCGACTGATGCGCCTGCGGCCGATCCAGCTGCGGCCGATTCGGCAGACAAAGCCGGCGAAACAGCCGTCCTCATGCCGCATTCGACCGATGCGGCTTCGACCGATCCAGCTGCGGCCGAATCGGCAGAAGCAGCCCGCGGAGCAGCCGTCCACGTGCCGCCTGCGGCCGATTCGACTGCAGCCGGCAAAACAGCCAGCCGTCCCTCCGAGCCCCTGCCGTCCATCCAGTGGCACGCCGAGGCGGCGGGAGGCTTCCTCAATCTGCACGCCGCCGGCAGCGGCTGGATCGAGGCGCTGCTGCGCCAGGCCGAGTCGCCCTCGCTCGGACGGCTGGACGACGGCGCGGGCAAGCGCGTCGTCATCGACTATTCCTCGCCCAACATCGCCAAGCCGATGAGCGTCGGCCATCTGCGCTCGACCGTCATCGGGCGCGCGCTGGCCAACCTGCACCGCACGGCCGGCTGGGACGTGCAGACGGTCAACCACCTCGGCGACTGGGGGACGCAGTTCGGCAAGCTGATCGCCGCGACGAAGCGCTGGGGCTCGCGCGAGGCGATCGAGGCCGATCCGATCGGCGAGAGCCTGCGCCTGTACGTGCGCTTCCACGAGGAGGCCGAGCGCGAGCCGGCGCTCGTGGACGAAGGCCGCGCCTGGTTCCTGAGGCTGGAGCAGGGCGACGAAGAGGCGCGGGAGCTGTGGGCGTTCTTCATCCGCGAGAGCCTCAAGGAGTTCCAGCGCATCTACGGCCGCCTCGGGGTGGAGTTCGACCATCTGCTCGGGGAGAGCTTCTACAACGACAAGATGGAGGCGGCGGTCCAGCGGCTGGGCGAGGCGGGGCTGCTGGAGGAGAGCGACGGCGCGATCGTCGTGCGCCTCGACGAGGAAGGGATGCCGCCGTGCCTCGTATACAAGTCGGACGGCTCGACGATCTACGGCACGCGCGATCTGGCGACGGCGCTGTACCGCCGCGAGCAGATGGGCGGCAGCAAGCTGCTCTATGTCGTCGGCGCGGAGCAGACGCTTCATTTCCGCCAGGTGTTCGCCGTGCTGGAGAAGCTCGACCCGACCTGGGCGCAGGTGGAGAAGGTCCATGTGCCGTTCGGGCTGATGCGCATGGAAGGCCGCAAGATGTCGACCCGCCGCGGCAAGGTCGTGTTCCTGGACGAGGTGCTGGACGAGGCCGTGCGCCGGGCGCTCGCCGTCATCGAGGCCAAGACGCCGGACCTGCCGGACAAGGATGCGGTCGCCGAAGCGGTCGGCGTCGGCGCGATCGTGTTCGGCGACCTGCGCAGCCGCCGCATGCTGGAGATCGACTTCAGCCTGGAGGAGATGGTCAGCCTCGACGGCGAGACCGGGCCGTACGTGCAGTACGCCCATGCCCGCGCCTGCAGCCTGCTGCGCCGCGCGGCGGAGGCCGGAGCCGGAGCAGGCCGCGAGACGGCCGGCGCTGGCGCTGGCGCGGAGGATGGCGCGGAGCCGGCGCCGACGGCGGAAGAGGCCGAGGCTGGAGCGGTCCCGATCGCAAGCGGCGGAGCTGCCTCGGCTCCCGATCGGACCGAGAGCGCCTCGACTCCCGATCGGACCGAGAGCGCCTCGGCTCCCGATCGGACCGAGAGCGCCTCGACTCCCGATCGGACCGTGAGCGCCTTGACTGCCACCGGGCCGGATTCGTCCGCAAGCGCGGCAAGCGGAGCCGCATCCGAGCTGCATGGCGCGCTCGGCTCGCCCGCCGCGCGCGCGTGCCTGCTCAAGCTCGACGCCTACGGCGAGGCGATCCGCGGCGCGCTGCGCGAGCACGAGCCTTCCGTCCTCGCCCGCTACCTGCTGGAGCTCGCCAAGGCGTTCAACCGCTTCTACAACAGCGGCCGCATCGTTGGCGCGGGCAGCGCGGGGGAGACGGCGGCGAAGCTTCGGCTGACGGCGGCCTGCGCCGCCGTGCTGAGCCACGGGCTTGGCTTGCTCGGCCTATCGGCCCCGACAAGAATTTGACAAATAAGTTCAATTTAACCCTTGAATCATATGGGTGAAGATGGTAAACTTGGATTCACGAACAAGTGTACCTATCTCCCGAAGAAAGGCTGATTCCGATGAGCGAGCCCAAGCATCCCCCGATCGCCAGCGTCACCCCGACCCCCGAGCACAAGGAGGATCCGGCCCTGCTGCTGGCCCGACAGCTGCTGCTGCTGCACCGGCGCGCGTTCCGCCGCCTCTCGGAGCGGTCATGACGGAGCAGCTCAGCGTGCCCCAGCTGCTGGCGATCCACATGATGCACCAGGACCGCTTCGACGTCAGTCCCGGCTTCCGCAACCCGGGCTTCCTGCTCCAGCTCGTCGACCGCCCTCTGCTGGAGGGGTTCGAGGGAGGCGGGGACCGCTCCTCGCTCATCCGCCAGGCCGCGCTCTACTGGCACGGCCTGGCGCGGGCGATGGCGTTCCGCGAGGGCAACGCCGCGCTGGCGGTCCACGCGATGATGACGTTCCTGCAGCTCAACGGCCAGCGCCTGAGCATCGACGAGGACGACCTTGTGGAGGCGGCGCTGCTGTGCAGCGAATGGAAGATGGATCTCGAGGACTGCGAGGCGTGGATCGCCTGCCGGCTGGCCGGCGCTCCTTCAGACGGCGCCCCGATTCCCGCTATGGACAAAGCCTCCCCCCCGACTTATGATAGATAGGATTCAAATCGAATACGGTTGTTCGGGTGCCTCGGGCGGTGTTCATCCGCTCGGGCTTAATAGGGAAGTCCGGTTCCAATCCGGCGCGGTCCCGCCACTGTACGAGCGCCGCTGCCCCGCATGACGCCACTGTCCTTCCGGACGGGAAGGCGCGGGGGAGCGACGGCGCTCCAGCCAGGAGACCTGCCCGCACGACCTCGCAGAAGTCCTCTCGGGGGGTGGAAGACTTCTGCAGCGCTCCTGCGCGCAGACCGGTCTCGGGCTGTCGCCTGCGTTCCTGCTCGGTCCGGCTTTCGCCGGCATCGACAAGCGGGACCGTTCGGCCTTGCCGCGAGCCGACTGGCTTCTGCGACAGGAGCTCGGAAGCTTTTCTTTTCGCCGCCCTAGGGCGGCTTTTTTCATGTCTACGGGTCCGCTGTCGCTGCGCAGCCTCCCCGCCCCTGCCCTGCAGCCGCATTTCATTTTATAGGTAGAAAGAAGGTCCTGCTGGTGAAAGCCATCTTCAACCGCGCCGTTCTGGCCGTGCTGCTCGCCGTCGCCCTGATCGTGCCCGCCGGCGCCGCTTCGGCGGCTGCCGACACGTCCGCCTCTCTCCGCCAAGCCGGAGACGCGCTGCTCGCAAGCGGCATCCGCTCCGACTGGGACGCCATCGCCGCGTCGCAAGCCGGCTACGCGCTGCCGGCCGCCTATCTGGCCAAGCTGGCCGACGCGGTCCGCAAGGAAGCCCCTGCGTTCCGCAACGTCACCGACTTCGAGCGCACCGCGCTCGCCGTCACCGCCGCCGGCCAGGATGCGTCCGCCTATGGCGGCATCGACCTGATCGAGCGCATCTACAACCACGACCGCATGCTGAACCAGGGCGTCAACGGCCCGATCTACGCCCTGCTCGCGCTCGACTACGGCGAGTATGACGTGCCGGCATCCGCCAAATGGACGCGCGGCAAGCTCGTCGCCGAAGTGCTGAAGGCCCAGCTGGCCGACGGCAGCTACGCCTTCTCCGGAGAGAAGGCCGGCAACCCCGACCTGACCGGCGCCGCGCTGACGGCGCTCGCTCCGTACTTCGGCGAGCCGGAGGTCAAGCAGGCCGGCGAGCGCGCCGTCGCCTGGATCCAATCCCGGCAGGACAAGGACGGCGGCTTCACGAGCTACGGCGAGTCGAGCAGCGAGAGCGTCGCGCAGATCGTCATCGGCCTCGCTTCCGCCGGCTACGATCCGGCCGGGGCTGACTTTGCCCGGGACGGCGCAAGCCTGATCGACAAGCTGCTCTCGTTCCGCAACGCCGACGGCAGCTTCTCCCATGCGCTGCCGCTCGCTCCGAACGCGTACGGCGCCTACCAGTCCGTGCAGGCTCTGGCCGCCTATGAGAAATTCAAAGCCGGCTCCGGCCGCCTGTACGGCATGCCGGCCGCTTCCGTCTCCGTCAGCGTGGAAGGCCCGAGCTCGACGCTCGGCTCCGGCGTGACGCGCGCCGTCTACGCGCTGGACGCGCTGACCCAGGTCGGCACGGCCAAGAAGCTCGGCGTCGTCGTCAAGGAGATGTCGTTCGGCAAGTATGTCGACGCCATCGGCGGCGTCGCCGGCGGCAAGTTCGGCGGCTATGACGGCTGGATGTACGCCGTCGAGCGCAAGGGCGCCTGGATCAACCCGTCCGTCGGCATGGGCGACTTCAAGCTCCGCGCCGGCGACCGCCTCGTCGTGTTCTACGGCGACGGCACCAAGCTGATCTCCTGCATCGCCGCCGAGCCGCGCCAGCCGCGCGACAACGAGCCGTTCGCCGTGCAGGTGAGCCAGCAGGAGTGGGATTACACGGCTGGCGCGTTCAACGTGACGCCGGCGGCCGGCGTGAGCGTCACGGCCGGCTCCGTCACCGTGACGGCCGATGCCTACGGCAAGGCTTCGTTCCCGGCGCTGCCTGCGGGCAGCTACGACCTGACGGTCACCGGCTACAGCCCGTCCAAGGCTCCTTCCGTGCTCAAGCACTCCGTCCGCCTGACGGTCGGCTCTACCGCCGTCAAGTTCGCCGACGAGAAGAACATCGCGGCCTGGGCGCTGCCGTCCGTCAAGAACGGCTACGCCTCCGGGCTGCTCAGCGGCACCGGAACGGGCGAAGCCCTGACGTTCTCGCCCAAGGACACCCTCACCCGCGCCCAGTTCGCGGCGCTGGCCGTGCGCCTGCTCGGCCTGGATGCCGGCTCCTCCGCCACGGCTCCGGCCTTCTCCGACGTGAAGGCCGGCAGCTGGTACGAAAGCGCCGTCCGCGCCGCCGCCGCCCAAGGCATCGTCTCCGGCACCGGCGACGGCAAATTCCAGCCGAACGCGCCGGTGACCCGCCAGGACATGGCGGTCATCCTCGCCCGCGTCCTCAAGCTGGATACGGCCGCCGCCGGCGACGGCTCGATCCGCGACCTCGGCACGGCATCCGCCTACGCCCGCGGCTCCATCGTCGCCGTGCACGGCAGCGAGCTGATGGTCGGCGACTCCGCCGGCAGCTTCCGGCCCAAGGCGCAGGTCAGCCGCGAGATGGCTGCCGTCGCCATCGTCAACGTGTACGAGTCGCTGAAGTAAGCGGAAGCCGAGGCTGCGCCGCAGCTCCCTTCGTTTGTAAATGCCCTTGGCGGGCATTACAATGAAGGGAGCTTTTTTTTATCGATCGGCCCTTGATCCCGCTTCAGTTCTCGGCCGTTCCGGAAGGAGAGTATCCGTACCCGTGTTCGAAGAGCAACCGAGCCGCGCCAAGCGCTTCTGGCTCAGTCCGTTCGTGCTGTTCACCGTTGCCCTCGTCTTCAAGCTGTACCTCGCCGCCTATGTCATCTATGGCCTCGAGCATCCGTGGCTGCCGCTGGTGACAGGTCTTCCGACCGTATGGGCCGCCTTTTTCCTGATCGAGCTGCTCGCGCGCAAGCGCAAGCTCATGGCCTATCTGATCGTGAACCTGGCGTTCACTGCGATTTATTTCGCCGTCATCATGTACTACAAGTACTTCGGCATCATCGTCACCTACCATGCGCTCAGCCAGGCGGGACAGGTCACGGAGGTGAAAGGAAGCGTCTTCCAGCTGCTGCATCCGTACTTCATGCTCATCTTCGTCGACATCGTGCTCGCGTGGCTGCTGCTCGGCTTCAGCAAGCGGCTGCGGCGCGGCTGGCAGCGGGCGGCGAACCGCCGCTTCCTCGGCTGGCGCATCGCGCTGCCCGGCTTCGTGCTGGCGGCCGCAGCCTGCTTCGCGCTCATCTGGCCGAATCGCGGCATCGCCAACGAGCTCGTGCAGACCGAGCGCATGGGCATCGTCAACTACGAGCTGTTCCTGATCGCGAGCGGCGGCAACGAAAGCTTCGTGCCCGTCTCCACCGTCACGCAGGCGGAGATCGACCGGCTCAAGGGACTGCCGCAGCCGGCTGCGGAGCCGGCTTCGTTCGGAGCGGCCAAGGGCCGCGACGTCATCGTCGTGCAGCTGGAGGCGCTGCAGAATTTTGTCATCGGAAAAAGCGTGGACGGCAAGGAGATCACGCCGAACCTGAACGCGCTCATCCGCGAGAGCGTCTACTTCCCGCGCTTCTATCAGCAGGCGGGCTCCGGCAATACGTCGGACGCCGAGTTCCTGACGAACACGTCGCTGTACGTGCCGCTGCGCGTGCCTGCGACGGAGGCGTACTCCGGCCGCTCGCTGCCCTCGCTGCCCAAGCTGCTGAAGCGCGAAGGCTACGAGACGATGACGTTCCACACGAACGACGTCGCGTTCTGGAACCGCAGCGAGCTGTATCGGGCGCTCGGCTTCGACCGGTACTACGACACGGAGTTTTTCGGCGACGAGGACATCGTCGCGTTCGGCGCCTCGGACGAGGTGCTGTATCGCAAGACCGTGCAGGAGCTGGCCCGGGTGAAGAAAGAAACCGGCAAGCCGTCCTACTCCATGCTCATCTCCATGTCATCGCATCATCCGTACAACATTCCTGCGCGCAAGGTGAAGCTCGACCTGCCGGCGCAGTACGACGACAGCTTCGTCGGCGACTACCTGCGGGCGCAGAACTATACCGACTACGCGCTCGGACAGCTGTTCCAGGAGCTCAAGGACGCGGGCCTGTGGGACAACAGCCTGATCGTCCTGTACGGCGACCACATGGGCCTGCCGATCTACTCGCTGAAGGACGAGGACCTGCGGCTGCTCGAGCAGCTGGACGGAAGGAAGTACGACTCCTCGCAGATGCTGAACATCCCGCTCATCGTCAGCGCGCCAGGCGCGCTCGAGCCTGCGGTCGAGACGGGCATCGGCGGGCAGAGCGACATCATGCCGACGATCGCCAACCTGGCCGGTCTTTCCCTGGGCGGCCAGCTGCATTTCGGGCAGGACCTGCTGAACGAGCGGGCCAACCTGCTGCCGGAGCGGTACTACCTGCCGTCCGGCTCGTTCATCAACGACCGGGAAATCTTCATCCCGGGCACCGGCTTCGGCGATGGCCGCCGCATCGAGCTGCCGGCCGCCGACGCGGCCGCGAGATGGCTGGCCGGCGGCGAGGCGGAGGGAAGCTCCCGAGCCCGAGGCGGTTCGGCGAGCGGAGCCGAAAGCGGCGAACCGGCAGCCGGGACGGGGTCGGGCGGCGCCGGAGCGGCGACGAGCGACGGACCGGGCGAGCCGAGCAGCAGCTCGAGCCCTGCTCCTGCCCCGAGCGCGGCGCCCGGCGGCCCGGGCGAGCCTTCCGGCGCTGCCGGAGGCGAGGGCGGCCTGGGTGGCAGCGCCGACGACCGCAGCGACGGCGGACCGGCGTCCGCCACGCAGGAGCAGTTCGACCGCGCCCTCAAGCTGCTGCGCATGTCGGACAGCTACGTGCGCTCGCTGCCCTCGACGGAGGGCGACCCCGCTCCCGTCAATGGAGCAAGAGCCTCCGCCAACGAGTAGAACGCCCGGGCGAGCAGATGAAATGCTTTCGCTTTCTCTTGCGCAGCCCAGACGTCCGCTCACGGGATTCCACTACCTTCACGCCACTTGCGCTGCTCGCAAACACACGCTGACGGGGTCTAAAAACTCAAGAGGGCTGTGCCCTCCCGCCGATCCAATCGGCAGGAGGGCACAGCCCTCTGTTCATCTGTAGCTGTAGCTCAGCAGCGGCACGCCGGTAAAGGCGTCGACGACGACGTTGGCCTCGCGGAGCGAGCCGCCGCTGCCGTCCGGACCGCCCCCAGGCGGTCCCTGGATGCCGACCGGCGCCTGCACGCCGCGGAACGTGACGATGTAGACGGGCGTGCGGCTCAGCCGTCCCGCCTCGCGCAGCTGCGGGTTGGCGGCGAGCGCCTCCGGGGAGAAGCTGCGGAAGTCGCGGCTCGTCATGAGGCGCAAGGCGCTGCTGACAGAGTCGGCGCTGCGGGCGAGCCACGGATAAGACCGCTCCGCGTTGCGCCGGGCGACATTCTCGCCCACCTGGCTCAGCCCCTGCGGTCCGGGCGGCAGCGCTTCGGCATCCGGCCGTTCCAGCCGGATGCCGAGCCGCTGCAGCAGCTCTTCCTCGTCGCCGGTCGAGACGACATGCTGCGCGCTCGGCTGGCCTGCGGCCGCGTCGGCCACGTTGCCGGGCTCGTCCTGGTTGAAATACCAGCCCGCCGCGCCTAGCAGCAGGCCCGCCGCCATGACGCCCAAGCCGATCCATCTCGCCGCTCCCGTCCGCATGCGCCGCCGCCCCCTTTTCCGCGTGTCCTGGATGCCGTTTCCGTCCTCTTGCCGCTGCCGCTCCGCCTTGCCCTCTTAAACGGATTCCGGCCGGGCAGGGTTGCAGGCCCTTCGTTGGAATCGAATGGGAACACGGCATCATTTCGGTCCGGTCCGCTTTCCTTTCCTCTACTACCCTACAGATCCTTGCGCCGAAACCGAAGGACGCCAATCGCGAACGCGGCTGCGGTGTACAGCGCCGCGTAGCCGAGGAAAGCCGGCGTCGGCGCCGAGCCGACGCCCAGCATGACGAACATGTCGTCGACCCTCAGGCCGATCAGATCCGAGATGCCGGACAGGTTGAACAGCCGGTCCAGCATCATGCGCTGCAGCCCGTCGGTCGGCATCGCCAGCGACAGCAGCCCCGAGATCGTGCTGAGCGAGTCGCCTAACCCCGTGCCCGGCCCGCCCGGCTGAAGGGAGGCGAACTGCGACGCGACCTTGTCGATCATGCCGCCCAGCCAGCCTCCGCCGTACAGCATCGTCATGAGCACGCCGTTGCCGATGCCGGACAGGAATGTCGAGCCGAGCATCGATACGGTCACGAGCAGCGGCACGAGCGAGGCGAACAGCAGGTAGGCGATCAGCAGCGAGCCGAAGTCTCGCGGCACTCCCGCATGCACCGCGGCGATGCCGAGGATCGCCGAGAACAGCGCGAGCGCGTACAGCATGCCGAAGCTGACGTAGCCGAGCCAGCGGCCGGCGTACCATTTCCAGCGCGGCAGCGGGCGAGGCATGAGCGCCTGCAGCACGCCGAGCTCGGCCTCGCCCGAGATGACGGACGAGCTGCTGAAGATCGCCAGGAAGGCCACGACGAACGTGCTGAAGAAAAAGCCGAGGCTGAGGATCAGTATCCCGCGGGTGAAGCGTTCGATGACGTACATCGGGTCGCTCTCGTTCAGGCCGAACTGGCGGACCTCGCCGCCGATCGTCGACGCGATGAACCAGTAGGCGATCAGGAAGACGGCCGTCATCAGCCCGGTCAGCAGGACGACGCGCTTGCGGAAGAGCTCCTTCCAGGTCATGCTCCAGATGATGCTCATGCCTTCTCCCCCCTATGGCTCTTGCCGGACAGCTCGGTGACGAACCATTCCTCCAGCTTGGTGCGCACCCGCGCGCTCTCGTACAGCGTCGCGCCTTGGCCGATCAGCACTGCGTGCAGCCAGCCCGCCTGCTCCTCGTCCGCCAGCTCCGCCTCCAGCACGGCCGTGCCGTCGGCAGCCGCCTCCGCCTCCCGCACGGAGATCCCTGTCTCCGCGCGCAGCCAGTCGAGCAGCGGCGGCGCGTAGCCGCCGAGCCGCAGCCGCCACAGCGGCCGCTGCTGCAGCACGTCCTCGACGAGCCCCTGCTGCAGGATGCGGCCGTTGTTCAGCAGCGCCACCCGGTCGCACAGCGCCTCGACGTCCTCCATCAGATGCGAGTTGAGGAAGATCGTCTTGCCCTGCCCCTTGAGCTCATGCAGCAGCTGCCGCACCTCGCTGCGTCCGATCGGGTCCATCGCCGAGGACGGCTCGTCCAGGAACAGGATACGGGGGTCCGATACGAGCGCGCAGGCGAGGCCGAGCCGCTGCTGCATGCCTTTGGAGTACCCTTTGACCCGGTCGCGGGAGCGCAGGCCGATCCCGACCCGCTCCAGCAGCTCCGGCACGCGCCGGTCCGCCTCGGCTCGGGTCAGTCCGGCCAGCTTGGCATGCAGCCGCACGACCTCGTCGCCGGTGAGCCATTCCTGATAGCGGTACAGCTCCGGCAGGTAGCCGATGAGCCGCCTCGCCTCGACCGTGCCCGCCTCCTGTCCAAACAGCGAAGCCCGACCTTCCGTAGGGAAGATCAGGCCGACCAGCATCTTGACGCAGGTGCTCTTGCCCGCGCCGTTCGGGCCGAGGAAGCCGAAGGCTTCCCCTTCCCGCACCGTAATCGTGACGTCGCTGCAGCCGCGCCCGTTCGGGTACTGCTTGGTCAGCGACTCGGTCTGGATCGCGAAGGCGCTCACGCTCCGACCAGCTCCTCAAGCTGCTTGGAGAACCAGGCGTCCGCCTGCTCGCGCGTCGTCGGAGAACCTTGGTCCCCGACGCTCTGATACATCGAGGCGACGGTCATGACGCCGTCCTTGACGAAGGTCGCTTCCTTGTTGAAGCTGTCCTCGCCGTAATGGCGCTCCGTGACGATGACCGGCACGCCGCCGATCTGCAGCCGCTCCGCCTTGCTGTCCTCGTCCGTGAACACCGGCAGCGGAAGCTCTCCGTTCGTAAGCAGCTGCGAGCTCGACAGGCTCTGCTTGAGCTGCTCCGGCATCAGCGGGAACTTCAGCACCGTCTCGACCGCGTCCTCGAGGTCCACGCCCGCCTCCACGTCGACGACCGGCGTCTTCAGCTGCTGCACGTTCATGCTCATGCTGTCCGTGCCGATCGAATAGCTGACCGACGGTCCGATCGCGAGCGTCAGCTTCTTGCCGTCCACGCTGGCGGGGAACAGCTTCGTCGCGCCGAGCTGCTTCATCGTCGCGTTGATCTCCTCCACGTCAAGCTTGAGGCTCAGGTTCTGGGAGGCGCTCAGGTAGATTTTGTCCTGCTTGCCGGTCAGCGACTCCGGCAGCAGCGCGAAGCCTGCCGCCTGCTCCGCTTCCTGGCGTCCCATCTCGCCCCTGCTGCTTCCCGTCTCGACCTTGAACTCGCCGTAGCGGTTGACGGCTTCCTCCGATACGCCTTCCTGGAAGACGCTGTTGAACAGCTGCTGCAGGTCCGCCTCGTTCACCTCGGTCACCTGCTCCATGCGGAACTGCCCGAGCAGCGCGGCCAGCGCCTTGTTGCCCATCGGCGTCGCGACCGCCGTCACGACGACGGCCGCCGCCGCAACTCCGGCCATCCAGCGGCGCGCGCGGCCGCCCATGCGGCGCGCTCTCGGCGCGGCGCCTTCCGCTCCGGCAGATTTCTTCGTTTCGAGCATCGGTTCATTCATGTTCGTTTCCTCCTCGATTCGAGCCAGGCTTGCCGCCTGCTCCCTCTTCTCGGCGCGCAGCGCCTCTTCCTGTGCTTCCGCCTGCCGCTCCAGCTCCGCCCAGGCCGGCGATATCGGCTCCTGCTCCATCGCCTGCATGAGCCGTTCCCAGGCCCGGTCCGTGCGGGCGGACGCTATGGGCTGGTCCGCTCCGCTGCCTTCTCCGTCCGCTTGCGGCTGTCGGAGACGGCGATCCTGCTCCTTCATGCGCTCGTCCTCCCTTTGTCTCCTGTTCTCTTAATGAAGCTCCAGCCGGCTTCGATAGCCGGCCTCCGGCGACGCATCCACGCGTCTCTCTCGGCTGCCGGGAGCCGGTCCGGCCGACTTTCCGCCATCCGCCCCGGCCTGCTCCGCGCAGCGCCGGAGCTTGTCGGTCGCTCTCGCGAGCATCGTGCCGACGAGCGGCGGGCGCATGCTCAGCTCCTCGGCGATCTCCGCGTAGCTGTACCCGGAGTAGCGGAGCAGCAGCGCCTTGCGGTCGCGTTCCGGCAGGCCGTCCAGCCACTGCCGCACCTCCTCCTGATCGAGCCGGCGCATCAGCTCGGCCTCTCCCGACGGAGAAGCGCCGACGCTCGCGGCCAGCTCCCGCTCCTGCTTTTCCGTCAGCCGGCGGTCGCGCGCCGCTTTGTCCATATGGTCATAGGCGAGCCGGGTCGCGACCCGATGCAGCCAGGCGCCGGGGGCGTCCAGATTGTCGGGCGGCTGTCGGTACAGCTTCAGGAACGTTTCCTGAGCCAGGTCCTCCGCCAGCCTCTCGTCGCGCAGCAGCGCGGCCAGCTTGCGGAGCACGCCCGGGTAATAGTCGTAGAAGATTTGCTTGTATCGCTTGGATTCCGGAATCCCCATCTCGTTTTTCCGCTCCTCCTTCCTTGCTGCAGCTATCCGATAGACGGAGGAGAGCCCCGAGTTGTATCCGTCTGGCGGAAAAAAAGCTTGAATCGCCTCAATTTCCTTATATTTCCTGACTCTCACGCGCTCTGGCATGGTTTCCTGCTTTTTGACAAGGCAGAGAGGCCGCTTCATAATGTACACTAGCCTGTAGAGCTTTTTGGCCCGGATCGGCCTGATCCGCCGGCCGTATTGATGGAGCAAGCGCATACCAGTCCGACCCGAAAGGAAGTCTGCCATCGTGAGGCAAAATGGTGCGACCCGGCTGCTGACGAGCCGGCCTTTTCTATTTTTTTCCGTCATCCTGCTGCTGAAAAGCATGCTGACCTGGTTCGTCATCTTCGCCGACGGCCCGTCCTGGGCGATCCTGATTACCGAGCTGCCGTTCGCCTGGCTCATCTTCGGGCTGATCGAGATGTTCGCGAGCAAGCGCAAGCTGCTCTATTACGTCATCGCGGACGCCGCGCTGACCGGCATTCTTTTCTCCGTCTTCATGTATCATAAATATTACGGCGTCATCGCCACCTGGCACGCGCTGCAGCAGGTCAATCAGGTGACTGCCGTGAGCAACAGCGTGTTCTCGCTCATGGATCCGTATTATACGCTGATCTTCCTCGACATCGTCATCCTGACCTGGATGCTCATTCGCGGCCGCAAGGAGCTGTTCCGGACGGAGCGCGCGCCATCCTCCGTCCGCAGCCGCCGGAGGATGGCATTCGCCGGCGTCGTCGTCGCCTCCGTCGCGCTCTGCCTGTTCAATATTCTGCCCAACCGCGCCAGCATGAACGAGCATACCAAAGCCGAGGACATGGGCATCCTCAACTACGAGGCCTATGCCCTGCTCGACAACGGCAGCGAGGAGGAGCTGCTCAAGCCCGAGGAAGTGACTCAAGCCCGCATCGACGAGCTCAAGGGCTTGCAGCAGCCGGCGCAGCCGGCCTACTTCGGAGCCGCCAAGGGCAAGAACGTCATCGTCGTGCAGCTGGAGTCGTTCCAGAATTTCCTGATCGGCCTGAAGCTGGACGGGCAGGAAGCGACGCCGAACTTGAACAAGCTCGCGCAGGAGAGCTTCTACTTCGAACGCTTCTACCAGATGGTCGGCCAAGGCAACACCTCCGACGCCGAGTTCGTCGTCAATACGTCGTTCTACATTCCGGAGAGCGGCGCCGCCACGATGGACTACGCCTACAAGGACGTGCCGAGCCTGCCCAAGCTGCTCAAGGCGCAGGGCTACGACAGCGCGACGTTCCACACGAACGTCGTGGATTTCTGGAACCGCCGCGAGCTGTACAAGGCCGTCGGCTTCGACCGGTTCTACGACAAGCCGTTTTTCGGCAACGAAGAATCCGTCTACTTCGGCGCGGACGACGAGGTGCTCTATGCCAAGACGCTCGACAAGCTGAAGGAGATGGACGCATCCGGCAAGCCGTTCTATGCCCAGCTCATCGCCATGACGGCGCATCATCCGTTCACGCTGACGCCGGAGCTGCCGGCCGGCCAGGAGCTCGTCCTGCCGGAGCGCTACGAGGATACGCTCGTCGGAGACTACATCCGCTCCCAGCATTACGCCGACTACGCCTTCGGACAGCTGGTGGAGGGGCTCAAGCAGTCCGGCCTGTGGGAGGACACGCTGCTCGTCGTCTACGGCGACCATCAGGGCTTGCCGATCTTCTCGCTCGACCGCAAGGACAAGGAGCTCATGGCGGAAATCTACGGCCATGAATACGGCTATCCGGAAATGATCCACATTCCGCTGATGATCGCCTCCCCGGGCGTGACCGAGCCGCGCCGCTTCGATACGCTCGGAGGCCAGGTCGACCTGCTGCCGACGATCGCCAATCTGGCCGGCGCTTCGCTGGACGGTCAGATCCACTTCGGACAGGACTTGCTGAACGAGCAGGCCAACCTGATTCCGCAGCGGTATTACCTGCCATCGGGCTCCTTCCTCAACTCCGGCTCGCTGTACATCCCCGGCGTCGGCTACGAGGACGGCACGCGCTACGCGCTCAAGTCCGGCCAGCCCGCCGACGGCGCCAGCCAGGACGACTACGACCGCGCGCTCGAGCTGCTGCGCCTGTCCGACAGCTACATGACCGCGCTGCCGGAGCATGGCGGAGCGGAGCCTGCCGCCTCCGGCGGCGAATGACACCGAAACAAGCCCGGAGCCTACTCGGCTCCGGGCTTGTTCTTTTTGCTGTCCGCGGCCGCCAAGACCAAGCAGGCGGCGGCGCTGCCGGGCCTTGGTTCGAGCGGCGGGCGCATTTCGTGAGACGTCAGGCCGACACGGCCTCGCCCGTTCTTCCATGCGCGAAACTTTCCCTGCCCGCACTGATGGAAATCGGCCGCGGCCGGGTAATAGCGGGTAATAGATCGCTTGGAATACGACAGGGACGAAAACACGGAGGGAGAGAGGCGGCGGATGATGAACCGGTTGAAGGAGTGGCTGGGCGGCTCAGGAGGCACGGAGGAGGCGGATCAGCTGTACCGGCCGCTGGCGGCGCCCGGCCTGGAGCTGCGGGATGGCCTGCCGGCCTATATGGCCGAGCTGGAGACGAGGCTCCACGAGGCGCTGCCGGAGGAGTGGCTGCTGCAGGTGCGCGAGCGCATTTGCAGCGGCGATCCCCAGCTGAGCGAGGTGAAGTACACGTGGATGGAACGAGAGCTCAAACGGCATTTTTTTCTGCTCGCGCTGCTTCGGAAGCCTCCGCTGTACAGCGCTGACCTCCAGCGGGTCTGGAAGGAGATGGAGGCGTTCACCCGCGACTACGAGCAGTTCTGCGAACGGTTCGCCGGCTACTATATCCAGCCGCAGCAAGCCGCCCCGCCTTCCCCGTCCGGAGCGTCCGCACGGGAGACGCGAGGCGCGTACGAGCTGCTGTACGGCTGCGTGTTCCGGCTCCAGCCGGAGTCGCAGCTGCTGCTCGGACCGTTTCACCGCTGCAAGCTGAACGCCGAGACGCTGGAGGAGCTGCAGGCCGTGGCCGCGGCGCCATGCGCGTCGCTCGGGCTGCTGGAAACCTCGCAGGAGGATAAGGCCGCGGCGATCGAGGCGCTCCGGCAGCGGCTGCGCGAGCGGTGCGCTCTCGCCAGGCAGTACCACGAGGCGGAGAGCGGCGAGGACCGCGACCGCTGCCGCGACGAAAGCGATCCGGCCTGGGTGCTGCTGGCCTACAGCCTGGAGACGGAGCAGTCGCCGTACGATCCGCTCGCGCCGGCCGCTCGGACCGAGCCGGCGGAGGCGTTCGAGGCGAGCCGGACCGGATCCATGATCCAGGGCGCCGTCCAGCCGAGCTGACAAGCCTCGGCGGGCGAGATCATCCCCCGCTGAAGTCGCCCCCCAGCAAGCGCAGCAGCTGCGAAGGCCCGTCAGGCTGCTGCCCCCTCGGGTTCTCGAGCAGCGCGGGCAGGAAGTCCTCGTGCTCCTCCTCTTCCGCCTGCAGCGATTCCACCTCGCGGTGGAGACGCTCCATCTTGAGGTCGAGCGCGCGCGCCGAGTCGGCCGCCTCCTTCAGCTCGCGGAGCAGATGGTCCGGCACGGCTTTGTTGTATTTGTAATACAGCTTGTGCTCCAGGCTCGCCCAGAAGTCCATCGCGATCGTGCGGATCTGCACCTCGACGAGCACCTTTTCCTGGCGGTCCGACATGTAGACCGGCACCTCGACGAGCAGATGCAGGCTCTGATAGCCGTTCGGCTTGGGCTGGGCGATATAGTCTTTGACCTGCACGATCTTGAGGTCCTGCTGCACCTTGAGCATGTCGCGGATGCGGTAGATGTCGGAGACGAACGAGCAGGTGATGCGCAAGCCGGCGATGTCCTGGATCGACTCCTTGATGGAGGCCAGCGACAGCTCGCTGCCTTTGCGAGACACCTTGTTGATGATGCTTTCGGGCGACTTCACGCGCGATTTCGTATGCTCGATCGGATTGTAGTCGTGGAGGAGCTGAAATTCCTCCTTGAGGATCTCGATTTTCGTCTCCATCTCGTCCAGGGCGAATTTATACATCATCATGAATCGGGTGATTTCGTTCTTGAGCCTCTTGAGCTGCGCAAGCTGCGGAGAATTCATCGGATTGCTCCTTGCCCGGCCTTGTCCGGCCGCTGTAATCTACCCTTATCATCTCACATCCGGCGGCTCGATTTCAAAAAACGGGCATTCTACCGGTGACGAAGCAATCCCTTATCCGATTTCCGGCCATCCAAGGAGGAGACATCCGATGAACCTGAACCGCTACCGCATCGGCGCGGGCGCCAAGCTGAAGCTGAAGGCGTTCGACCCGGCGGATACGAACGGCATCGAGGACAAGAAGCAGATCGAGGACGAGCAGAAGGAGCTGCTCGAACGGCTCGAAGAGCAGCAGGAGCGGCTTTTCGCCTCCCGCTCCCACGGCATGCTCATCGTGTTCCAGGGCATGGACTGCAGCGGCAAGGACGGCGTCATCAAAAAAGTGTTCCGCGGCATCGACCCCGGAGGCTTCCGGGCGCACAGCTTCAAGAAGCCGACCGAGGAGGAGGCGCAGCACGACTTCCTCTGGCGCACCCACCGCAGCGTGCCGGCAAGAGGGCAGATGGCCGCCTTCAACCGTTCCTACTACGAGGAGGCGCTCATTACCCGCGTGCACGGGACGATCGACGACAAGGAAGCCCGCCGGCGGCTCAAGTCGATCCGCCACTTCGAGGACATGCTCGAATCGCAGCGGATCCGCGTCCTGAAGTTCTTCCTCCATATCTCGCCCGAGTTCCAACTGGAGAAAATCCGCGATCGCATGGAAAATCCGGAGAAGTGGTGGAAGTTCGATCCAAGCGACCTGGAGGAGCGCAAGCACTGGAAGGCCTATCAGGACGCCTACGAGGACGCGATCCGACGCACGGCCACGGACGCCTCGCCTTGGCATGTCGTGCCGGCCGACAACCGCTGGTTCCGCAATTACGCCGTGCTGCGCACGCTCGTCGAGGAGCTGGAGAAGCTCGAGCTATCGTATCCGCAGCCGCGCCGGGACGTCGCCGTCCGCATGGAGGAGCTGAAGGAAGGCGGCAGCTCCGAGAAAAGCTGACCTCCGCCCGCACGCTCTCCGCATTGATCCAGCTGTCTTCGGGCGACGTTACATCCTGTAGAACCTGCATCGGAGGCGGTCCGCTCCCCCCCCCCGCGGCCGCCCTGCCTATGCCTCATCCCTCATCAAGGAGAATCCGACCCCTTATGCTCGACTACCGCAACCGCTTCATGCTCCGCTCGGCCGCCGCTCTGGCGATGCTCAGCGCCGCCGTCCACTTCCTTCACCGCGCGCTCGGCTGGTTCCAGACCGGCATGGGCCATGTCATGCCCGGCTCTGCCGCTCCCTCGGGCATGGCCGCCGAAGGCAGCGCCCTTTCGCTCAACCTGTTGCTGGCGGTTCCTTTCCTGCTGCTGCTCGCCGCCATCCCGTTCGGCCGCGGCCGCACCGGTGCTGCCGCCTGGATCGCCCCGGCGCTGGCGACGCTGTCGCTGACGTTTTCCAGCATCTCCATCATCGCCGGTTCCGGCGGGAGCGTGGAATTCCACTTTTCGATCTTCATGGTGCTGGCGATCGCCGCCTACTACGAAAGCATGCGCCTGATCGCCCTCATGACGGCGGTATTCGCCGCGCAGCATGTCGGAGGCTACCTGCTCGCGCCGGAGCTGGTGTTCGGCGCGAGCCGATATCCGTTCTCGATGGTGCTGATCCACGCGCTGTTCCTGCTGCTGACGGCGCTGTTCACCTGCCTGCAGATCCGCAGCAAGGCCCGCGAGGTTTCCCGCCTGGAAGCGGAACGGCGGCACAAGCAGGAGCAGCTCGAAGGGCTGCTGGGGCGCGTGCAAGAGCTCAGCCGGACGCTCGACGCCTCCGCCAGCTCGGTCGCCGGACTGTCCCGCGAAAGCGCGGCCCAGAGCGCCGAGGTCGGCAGCGGCCTCGCGGAAGCGGTACGGCTGCAGCAGCGCCAGCAGAGCGCGGTCGAGCAGGCGCAGGCCGGCTTGGCCGACATCGCCGCCAAGGCGCGGCGGGCGGCCGAGGTTACGGGCGGGACGCAGCACAAGGCGCTCGCCGCCGACGCCGGCCTGGAGGAGCATCGGCTCGGCATGGAGAGCCTGCTGCGCCAGATGGAGGACGCAGGCGTGATCCTGCGCGATACGGCCGCTTCCGCTTCCGGCATGGTGAAGGCTTCCGAGGCCGCCGAGGCGATGGTCGATTCCGTGCGCGAGATGGCGGAGCAGACAAGCCTGCTGGCGCTCAACGCGTCCATCGAAGCAGCCCGCGCCGGAGAGGCCGGCCGCGGCTTCGCCGTCGTAGCCCAAGAGGTCCGCAAGCTCGCCGCCCGCAGCGGCGGCACCGCCGAGCAGATGCGCGAGATCGTCCGCTCCATGCGGCTGGAGAACGAACGCGCCGCCTCCCGCATCGAAGAGGGGCTGCGCGCCTCGGAGACGGCGGCCGTCCGGGCCGAGCAGTCGCTCGGACAGTTCCGCTCCTTGCAGCAGGAGCTGCTCGACATGTCCGGCGGCATCCACGCCCTGACCGACAGCATCCGCGAGATGGACGCCGGCTGCGAGGCCGCCTCCTCGCGCATGGCGGACATCGCCGCCGGAGCGGACCAGACCAGCCGCTCCGCGCAGCGGCTCGCGCTGCTGTCGGAGCAGCAGCGCGCGGCCTCCGCGCAGACGGACGGAGAAGTCCGGCGCATCGCCGTCCTGGCCTCCGATCTGCTGGCCGGGTCCCAGGGCGGCGGAGCCGCGGCCGGCGCCTCGGAGCCCGAGCCTGGCCTCGACCGGCGCGACAGCACAGGCGAAGCCGCCGGACCGGGCCTGCGTCATCCGGCCTGAGCTAGCCGCTTCGCATCGCCTCGGCCGAGCCTGCCTTCTTGCTCGCGCAGCCAAGGAGGATTCGGAACGCCGGGCGAATAGGATGGGGCCCGATCGCCCACGCTAAGCGTCAGGAAGGGAGGGGACCTCATGAGCACTGCCAAGCGGCGCCGCGAAAGCAGCTGGAAACAGCGCAAGCAGCATCCGAATCCGCATGGACGGATCAAGTCTTTGGAAGAATACGCCGACGAAATCGGGGCCGTACCGTCATCGGACGAAGCCATCCGGTCGAGCTCGAATCCGCCATCTGCCGAATAAGGTCCCCTTTGTTCCTCGGGGCTATCCCCGCAAGAAGCTTCCCGTGCCGCTCCTGAAGCGATACGGGAAGCTTTTTTCATCGTTCGGAGTCGTGCATCTGCACAAGGAATATCGTCCGTTAATCAATATCGATTCCTTGCGAATCCGTCTATACTGAAAGCGTATTCAAGAAAACAAGCTGCTTTCGAGCTCGAGGAGGTCACATATCATGGACGGATTGACGATCAGCTGGATCGGAGCGCTAGCCGGTCTTGCGCTTGCGATCATTCTGATTTTGCGCAAGCTGAATCCGGTCTACGCGCTCTTTTTGGGAGCGATTGCAGGCGCGCTGCTCGGCGGCGCGACCCTGAACGAGACGATTCAAGTGCTGACGAGCGGCACCCAGAGCGTGATGGGCACGGTGCTCCGCGTCCTCGCCGCCGGGGTGCTGGCCGGCGTCATGATGGAATCGGGCGCGGCGGAGACGATCGCCAAGGCGATCGTCAAGAAATTCGGCGGAGGCAAGGCGATCCTCGCCCTCGCCCTCGCGACCATGATTATTACCGCCGTCGGCGTCTTCATCCCCGTCGCGGTCCTCATCGTCGCGCCGATCGCCTTGTCGGTCGGCCACAAGATGGGCCTTTCCAAGATCGCGCTGCTGCTCGCGCTGTCGGGCGGCGGCAAGGCCGGCAACCTCATCTCCCCCAACCCGAACACGATCGCGGCAGCCAACGGCTTCAACCTCGATCTGAGCCAGGTGATGATGGCCGGGTTCGTGCCCGCTGTCTTCGGACTCGCCGTCACGGTGCTCGTCGCCTCGCTCATCAAGCGCAAGGGCGTCCTCGTGTCCGAGGCGGAGGCCGCGAACCAGAACGAAGCGGACGAGTCGAACTACCCGCCGCTCAAGACGGCCATCGTCGCTCCGCTCGTCGCGGTCGTGCTGCTGATGCTCAATCCGGTCGGCGCCATCCTCGGCATCGAGCTGCTGGAGAGCTTCAAGGTCGACGCGATGTTCATCCTGCCGATCGCCGGCATCGTCGGCATGCTGGCGATGGGCAAGGCGAGCAAGATTCTCGACTACTCCGCCTCCGGCCTCAACAAGATGACCGCGACCGTGCTGCTGTTGCTCGGCGCGGGCGGCATCGCCGGCCTCATCTCGAAGTCCGACCTGTCGACGCAGATCGTCGGCATCATCGAAGCGTCCGGCGTATCCGGCACGCTGCTCGCCCCGATCGCCGGCATCCTGATGGGCGCAGCCACCGCTTCGACGTCCACCGGCGTCATCCTGGCGACGGGCTCGTTCGGCGAAGCGATCCTCGACATGGGCACGGCTCCGCTCGCGGCGGCGGCGATGGTGCATGCCGGCGCGACGGTCATCGACGCGCTGCCGCAAGGAAACTACTTCCACGTGACGGCCGGCAGCATGTACATGACGATCAAGCAGCGGATGGGACTCGTCCCCTACGAGGTGCTCGTCGGCGGCACGATGACGGTCGTCTCCACGGTGCTGTACGGATTCCTGCTCTGACCTACCATACTAACCATGAGGTGATCGCATGACACGACCGACGTTTCTGCTCGCCCCCGATTCGTTCAAAGAAAGCATGACGGCCAAGGAGGCCTGCGTCGCGATGGAAGCCGGCCTGCGCAAGGCGTTCCCGGACGCCCGCTTCATCCATGTCCCGATGGCCGACGGAGGCGAAGGCACCGTCCAGTCGCTCGTCGACGCGAGCGGCGGCCAGCTCGTCGCCAAGGAAGTGACGGGCCCGCTCGGCCAGCGCGTCCTGGCCCGCTACGGCATCATGGGAGACGGCGTCACCGCCGCCATCGAGATGGCGTCCGCCAGCGGCATCCAGCTCGTGCCCAAGGAGCAGCGCAATCCGCTTGTCACTACCACGTACGGAACCGGCGAGCTCATCCGCGAATGCCTGGATCAGGGCATCCGCAAAATCATCATCGGCATCGGCGGCAGCGCGACAAATGACGGCGGAGCCGGCATGGCGGAAGCGCTCGGAGTCCGGTTCCTCGATGCGGACGGCGCCGAGCTGCCCCGAGGCGGCGGCAGCCTCGGCCGGCTGGCGCGGGTCGACGCATCCGGTCTGGACCCGAGGCTGGCGGAGGTCGAGATGATCGTCGCCTGCGACGTCACCAATCCGCTCTGCGGCCCGAACGGCGCCTCGCATGTGTTCGGACCGCAAAAAGGAGCGACGCCGGAGATGGCGCTCGCGCTGGACGCCAGCCTGGCCCATTATGCGTCCATCCTGGCGGAGCAGCTCGGCAAGCAGGTCCGCGACTTCCCCGGGGCGGGAGCGGCCGGCGGACTGGGAGCGGGCTTGCTCGTCTTCACGCAAGCGACGCTGCAACGGGGCATCGACATCGTGATCGACTCCACCGGACTGCGCGCGAAGCTGGCCGAAGCCGACTACTGCTTCACGGGCGAGGGCGGCATGGACTTCCAGACGAAGTTCGGCAAGACGCCGTTCGGCGTCGCCCGAGCGGCCAAGGAAGCGGGCAAGCCCGTCATCGCGCTCGCCGGCTATATCGGCGACGGCGCGGAGGCGCTCTATGAGGAGGGCATCGACGCCATCTTCGGCATCGTGCCGGGAGCGGCCGAGCTGGAGCGGCTGCTCGCGGACGGGCCGAAAAACGTGGAGCGGACCTGCGAGAGCATCGGCAGGCTGCTCAAGCTGAAATAAACCGGACGACGGCCGTCGGAGCGGATGCCGCCCCGGCGGCCGTCGTCCGATTGGCGCGAAACCCCGCAGGCGAAGACGCCTGCGGGGTTTTGTCATCGGTAGAGCGCCAGCAGGCCATGCGCCAGCTCGAACAGGTCGAACAGATGCCGAGGGTCCTTGCCGGTCAGGTCGCGGATGCGCTTGAGCCGGTATTGCAGCGTATTGCGGTGGATGTTCAGCTCGGCCGAGACGGCGGATATGCTGCCGTCCCGGTGGAGATAGGTTCGCAGCGTGTCGAGCAGATCGGCGGATTCCTTGTCCTCCAGCTTGGCGGCCAGCTGCTCCGTGCCGGGAATGTCCGCCTCGGCCAGCTGCACGAGAAACTCGACCTCGTCGTAGGACACGACGGGATCGGGCGCCTTCAGCGCGAGGCTGACGGCCATCGCGCCTTTTGCCTGGCGATGCGCCTCGGCGATGCTCGGCTCGGCCCGGGACAGGCTGAAGCGGGCTCCGGAATGGCTGCGCCGCAGCTGCTCGGCCAGCAGGCGGGCCTCCGCGGCGTCCTGCATGAAGAAGAACACGCCGTCGTCTTCCACCGGAAGGAACGGATGCTGCAGCAGCATGCCGGGTCCGAGCGTGGCCGGGCTCAGCCCCTTCGCATGCAGCAGCGCGGTCGGCAGCAGCAGGTCGATCCGGTAGGCGAGAGCTTCCTTGCGCAGCTTTTGGCTGTACAGGCCCGGATGGAGCAGGAGCGATTCGAGAAAAGCTTTCTTGCGGTTCGCCTCGTTCTGCATCGACTGCAGCGCCATGCCCTGCTCGATCAGCAGCGATACCGTCGTGCGGACGATGCTGCAGAACGGGCGCACCTCCTCGGGGCTGCCGGAGATGCCGATGACGCCGATCCGCGCCTGACCGATGACGATCGGCTCGTTCGTTCCTTTTTTCTCCGCGAGGCCGTCTTCCCGCACCTCGACCATCCTGCCGGTAGCCAGCGCCTGCAGCGCTCCCCGATGCTCGGAGCCGATCCGCGCGCGGTCGCCGCTGCCGATGATGACGCCGCGCTCGTTCATGATATTGATGTTGTAGGGGATGTCTTTCATCATCCGGTCCACGATGTCCTGGGCCAGCTCATGGGATAGAGGATACATGTCGATTCCTTTCCGAAAGGGTCTATAGGCTAGTGTAGCCGGGTTCGCGGCCGACGATAAGCTCGCGGGCGCAGGGGAAGGGCCTCGGCGAGCGGTAGCCGCTCTCCAGCCGTCCATGCTACGATAGGAGGATCAACTCCATCCCGCCGAGAGGAAGCTGCCCCGTGAACGAATCCCTGCTGACCTATACCCTTGCCGATGCGCGTCCGGAGGACCTGCCGGCGATCGTAGACATCTACAATACGACGATCGCAGGCCGCATGGTGACCGCCGATCTGGAGCCGGTGACGCCCGCCCAGCGTCAAGCCTGGTATGACGAGCACTCGCCGCACTTCCGCCCGCTCTGGGTGCTGAAGGACAGCCGAGGCGCCGTCGTCGCCTGGCTGAGCTATCAGTCGTTCCATCCGCGCGCCGCCTACAACGGCACGGCAGAGATCAGCATCTATCTCTCCCCTGCCCTGCGCGGCCAAGGGATCGGAGGCCTGCTGCTGCAGCGCGCGGTCGACGCCTGCCCCGGCCTCGGCATCCATTCGCTCGTCGGCCTCGTCTTCGGCCACAACGAGCCGAGCCTGCGGCTGTTCGAGAAGCACGGCTTCGCCGTCTGGGGCCGCCTGCCCCGCGTCGCCGTCCTGGACGGCATCGAGCGCGATCTCGTCTACGTCGGGCGGAGGGTCTAAGACGATCGCAAGGCTCCCGGGCTCGCCGCGCGCCGGAACGCGGCTCGATCGCGGAGGTCCATGCGCATGAATCAAAGAGCTGCCCCTGCCGTCCGTCTCATGGACCGCAGGGGCAGCTCTTGGTTTAGCGGGCGGAGGAGCTCACGGCCACGACCTTGCGTCCGGTCGACGCGCCGCGCAGCAGCTCCTTGGCGGCGGCGGGCACCTCGGTCAGCTCGACCTCGGCGATCAGCTCCTCGAGCCGGCGCGGCTTCAGGTCGCCGGCCATCCGCTTCCAGAGCCGGGTCCGCAGCTCACGCGGCGCCCACACCGAGTCGATGCCGTGCAAACTGACGCCGCGCAGGATGAACGGGTACACGCTCGTCGGCAGCTCGCCTCCGCCGGTCAAGCCGCAGGCCGTGACCGCCCCGCCGTACTTCATGCGGCTGAGCAGGCAGGCCAGCATCTCGCCGCCGACGCAGTCGACGGCTCCCGCCCAGCGCTGCTTGTCGAGCGGCCGCGCCTCCTGCGGGAGCAGCTCCTCGCGCGGCAGGATGCGCGCCGCCCCCAGCTCCCGCAGCCGCTCATGCGCCTCCTCCTTGCCGGACACCGCCTCCACCTCGTACCCGAGGCGGGCCAGCATCGAGACGGCGAGCGTGCCGACGCCGCCGCTCGCGCCGGTGACGACGACCGGCCCCGCCGACGGCGAGACGCCGCTGTCCTGCAGCCGCTGCACCGACATCGCGGCGGTCAGCCCCGCCGTGCCGAGCGCCATCGCCTCGCGCTCGGTCAGCCCCTTGGGCAGCGGAACCGCCCACTCGGCGGGAATCCGGGCGAATTCGGAGTAGCCTCCGTGCTGGCTGACGCCGAAGCCGCAGCCCGTCACGATCGCCTTGCTCCCCGGCTTGTACCGCTTGTCCGAGCTCTTGACAACCTCTCCCGCCGCGTCGATGCCCGGGATATGCGGGTAGCGGCTGACGACGCGCCCGTCCGGCTCCATCGCCAGCGCATCCTTATAGTTGATGCTGGAATAAGCGACCCGCAGCAGCAGGTCGCCCTCCGGCAGGCGCGCCTCCTCCACGGTCTGGACGGACACCTCGGCCTGCTCCTCCCGACGGTCCGCCACCAGCGCTCTGAAATGCATGGGGATTCCTCCTATCGGCAGCTTGATCTTCTCTTCTATCTTATCGAATCTCCACGTTGAAATCTATCGGAGCGCCGAGGCGAAACCAGCGTCTTCCTGATTGGGGGAGCGCAAAGACCCGCTCGTTCAATCCGAATCCTCCGCCCAGCGGACCTGGTTGCGGCCGCCCCGCTTGGCGCGGTACAGCGCCCGGTCGGCCGCGGCGAACATCAGCTGGAAGTCGGCTCCGGCGGCAGGTCCGGCGGTCGAGCCGCCGATGCTGACGGTCAGCCCCGCGTGCGCGCCCGCTTCCTCCGCCAGCAGGCCCGTCTCCTCCAGCCCCGCGCCGCCGTCCATGACCGCCCGGCGGATCCGCTCCGCCAGCTCCCGCGCCTGCTCCGCGCGGCTGCCCGGCAGTGCGACCGCGAACTCCTCGCCGCCGACACGCCCGAACAGCGCCCGTCGCTCGACGACCTGCTGCACGGAGCGGACGAACCGCTTGAGCGCCATGTCGCCGCATTGATGCCCGTGCTCGTCGTTGATCCGCTTGAAGTGGTCCAGATCGAGCACGAGCAGGCTGAACGGCTCCCCCTCCTCCAGGCTGAGCGCCAGATGGCGCTGCGCCCGCTCCATGAAGCCGGCCCGGTTGTAGATGCCGGTCAGGCCGTCGGTCGCCGCCCGCCGGCGCAGATCCTGCTCCAGCCGCTTCGTCTCGGTGATGTCCGCGATGACGGACAGGCTGCCGTAATAGACGCCCCGTCCCGACTCGAGCGGCGTCACCGTCAGGTTGAGCCACACCTGCCCCACGCCATGCTCGTCGGCAAATGCAAGCTCGATCTCCGCCTCGGCGCGGGCTTCATGCGCCTGCACCCAGGCTTCCGCGCCGGGAAGCAGCCGCGGCAGCGGCAGCGCCGTCCAGCTGCTGCGCTGCTCCGCTCCGGCCTTGACCAGCAGCCGATAGGCGGAAGGGTTGTAATCCATCAGCCGAAGGTCGGCATCGAGCACGACGACGCCTTCTTTCATGCTCTCGATCAGCTTGTCGCGGGCGAACGGCACGATATGCAGCAGCTGGTAGCGGTACAGGCCGTAGAAGATCACGATGCAGGCGGGCAGCAGCGAGAACAGGATGACGCCTGCCGGAGTCCCGGCCAGCTGCGGGTGGATCAGATTCATGCTGATGCCCAGCACCGGCAGCAGCGAGCCCCCGGCCATCAGCGCCAGCTGCCTGCGGCGCCGGCCGCTCTCTTCCCACGCCGCTCTCAGCAGCAAGGATGCTCCGACCAGCTGGACGAGCTGCGTATAGCCGATGAACAGCGTAGCCAGCGTCGTGCGCTGCACGACCGTCAGTCCCGACACGCTCACCTGGACCTCTACCCGCATGAGATGATGCGAGGTGTCCGTGAAGAAGAGGATGAGCGCCGTGCAGGAGACGACCGACAGCGCGACGATGAGCCCCGGGCGGATCCAGCGCTCGAGCCCGGCGTGGATCATCGAGAGGAACAGGCTGGCGATCGGGAACAGGAAGATGGAGATTTGCGCCGCGTTCCGCCACAACAGCTTGGCGTCGTACTCGGGCAAGGAATACTGCATGAGCACGGAAAAGCTGAAAAAGGCGGACAGCAGCGCCATCAGCATATAGAAATTCGTTCCCGGCACCTGCCGGTAACGGAAAATAAGCAGCGATAACGCAAGCGGAACGCAAGCGGCCACAAGGCAGGATGCGGTCATCAGCATGAGCAGTCCTCCACCAATCGATTGATCCCCGTCGATTCGGCGCGCGGACGGCGGCACGGTCTTCGGGATATCTCTATCTTCGGTAAATCAGGCAACGAGAGTTAATTCCGGGCTCCGATCGGCATGCGTCGATCAAGTGAACGAAGCGGCGGCATGATAGACTGTTGCCTGAAAGCGGAACCACACGACCGAAGCGGCGTCCAAGCCGGCCTTCAAGGAGGAGAACGGAAAGATGGAACGAGATCGGACCCGCATCGGGGTCATCGGATTGGGCAATATGGGCTCCGCGCATGCCGGCTACCTGGCGCGGGGCGAAGTGCCGGGAGCGGTGCTGGCCGCCGTCGCCGATTGCGCGGAGGCCAGGCTCGGCTGGGCCAGGGAGCAGCTCGGCGAAGGGGTGCGGACGTACGGGAGCGCGCAGGAGCTGTTCGATTCGGGCGAGGTCGACGCGGTGCTCATCGCCACGCCCCATTACGCGCATCCGGACGAGGCGCAGGCGGCGTTTCGCGCGGGACTGCACGTGCTGATCGAGAAGCCGGCCGGCGTCTACACGAAGCAGGTGCGGCAAATGAACGAGGCGGCCGCGGCGAGCGGGCTCGTCTTCGCCATCATGTACAATCAGCGCATGAACCCGCTCTACCGCAAGATGCGGGAGCTGATCGCGGACGGCGAGCTCGGCGAGCTGCGCCGCATCAACTGGATCATCACCGACTGGTACCGCTCGCAGAGCTATTACGACAGCGGCGGCTGGCGGGCGACCTGGGCCGGCGAGGGCGGCGGCGTGCTCATGAACCAGTCGCCGCACAACCTTGACCTGTTCCAATGGATCACCGGGCTGATGCCGTCGCGAATCCGCGCCTTCTGCGGCTTCGGCAAGCACCGGAGCATCGAGGTCGAGAACGACGTGACGGCCTATGCGGAATATGAGAACGGAGCGACCGGCGTGTTCATCGCCTCGACCTGCGACGCGCCCGGCACGAACCGGCTGGAGATCAGCGGCGAGCGGGGCAAGCTCGTCGCCGAGGACGGCAAGCTGACGTTCTGGCGGCTGCGCGAGTCCGAGCCGGAGTTCAACCGCACGTATCAAGGCGGCTTCGGCGCTCCGGAGGCATGGCGCATCGACATCCCGCTGGCCGCCGGCGATCCGCAGCATCATCGCGCCGTCACGCGGGGCTGGGTCGACGCGATCCGCACCGGCGCTCCGCTCGCCGCGCCGGGCGAAGAAGGCATCCGCGGGCTCGAGCTGTGCAACGCCATGCTGCTGTCGGCCTGGACCGACGGCTGGGTGGAGCTGCCGGTCGACGAGGAGCGCTACGTCAAGGCGCTGCAGGAGCGCATCGCCGCATCCTCCAGCCGCAAGGACCCTGAGGCGGCCGGCGTCCCGCTCGAGGGGAAGGGCACGCCCTAGGACCAGGCGCGCCCGGCCAGCGAAAGGCGGCCGGGCGCGGACGAATTCCCCCGACTAGAGAAGGAGGCGGCAAGCAGATGGGCAAGGACGGCATGAACTACGCGCCGGAGGGCAAGCCCCGGCCGGTCGTGTCCAGCGGCGAGTTCCGCTTCGCGGCGGCGCATCTCGATCACGGCCATATCTACGGCATGTGCAACGGCTTGACCGAGGCCGGCGGCACGCTTGCCTCGGTCTACGACCCGCAGCCGGAGCGAGCGGCCGCGCTCGCCGCCCGCTATCCCGGCGCCGCGGTGGCCGGCTCGCTGGAGGAGATTCTCCAGGATCCGGACATCCGGCTTGTCGCGGCGGCGGCGGTGCCGAGCGAGCGCGGTCCGCTCGGCGTGCGCGTCATGGAGCACGGCAAGGACTATTTCACGGACAAGACGCCGTTCACGGAGCTGGCGCAGCTCGAGCTGGCGCGGGCGACGGCGGCACGCACCGGACAGAAGTACGCCGTCTACTACAGCGAGCGGCTTCACGTCGAGAGCGCCGTCTTCGCCGGCCGGCTCATCGAGGAAGGCGCGATCGGCCGCGTCGTGCAGGTGATCGGCACCGGGCCGCATCGGCTGAACGCCCCGTCCCGGCCAGGATGGTTTTTCGAGCGGGAGCGCTACGGCGGCATCCTGTGCGACATCGGCAGCCACCAGATCGAGCAGTTCCTGCACTACGCCGGCTGCCGCGATGCCCAGGTGCTCAGCAGCAAGGTCGGCAACTTCGCCAATCCGGACCATCCGGAGCTGGAGGACTTCGGCGACGCGACGCTGCTCGGCGACAACGGGGCCAGCCATTACTTCCGCGTCGACTGGCTGACGCCGGCCGGCCTGTCGGCCTGGGGCGACGGCCGCACGATCCTGCTCGGCACCGAAGGATACATCGAGCTGAGGAAATACGTCGACATCGCCCGCGGCTCCGGCGGCGACCAGCTCTACCTCGTCGACGGCCGGGGCGAGCACCGGATGGAGCTGGGCGGCAAGGTCGGCTTCCCGTACTTCGGCCAGCTCATCCTCGACGTGCTGAACCGCACCGAGCACGCGATGACGCAGGAGCACGCGTTCAAGGCGGCGGAGCTCTGCCTGCGCGCGCAGGCTCAGGCTGTCCGCATCCCTACTGCCTCCCCCATGGAAAGGATGAATCGTTCATGAGCATCCAACTATCCGTCTTCACCGTCGCCACCCCGGACCTGCAGCCGGAGGAGCTCGCCGCCGAAGCGGCATCCGCCGGGCTGCAGGGCATCGAGTGGCGCTACGCCCGCACCTCCGACGAGGCGCGGCGGCAGGCCCCGTCCTATTGGGGCAACAACCTGGCGACCATCCCCGTCGGCGCCTCGGACGAGGAGCTGGCGCGCTACGGGCAGGCCGCCTCGTCCGCCGGGCTGCGCAGCATCAGCGTCACGCCCTACCTGCGCTGCGGCGACCTCGACGCGGCCGAGGACGTGCTCGCCGCCGCGCGCAAGCTCGGCGCGTCGATGATCCGGCTCGGCGTGCACGGCTACGACCGCACGCGGCCGTTCGGCGAGCTGTACGAGGAGCAGCGCCGCTACTTGGCCGAGGCGGCCGCGCTGTGCCGCCGCTACGGCGTCAAGGGGCTCGTCGAGACCCATCACGGCACGATCGCGCCCAGCGCCTCGGCGGCCGCGCGCCTGCTGGAGGGGCTCGATCCCGACACCGTCGGCGTGCTGCTGGATCCGGGCAACATGGTGCACGAGGGCTTCGAGAACTACCGGATGGGCATGGAGCTGCTCGGTCCCTATCTGGCGCATGTCCATATGAAAAACGCCGCCTGGACTTCCTCCGAGCGCGAGGACGGCAGCGTGAAGTGGACGAGCGGCTGGACCGGCATGCGCCGGGGCGTCGTGGACTGGGCCCAGGTCGCGGCCGACCTGGCCGCGGTCGGCTACGCCGGCTGGGTCGGCGTCGAGGACTTCAGCGGCGAGCACCGCTCGCCGGAGATGCTGCGGCAGTTCGCCGCCTATATGCGCGAGCTGCTGCAGGAGGGCGCCGCTCGGTAGCGGCCGCGCGCGGACGAGGCCGGATGGCCGGCCGTCATGCCGCGGGCGGACATGCAAAAAAAGGGACGAAGCCGCACTTGCGGCAACGTCCCGTTTGTTTTGGCGTGCGCCATCCTGGAGAGGCCGCGAGCCGAGCGGCTTGCGGCCGGCGGAGCTACACCTACACCTTCGGCGGCTGCATGCCGAAGGCGTCCCAGTCCTCCAGCACCGGACCGTACAGATCGGCCGGACGCAGGCCGGCTTGGCGCATCAGCACGGTCAGCTGGCCGCGATGATGCACCTCGTGCTGCAGCAGGATTCTCAGCGTGAGCGAATTGGACCACATCTCCCCGTACATGTCATGCTGGACCGCGAGATCGCCGTCCCGCCACTGCTCGCGCACCGCCTCGGCGATGTTCCTCGCCGAGCGCTCGTAAGCGGCCTCGATGCGGGCCGCCGTCGGCACGGCATCGCCGTCGCCCGGCTTTTCCAGACTCAGCCCGGTGCGGCTCAGCATCTCGTACGGGCTGAACGCGACATGCCAGGCCAGCCGGCCCAGATCGCGGCCGCCTTCCCATACGGGCTGCTTCAGCGATTGCTCGGTCAGAGCTTGCAGCGTCCGCAGCGTCCCTTTCGACTCCAAGGTCCATTCCTCTACGAATTCGTCAATCGTCTTGAACATGCTCTCATCCTCCCAGAGATCGATTGCGGCCGCTCTCCTCGTCCGCGAAAAGCCGGCCGTCACTCTCTCCGAGCATAACCCGCCTCTGCTGACAACGGCCTGTCAGCAGAGGCGTACATCCGCGCGACCGCTTCCGCCTCGGTCCGTACGGCCGCCGCCAGCTCCGGCGGCGACAGCACGCGCGCCCCGGTGCCGAAGCGGAGCAGCCAGTGGACGAGCCAAGGCTCGTCGGGCTGCCGCGTCTCCACGAGCAGCGCGCCGTCCGGCTGCTCCTCCGTCCGGAGCACGCTGTCGTTCGTGCCGAAGTAGTCCTCGGCCCACACGCGCGTTCCTCGCTCGAAGCGAAGCGTGATGACCTTCAAGCGCTGCGTCTCGTCCTTGCCGAGGCCGCTCCAGAGCAGCGGCTCCGTCCCGCCGGGCTCCTCCCGGCGTTCGAACGCCTCCGCGCCGGCCTCCAGTCCGCGCACCCGGGAGAGGCGGAACAGCCTCCAGTCCTGCCGCGTCCGGCAGAAGCCGTACATGTACCAGATATAGCCCTTGAGCACGAGGCGGACGGGCTCGCAGCGTCGCTCCGTCCGCTGCCCCCCGGCGTCCGTATAGCCGAAGCGGACGACCCGCCTGTCCCGAATCGCTTGCCGGAGCGAGGCGACCTTCGCCTTTTCCTGCGCGCCGCCGCCCCAAGGATTGATGTCGATGACCATCTCCTCCGCAGCGCCGCCGATCCGCTCCCGATCCGCGGAGGAGAGCATCGCCCCGACCTTGTCCAGCAGCCGGGAGACGTCCCGGTCGTCCAGCGTCGACGAGATGCCCTTGAGCGCGACGACGAGCGCCTGCAGCTCCTCCAGCGTCAGGAATTGCCGTTCCAGGCGGTAGCTCTCCATGATCTCGTAGCCGCCGCCTTCTCCCGCGTACGAGATGATCGGGATGCCGGCCAGGCTCAGCGTCTCCATATCGCGATAGACGGTGCGCAGCGACACCTCGAAGCGCTCGGACAGCTCCTTGGCTCCGACGCGCTTGCGTCCCAGCATGAGCATCGTGATCGCGAGCAGGCGATCCAGCTTCATCGGCCCATCCTCCTTTTCCGTCCAGCTCGGTTCCTTGCGGCTATCGTACCCCGGCCGGCTCCCGGCATCAAGAGGGCCGCAGCGCCGTTCATCCCCAGGGTAGCCTCCCAGGGGGCGGGGATGCTATGCTGGCACTATCCGTCCACGAGGAGGCGAACGATATGCTTCCGGCCAGCAGCGACCGCCAAGGAATGCTTGAATTCTCTTACCGTTCGGACCATCCCATCCACCAGGAATTCCATTCCCATTCGTTCTACGAAATCTACTATTTTCATGAAGGCGACTGCACCTACCTGATCGGCAACCGGATCTACCGGCTGGAGCCGGGCGACCTGCTGCTGATGTACGGCATGACGCTGCACCGGCCGAAGGTGTCCGGGCAAGCGCCCTACGTGCGCAGCATCGTCCACTTCGACCCGGAGCCGCTGCGCGCGCTCGGGGGGATGCCCTCCGCCGACGAGGGCACGCAGCGGGACCGGCCGAGCGGGCCGCCGTCTCCCCGCACCGGCCTGCCCGGCTCCGTGCCGCTGCTGCAGCCGTTCGAGGAGCTGCGCAACTACCGGCTGCAGCTGCGCGGCCCGCTGCGGGCCGAGGCGGAGGAGCTGCTCCTGCGCATGCACCGGCATCAGCAGGAGGACAGCCCGGCCGCCGCGAGGCGGCTGCGGCTCGCGTTCGAGGACCTGCTCTGCTTCGTCTACGAGCGCTGCCGCGAGCCTTTGCTCCTGGGAGCGGGCGGAGGCGCGCGCGGCTCCCGCGACAAGGAAGCGATCGCCCAGGAGACGATGGACTACGTCGAGCTGCATCTGGGCGAGGAGCTGGAGCTCGGCCGCATCGCCGGCGAGCTGCACGTGAGCCGCTCCTACCTGTCGCGCTCGTTCAAGGAGGTGACCGGCGTGCCGCTGTTCGAGTACATCTACCGCCAGCGCATCAACCAGGCGCGCATCCGCTTCCTGCTGGAGCCGGACGCCTCCGTCACCGACGTCGGCTATGCGGTCGGCTTCAAGCATCCCGCCCACTTCAGCCGCCTGTTCAAGCGGCTCATGGGCGTGTCGCCCGACCGGTACCGGCGGGGATTGTGACAGCAGCGGGTCGCTGCGGGTCGGGCTGGCGTATCGCCGGTTAGCTGGCGTTTGCGGAGCCGGCGTCCGGCGTGTCGCCCGACCGGTACCGGCGGGGATTGTGACAGCAACGGTCGGTGCGGGTCGGGCTGGCGTCTCGCCGGTTGGCTCGCGTTTGCGGAGCCGGCGTCCGACGTATCGCCCCCTTTGCTGCGGACGGACGATTCGCTTGACCGCCCCCTTTGCTGCGGACGGACGTTTCGCTTGACCGCCCCCTTTGCTGCGGACGGACGTTTCGCTTGACCGCCCCCTTCCTTTCTAACGAAACTCCAGAGCGCTATTCGTTCCAAAACAGGGTCCTGATTTCTCTAACGAAACACAGAACCTTTACCAGACCCGATTCCCAAGCCAAACCCCGCTTTCAAAGCAAATAACGCTTCTGAGTTTCGCTAGATTCCAAACGAGCCTCAAAAAAGCCGAATAGCGCTCCTCCGTTTCGTTAGCCGGGCACGGCCGTGCCAAGTTCCAACAGCCGCTGCCTTGAACGGACCCGGAGTCGCGGCTTCCACGGTGTTCGTCCAGCGCAATGCCGACCCGCCTCCACCGAGCTGCCTTATTCTCCTCGATCTATCCTTCGGCTCCTTTCCCGCTTGTTCGGCTCCTTCGCGCGCCCCCTGTCGATCCGTGTTAGTTATAGTTACATAGACCCATATGGAAAACATGACTCCTCGCTCATGCACAGGCCGTTCAGCAGGTCCATGTCCTCTTTTATTCTATAGGATTCGCTGATTTAAATCATTATAGTAAAGCATTACCGCAATTATTCAGCAAAGTTTCAGCGCGTAGACGCGAATTTCAAGGAAATAAATCGCCTAATTTCTGCTAGACAAGCCTAATTTGTCAGAGTATTCTTAGATTACTTTGTTGAAAGATGACAGAATTATCGACCGCCGATGTTATTTTAGCTGTCATTTCAACAACGCTCTTATCCTCCTACAGAAAGAAGGTTCCTGCTTGCCGAACTCTACTCGCAAAGCCATCTCCAAAGCGCTGTCCGCCACGCTGACCGCAGCGCTCGTGCTGACGCCGTTCGCCTCGACGGCTGCGGCGGCCGAGCCGGCCGTCACGCCGGGCATTCTGGCCGGAAGCCTGTCCAAAGGCCTGCAGCCTCTCATCTCCCCGCGCCTGGATACGACCTCCTCCGAAAAGATCAAGGTCATCGTCCAGCTCGACGGAGCTTCCATCTCCGAGGGCAAGTACGCCGCGAAAATGGGCGTCAAGTCCCTGAGCGCCGAGGCGACCGAGGCGAAGATCAGCTCGCAGCAATCGCGCTTCCTCTCCCAAGCCAAGGCCAGCGGCATCGCCCTGGACGTATCGTACCAGTTCGATACCGTGCTCAACGGCATGGAGATCGAGCTGCCGGCCAACCAGATTCCGAAGCTCGCTTCCCTCTCCGGAGTCAAATCGGTCTATGAGAACCGGACCTTCTATTCCATCCCGGATACGAGCCCGACTGCGCTTGGCGCCGACCCGGCCGACTGCAAGTGCGACATCAGTCCGCTGAAGCAGATCGGAGCGACGGACGCCTGGGCCAAGGGCATCACCGGCAAAGGCATCAAGGTCGGCGTCATCGACACCGGCGTCGACTACCTCCATCCCGATCTGAAGGACGCCTATAAAGGCGGCTACGACTCCTATTTCAACGATGATGACCCTTATGAGGAAATTCCGGACGCGGCGACGAAAAACACCGGCACGTCGCACGGCACGCATGTGTCCGGCACGATCGCGGCGCGTGAAGCGAACCAGACCGAGTACTCGCAAAAAGGCGTCGCCTACGAGTCCGAGCTGCATGTGTACAAGGTGCTCGGCTTCAACTATGAGACCGGCCGCTCCTCCGGCTCCTCGGCGCAGGTCATCGACGGCATCGAGCATGCGGTCGAGGACGGCATGGACGTCATCAACCTGTCGCTCGGCTCCGACGACGCCAAGGACGCGTTCACGCCGGACGCGATCGCGCTCAACAACGCCGTGCTCGCCGGCGTCGTCGCCGTCGTGGCGAACGGCAACAACGCGGAGGACTCGGAGCAGCACTTCTACTCCATGGGCTCCCCGGCTTCCAGCCAGCTGTCCATCTCGGTAGGCGCGGCCACGAGCCCGAGCGAGACGTACGGCGCGGAGGTCACCGCATCCGTCTACCGCAAGGACAGCCTGGAGACGGTGACCGGCTCCGTCTACGACCTGGACCTGCCGATCGTCTCCTGGATGATCAAGCACAACGACTTCGCATCCGAGATCGGCACCGGACAGCAAGAAGCCATCTACGTCAACATCGGCGCAGAGAAAGATTACGTCGGCAAGGATGTGGAGGGCAAGATCGTGCTTCTCTCCCGCGGCTCGACGACGTTCGTCGACAAGTTCAAGCAGGCCCGCGACCACGGCGCCAAGGCGGTCGTCATCTTCAACGGCAACGCCGACGCCTCGGGCAAGGCCATCCTGACGGAGTCCATCGTAGACAGCAACGGCGTAGACCGCGATGGACCTATCGGCAACTTCTTCGGCGACGGCTTCACCGTGCCGGTGCTTGACCTGGACGGCAAGACCGGCCGCGCGCTGGCGCGCTTCGCCCTGTCTGCGAAGGACTCCAGCGTCCGCTTCGACTTCGCGGAGTACACGGCCGAGCTCGATCCGGGCGACCGCATGGCCGGCTTCAGCTCGCGCGGTCCGAACGCCGACGGCATCCTCGGCATCAAGCCGGACGTCGTCGCTCCGGGCGTCGCGGTCATGTCCACCTGGCCGGCCTACGGCAAGGGCATCCAAGGCGCGTCCTACGACGAAGCCTACAGCCGCAGCAGCGGCACGAGCATGGCCACGCCTCACGTAGCCGGCCTCGCGGCGCTGCTGCAGCAGGCGCATCCAGAGTGGACGCCGTTCGACATCCGCGCGGCGCTGGCCAATACGGCCGACCCGATCTTCGACGAGGACGGCATCCGCTACGACGTCTATTCCCAAGGCGCAGGCCGCGTCAACGTCGCCAAGGCGCTGGAGACTCCAGCCCTGCTGCAGACGGTCGAGCAGCTGACGCTGTACGACGTGAACATGAATCCGGTGCCGACGACCAACTACGGCGACAACGCCAGCTTCGGCGTCATGGCTGCCGGCAGCGCCGAGAAGTCGGTCACGCTTCAGCTGAACAACGTCTCCGACAAGGCGCTGACCTACACGGCTTCCTACGAGCTGCACAAGAGCGTGACGTCCGATCCGGCCAAGCCGATCGCCACGCCGGATACGGACAAGATCAGCGTATCGTTCGGCGGGCTGACGGGCAGCACGGTGACGGCCGACGCCTACAGCAAGCAGCCGTTCAGCCTGAGCGTCAAGCCGGCTGACGATGCGAAAACGGGCGTCTACGAGGGCTCCGTCGTGCTGAAGTCGGCCGGCCAGCCGGACCTGCGCATTCCGTTCGTCGTCCACGTCGGCGACCAGAAGCCGGATACGGGCTACGGCATCCAGGACGTGGCGCTCACCTCACGCCAGCTGTCTCCGAACGGCGACGGCACGAACGACAGCATCGAGCTGAGCTTCCGCCTCGCCGCGGAAGGCATGAACTATTACGAGGTGGCCATCTCCGACCTCAATGACGATACGATCGGCTACCTGAACGTCACCGACGCCACCGGCTCTTCCAAGCCGCTGGAGAGGAAGACGTACAAGCATAGCTTCAACGGCATCTACTCGCTCGACGCGGACTACAAGGATGTTAAAGGAGCGCTCAAGGACGGCTCCTACGCGTTCACGATCGTGGCGGCCAAGATCGCGAACGGCAACGTCGCGGCCCAGACGCTCGGCTACATTCCGTTCTCCGTCGTCAACAGCAACTACAGCACAGGCAATGGCAACGGCGGCGGCTTCTTCCCGGGCCCGATCGTCGCTCCGTCCCCGACTCCGACGCCTGCGGCAGCGGGCGAGGCTCTGAAAGCCATCGCCGCCCAAGGGCTGGCGTTGACGGCTGTGAAGAGCACGACCGCCTCGGAAAGCGCAGCGACCGTCACGACGGTCACCTATGCCGACCTGCAAGCGGCGATCGGCACCGGCAGCGTCAAGCTGGCGCTCGTCGTGAACGCTGCGGCCGAAGCCGGCAAAGCGTCCAAGCTGAGCCTGACGGCCGATCAAGTCAAGCTGCTCGGCACGGCTCCGGCCGGCAGCGCGCTCTACCTGAACACCGGCAAGGAATCGCTCGAGCTGCCTCTGTCCGCGCTCGCCTCCGTGCCGGCCGGCAGCGGACTGGAGCTGGTCATCCGCCCTGCTGCGGATGAAGCGGCCAAGTTCTCCGGCGCGGCCGTGCTCGGCACGCCCGTCGCCTTCGAAGCGAACGTCGTGAGCGCGAGCGGCTCCGCTCCGCTGAGCGTGTCGTCCAAGACGTTCCTGAAGCGCAGCTTCACGCTGGACAAAGGCGTCTCCGCCGAAAAAGCGGGCGTGCTGTTCCTCGCGAGCGGCAAGCAAGCTCCGGCTCCAGCCGTATTCGCCACCCATGCGGACGGCACGACGACCGTCGTCGTCAGCCGCCCAGGCTTCTCCACCTATGCTGCCGCAAAAGGCAGCGCGGCCTTCGCCGACATCGCCGGCTCGTGGGCCCAGTCCCGCATCCAGTCGCTGTCCGACAAGCTGCTGCTGAACGGCACCGCAGCCGGAGCCTTCACGCCGAAAGCCAGCGTCACCCGCGCCGAATTCGCGGCGATGCTGACGCGCGGCCTCGGCCTCACGGCGACGGCCAAGGCTCCGTTCTCCGATCTGGCTGCCGGCGCCTGGTACGCGGATGCCGTCAGCGCGGCCTACGCGGCCGGCCTCATCAACGGCTACGCCGACGGCACGTTCCGTCCGAACGGCATCATCAGCCGCCAGGAGCTGGCCGTCATGCTGGCCAAAGCGGCCGACCTGGCCGGCGCCAAGCCGGACAGCGGCAAATTCACGACCTACAGCGACGCCGGCAAATTCGGCGCGTTCGCGAAGGACAGCATCGCCGCCGTGTCCGCGGCCGGCCTGATGGAAGGCTCCGCCGGCGCCTTCGATCCGCTCGGCTCGACGACGCGCGAAGCGGCGGCGACCGTGCTGCACAAGCTGCTGAGCGGCGCCAAGCTGATCTAAGGCTCACCTAGGCCGGGGATTCGCTCCCCCGATGATCCGGCCGCATCGCCCGACAGGCGCCAGGATTCGACAATCGATCCTGGCGCCTTTCTCTTTCAAGCTCTGTTTTAGTCCTGTAATCTCACTGTTTCGACATTTATCTGATTTTTCTGATCTTTTAGGCCTGTTTCTGCCCGCTGCGGCAGGAAGCGGCCGTTCGGCGGCGAATTCCAAGCCACCGCAAAATCCATTCGGAAAGAAGGGAAATGATGGTCAAGAAAGGTTACAAAATCAACTTCGTCGCCGCCGCGCTGGCGGCCTCCCTGCTGCTGCCCGGCGGCGCATACGCCTCCCCCGCCGCCTCGTCAGGCAGCGGGCTGGCGGAATCCGTATCCGCCTCGGCCGCCTCGCAGGCGCTGCTCCAGAGCCGCTTGCAGCAAGGTCTGGCGCTGTCCGGCGCCGCTCCCGCCCCGTCGCTGGCGCGGGGACTCGCCTCGGCCGGCACGACGCCGGCGCTCATCTCGCCGAATCTCGATACGAAGTCCTCGGCCCGCGTCAAGGTCATCCTGCAGCTCGACGGAGCCGCGGTCGCCGAAGCCGAGTTCGCCGCCCGCCAAGGGCTGGCCGCGACGTCCGATGCGGTGACGCCGGAGGAGGTCGACGCCGAGCAGGAGGCGCTGCTCGCCGCCGCACGCCAGCGCGGCCTGTCGCTGAAGGTCAGCTACCGCTACGACACGGTGCTGAACGGCATGGAGGTCGAGCTGCCGGCGAATCAGATCCCGCTGCTCGCCCTGCTCCCGGGCGTCAAGTCGATCCATGAAAACCTGACGTACACCGCCATCCCGGCGGAGACCGTCTCGCCGACAGCGATTTCGTCCGAGTGCAAATGCGACATCGATCCGCTGGAGCAGCTCGGGGTTCCGGCCGCGTGGGCCGCAGGGCTGACGGGCCGAGGCCTCAAGGTCGGCGTCATCGACACCGGCGTGGATTACCTGCATCCGGATCTGGCCGGCGCGTACAAGGGCGGCCACGACTCGTATTTCAACACCGACGATCCCTACGAGGAAATCCCGAACGCCGCTACCGGCAACACGGGAACGACCCACGGCACGCATGTCTCCGGCACGATCGTCGGCCGCGCGGCAGCGGACGCGGATGTCGTGCAAAAGGGCGTCGCCTACGAGGCCGAGCTGCACGCCTACAAGGTGCTCGGCTTCAATGCCGAGACCGGCCGCGCGTCCGGCTCCTCGGCGCAAGTCATCGACGGCATCGAGCGCGCGGTGAAGGACGGCATGGACGTCATCAACCTGTCGCTCGGCGCCGACGAAGTCAAGGACCCGTTCTCCCCGGACTCGATCGCGGTCAACAACGCCGTGCTCGCCGGCGTCGTCGCCGTCGTCGCGAACGGCAACGCCGCGGACGAGGGCCGCTACTACTACTCGATGGGCTCCCCGGCTTCCAGCCAGCTCGCCATCTCCGTCGGCGCGGCGAACAGTCCGAGCCGCCACTACGAGGCGACCGTCAGCGCGACCGTCTACAGCCGCACCGTCACCGACGTCGCCTACGGCGGTCTCGACTACGGCCTGAGCGCGATGGGCTGGCGCACCGGCGAGGAGGACTTCGCCTCGATCATCGGCACGGGACCGGTCGAGGCGGTGTACGCGGGCCTCGGCGCGGAGAGCGACTACGACGGGCTCGATGCCGAGGGCAAGCTCGTGCTCGTCTCGCGCGGCTCGCTCGCCTTCGTCGACAAGGCCGCGATCGCCAAGGCGCAAGGCGCCCGGGCGCTGATTATCTTCAACGGGCTGAACGCCGGCGCCGCGGCGAACCTGAGCGAGTCGATCCCCGGACGGGACGGCTTCATCGGGCCGGTCGGCTTTTTCGGCGACAGCTTCCGCTACCTCCCGACGTTCGACATGGAAGGCGCACCGGGGCGCGAGCTCGCCCGCATCGTGCTGGCGCATCCGGGAGCGGCGTTCACGCTGCAATTCGGCGCCGACTATCCGCTCACGGTGGAGCCCGGAGACCGCATGGCGGGCTTCAGCTCGCGCGGTCCGGCCTCCGACGGCAGGCTCGGCATCAAGCCGGACGTCATCGCGCCAGGCGTGAACATCCTGTCCACCTGGCCCGCCTACGGCAAAACGAATCCGGACGCCTCCTACGACGAAGCGTACAACCGCATCAGCGGCACGAGCATGGCATCGCCGCATACGGCGGGCTTGGCGCTGCTGCTCCGCCAGCAGCATCCCGAGTGGACGCCGATGGACATCCGCGCCGCGCTCGCGAATACGGCGGACACGATTTATGACGAGACGGGCACGCGCTACGACGTCTACTCGCAGGGCGGAGGCCGCGCCGACATCGCCCAGGCGATCCGGACGCCGGCCGTGCTGCAGACGGTCGAGCCGCTCCAGCTGCTGGACGGCGGCCTCTATCCGCTCGACGTGACGAACTTCGGCAGCAGCTACAGCTTCGGCGTCGTACCGGCCGGCACGGCCGCGCCTTCGGCCCAGCTGCGCGTCAAGAACACCTCCGGCTCGGCGGTGACGTACGCCGCCTCGGTCGAGCTGCATCCGTCCGTCACCTCCGATCCGGCGAACCCGGTCGAGACGCCGGACGTGTCCAAGCTGGCCGTCTCGCTGGCCGGACTTGCCGGCGGGGGCGTGACCGCTCCGGCCGGAGGCACGGCGAGCTTCTCGCTGAACGCCTCCGTCGCCGACGATGCGGCCGAGGGCGCCTATGAAGGCTCCGTCGTGCTGACGGCTCCCGGCCTGCCGACGCTGCGCCTGCCGTTCGCCCTGCATGTCGGGGACTCGCTGCCGGACAACGGCTTCGGCATCCAGGACCTGACGCTGTCGAGCCCGATTCTCTCGCCGGACGGCGACGGCGTGAACGACACGATCGACGCGAGCTTTACGCTGCATGCGGAGCGCGTCAACATCATCGATCTGGAAGTCTATGATGAGAACGACGATTTCGTCGGCCTGCTGTTCCTCGCCGATGCGGGCATCGGCAGCTCGTTCCCCGCCGGCCGGTACACGGTGAGCGGCCTGGACGAGATGTACTATGATAGCTACGACGAGGACGGCCGGCCGATCTACAAGAAGCTGCCGGAAGGAACCTATACCCTCTACGTCGTCGCCACCGAAGTGAACGCGAGCGGCCAGCTCGCGAACCAATACTCCACGACCAAGTCGATGGCCGTCGCCTACAACAAGACGGAGCTCGGCCTCGTCGCGAACGCCAAGGAGGCGTTCCAGGCCAAGGTCGTCAACACGACGGCCGTCGGCAAGCCGGTGCTGGAGCTGCCGGTCCGCCAAGGCGTCTCGTACGCGGTGACGGGCAGCGACCGGCCGGAGCTGATCTCGGCGGACGGCGTGCTGGCCGCCCGTCCCAAGACGGACGACACCGTGACGCTGACCGTCACGATCGCCTCGGCCAAAGTGCCGACGATCCGCGACGCCGTCCAGGTGCCGGTCGCGCTGAAGGGCGTGCCGGCCGAGCTCGGCGACCGGGCGCTCAAGGGCGTGCTGCGCCCGGCGCAGACGAAGGCGCAGCTGAAAGCCTCCGTCTCCGCTGACGGCCTCGTCACCGTGACGGACGCCGATATCGCCGCCGCGCTCAAGGGCGCGAAAAAGCCTCTGGCGCTCGTCGTCAACGGCTCCTGGCTGGAGGACGGCGGAGCGGTGCGCCTGTCGCTCAGCGCCTCCCAGGCGGCGGCGCTCGCCAAAGCTCCGCTCGGCAGCTCGATCGCGCTGAACGCGGGCCGGGCGGCCGCCGAGCTGCCGCTGTACCTGCTCGCCTCGCTGCCCAAGGGCGCCGGCGCCGAGCTCGCCATCCGCGACGCAGCCGGCCAGGCCGCCGCATTCGCGGCCGCTCGCCCGGGCGTGACGCTGCTCGGCGCGCCGGTGGCGTTCGAGCTCGGCTCGGTCGCCAGCCCCGGCTCGGCGCCGAAGCCGCTGCCGGTTCCGGAGAGCGCGTTCGCTCGGCACGCTTTCGTGCTCGATACCGGCATCGACGCCTCCAAGGCCGGCGCGCTGTATCGGCACGGCAGCCAGGCGCTGCCGGCGCCGTCCACGTTCGCGGCGAACGCGGACGGGACGACGACCGTCACCGTCTCGCATCCCGGCTATGCCGTCTATGCGGCCGCCAAGCGGACGGCCGCCTTCACCGACATCGCGGCCTCGCCGTACAAGTCCAGCATCCAGCGGCTGGCCGACAAGCTGCTGATCGACGGCACGTCGGAGACGAAGTTCTCGCCCAAGACGCGCCTGACGCTCGCCCAGTTCGACGACCTGATCAGCCGCGCGTTCGGCTTGCCGCCTCTGGACGGCGGCACGTTCGCCGATTCCGTCGCTGCAAGCGGCGCCGGAGCGGCGTTCTCGCCGCTGAACGCGGACGCCCGGACGATTGCCTCCGGCGCGGGCCTGCTCGGCGGCGGAGCGGCGTCCGCGAGCTCCACCCTTGGCGGGCTGGCCGGCAAGTGGTACACGAGCGTGCCGGTCATCAGCCGCGAGGCGGCCGCCGGCTTGATCGAGCAGCTGCTGAGCGCCGCGAAGCTGATCTGACCGAGGGCGGAACGTCCTCCAGCGCGGCACTTCGCGCCGCATGGACGGACCGTTGCCAAGGAAGCGCCCTGCCGGGTCGGCAGGGCGCTTTTCCGCGCAACCCGGATTTCTTCGCGCGGCCGACGCATTCAGGTCCGTTCCCGCCCTCGTTCAGCGATTGCCGCGCGGCTGTCGAGCGCAAGTTCCCCTTCTCCCCGCCTTCCCTCCCGCATGCAACCTTTTTCATTAAAATGGGAATATTTTCGCTTGAGCCCTGGTTCTGCATCGCCTACTATAGATAAGTTGCCCTGTGCAAACGTTGGCGGCCCGTCGATCCATCCGGACATCCCGGACCGCCTGCGATCATGGAAATGAAACGGAGAGATGACCTCAAGTGGAGCAACCGCATCCCACCCCCTCGGCTAAACCCGGCCTCCGCCGAGGCCTTAAAGCGCGGCATATGACGATGATCTCGCTCGGCGGCTCGATCGGCACCGGGCTGTTCCTCGCCAGCGGCGGCGCGATCCATAGCGCCGGTCCCGGCGGAGCGCTGCTCGCCTACGGCCTCATCGGCCTCATGGTGTACTTCCTCATGACGAGCCTGGGCGAAATGGCGACGCATATGCCGGTATCCGGCACGTTCAGCACGTATGCGAGCCGCTTCGTCGAGCCGAGCTTCGGCTTCGCCATCGGCTGGAACTACTGGTACAACTGGGCGATCACGCTCGCTGCCGAGCTGGCCGCCGCGACGCTCATCCTGAAGTACTGGCTCCCCGGCAGCAGCTCGCTGCTCTGGTCGGCGCTGTTCCTCGCGCTGCTCGTCGGCCTGAACCTGCTGTCGGTGCGGGCCTACGGCGAGTCCGAATTCTGGTTCGCGATGATTAAGATCGTGACCGTCATCGTCTTCATCGCCGTCGGCCTGCTCATGGTCGTCGGCATCTGGCGCGGCGACGGCATAGGCGGCACCGGCTTCGCCAACCTGACCGACAACCCGTTCCCGATGGGCATGCTCGCCGTGCTCGGCGTCTTCATGGCTGCCGGCTTCTCCTTCCAGGGTACGGAGCTCGTCGGCGTCGCCGCCGGCGAGAGCGAGGACCCGAAGCGCAGCGTGCCGCGCGCCATCCGCACGATCTTCTGGCGCATCCTGCTGTTCTACATGCTGGCGATCCTCGTCATCGGCCTGCTCATCCCCTACACGACGGAGGAGCTCGCGAGCAGCGACATCTCGCAGAGTCCGTTCACGATCGTCTTCGAAAAAGCCGGCCTCAGCATCGCGGCGTCCGTCATGAACGCCGTCATCCTGACCTCGGTGCTCTCGGCGGGCAACTCCGGCCTCTACGCCAGCACGCGCATGCTCTATACGCTGGCCCAAGAAGGCAAGGCACCGCGCTGGCTCGCCGGCGTGAACGGACGCGGCGTGCCGGTGCCGGCGCTGCTCGTGACGGGCGCGTTCGGCATGCTGGCCTTCCTCGCCTCGTTCTTCGGCGACGGCGTCGTCTACGTCTGGCTGCTCAACGCGTCCGGCATGACCGGCTTCATCGTCTGGATGGGCATCGCGATCAGCCACTATCGGTTCCGCCGCGCCTGGGCGGCGCAGGGCCGCTCGCTGGACGAGCTGACCTATCGCGCCAAGTGGTTCCCGCTCGGCCCGCTGCTCGCGATGGGGCTGTGCGCCGTCGTCATCGGCGGCCAATTCGTCGGCGGCCTCTCGGACGGCCGGGTCGACTGGGCGTACATCGTCGCCTCCTACTTCGGCCTGCCGCTGTTCCTCGCCATCTGGCTCGGCCACAAGTGGAAGCATCGCACCAAGCTGCTGCCGCTGCAGGAGTGCCGGCTGGACCCGGAGGAATAGCCGCTTCCGATTTCGATGAAATCCAAAAAGCGTCCCGACCACTTCGCCAGTGGACGGGACGCTTTTTCATCGCTTGTTTTCCTTTAAATTAATAATCCCTAGAAGCGAAATGACTCCGCCAAGAATCATGAGATAAAATTCGGGTCCATCGTACCAAGAATCCTTGACTCCTTGCAAATAGATAGCCACGAGCATCAATACGAATCCGATCAGCGTCGCTCTAAGAGCGGTATAGTCCACAGATATTCCTCCCCTTCGGACAGGATGGTCGAATGTTCAAGCTGAAGCCCGCTCCCCGCCTCAGCGGTTGTCGATCTTCTCCGGGTACAGGTCCAGGTTCATCATGCGGTACTCCGCCATCTGCTCGTACTTCGTGCCCGGACGGCCCCAGTTGCAGTACGGGTCGATGGAGATGCCGCCGCGCGGCGTGAACTTGCCCCACACCTCGATGAACTTCGGCTGCATGAGCGCGACCAGGTCGTTCAGGATGATGTTCATGCAGTCCTCGTGGAAGTCCCCGTGGTTGCGGAAGCTGAACAGATACAGCTTGAGCGACTTGCTCTCGACCATCAGCTCGTCCGGGATGTAGGCGATGTAGATCGTCGCGAAGTCCGGCTGGCCCGTCATCGGGCACAGGCTCGTGAATTCCGGACAGTTGAACTTGACGCGGTAGTCGCGCCCCGGATGCTTGTTGACGAAGCTCTCCAGCACCTCCGGCGCATACGTCGTCGGATACTGCGTGCCCTGGTTGCCGAGCAGCGTGACGCCGCCCAGCTCCTCCTTGCTTCTTCCTTGCTCGATCTCGCTCATCCGTCTCTTCTCCTTTGTCGTTGAAAATCATCGTGCGCCCCGCGCCCGCCAGCAGTCCAGGCTCAGGCCCTGTCGTTCCCGTCCTCCGGCCTCCAGCCTGCCGGATTGTGGAAGCCGGGACTTGCCCCTATAATGAAGGGAACTATGTCCGCAAGGAGCGCCCTATGAAGATCCGATTCGCCGCCGCGGCGGCTCTTGCCATCCTCGTGCTGTGCGCCGTCGTGTTCGCGATGCCGCCGGCCGAATCCTACCAGGACCCCGATACGTTCTGGCATATCGAGGTCGGAAGCCAGGTGCTGGATACCGGCCAAGTGCCGCATACCGCCATCCATACGTTCTGGGGCGACGACAAGCTGCCCTACGTCCCGCACGAGATCGGCTTCCAGGTTATCATCGCCTGGCTGTACCGCGCCTTCGGCTGGGCCGGCACCTATCTGCTGACCGCCTCCTGCCTGCTGCTGCTGGCGTTCGGCCTCTACCGCATGATGCTCGTCTCGCGGCGCGAGCTCGGCCTCGATTCGCGCGGCCGCGAGGCGATCCTGACGCTGCTGCTGCTGCCGGTGCTGTGGGGCATCTACGACATCTATTTCACGACGAGGCCGCAGATGATCTCGGCGTTCCTCATCGTCTGGTTCTTCGTGTTCCTGCGCGAGTTCCAGCTGCGGCCCGCGGCCCGCTACATGGCGCTGCTGCCGCTGCTGTCGCTCCTGATCGCGAACTTCCACTCCGGCGTCTGGCCGGTCATCGTCGTGTTCCTGGGGATGGCGCTGCTGGAGGCGCTCGTCACGCGCCGCCTGCTGAGCCGCCGCATCGGCTGGCGCTGGCTCGTCGTGGCCTTGACCGTGATCGGAGCCGGCTTCCTCAATCCCGGCGGAGCCAAGAGCATCCTGTTCATCCTCACCGTCACGCAGGACAACTTCAACCTGCTCATCAACGAGTGGAAGGCGATCCAGTTCAACAGCATGGGCAATCTGACCGCGACGCTCATGCTGCTCTCGTTCGTCGCGCTGCTGCCGTTCAGCGTGAAAAGGCGGTTCTTCCGCTTCGAGTTCATGCTGGGCATCTTCTTCCTCGGCGTGTCGAACTACAAGTACCATCTGTTCCTGTGGCTGTTCGTCCTGTACTTCGCCGCCGTCGTCATCGAGGACGTGCCGGGCCTGCGCCGCTTCCGCATGCGCGTCGGGATCGCTCCGCTGGCCGCCGGCCTCGCGGTCGGGCTGGCGGTGAACGCCGCGTACAACTTCCAGCATGCGCCGCAGCCCAATTCGTTCAAGTACCCGGTCAAGGAGATGGACTACATCCTCTCCGACTTCGAAGGTCCGGGCCGGCCGAAGGTCATGACGCTGTACGGCTCGTCCGGCTACGTCATGTTCCGCGGCGGCGACGTGCTCTCGGACGGGCGGCAGGACCCGTTCATCACGGACGACACCAAGACGGTGTTCGGCTGGACCGCGTTCGAGCAGTCGATGCACGGCTTCCCCGTCTACGTGACCGATCTGGCCAAGGCCAACGATCCGGATTACCTCATCGTCACCCGCAAGAACGGCTCCAGCGTGTTCTACCGCACCTGGGTCAAGGACTACGGCTCGCCCGTGAAGTCGGGCGACTTCGGCTACGTGTTCCGCGTGTCGGACCAAAAAGCGCCTTCCGCTTAGCGGAGGGCTTTTTTTCGCTCCGCGGGCGTCGGGGCGGCAGAGCGGATTTTCCCGCGCGGTGCCGCCCGGTCCCCTCCATTCCAGGCACTCCGACTCCCTCGTCGCCCCGATGCTACCAGCCTCGTTCTACGCGCGGTTCCTTCCACGCGCAGCGCGCCGCTGCCGCCTCAGACGCCGCGCTTGTTGCCCCACAGCCAGGCATGCAGCTGGGGCAGGACGCGCACGCGACGCCAATCCGGGTCGGCCATGACGGCATCGACCAGGCGCTCATAGCGAGCGGCCAGATGCTCGCGCAGCGCCGCCGGCTCCGGCTCGTCCAGCCGGTCATTGCCCGCCTGCAGGAACATCGGCACCGCCGGAAAGCGGCGATGCACCTCTTTGGCGTAGGCGAGGTCGCTTCCTGGACGGGCTGCCTCGCTTGTTCCGTCTGCCGATGTCGACCTGCTTGCCCCTTCTCTCGATCTCGACCGGGTCGCCTCGTCTGCCGATTTCAGCTCGCTTGTCTCGTCGGCTGATCTCGCCCCGCATGACTCGCCGGCCGATCCCGCCCCAGCCGCTCCGCTTGCCATGCCGGACGAGCCGGCCGCCTGAGGCCCATCGAAGGGCTCCTCCATGACGACGACCTTCAGGCTCGGCGTCCGGCCCGCCGCCGCGAGCCGCTCCACGATCTCGTCCAGCCGCGCCCAGTCGGTCGCCATGCCGGAGCTCGGCGGCTTCGGCGACAGCGTCAGCTCGTCGACGGCCGGAAACCAGTCCTGCCAGCGGCTGCCCTGCGTCTCCAGCGCGACGATCGTGCCGCCGCCCTGCAGCAGCGCGATCAGCCCGCCGAGCTGCGGCAGCAGCGCCGGGTTGCCGCCCGAGAGCGTGACATGCCCCGGCCACTCGCCGCCGGACAGCGCCTTCAGCTCTGTCAGCACGTCCTCCGGCTCCAGCCAGCGGATGTCGGCCTTGGCGCTGCCGTCCCAGGTGAACGCCGAGTCGCACCAGGAGCAGCTGTAGTCGCAGCCGGCCGTGCGGACGAAGCAGGTCTTGACGCCGATGACCATGCCCTCGCCCTGCACGGTCGGGCCGAACGTCTCCAGCACGGGGATGCGGGTCCGCCGCTCACCCATGAGCGGCCTCCGGGCGATAGATCACATAGCTCGACGGCGTCTCCCGCAGAAACACCTGCAGGCAGCGCGCGCCGTGGCCGCGGCGGTCGAGCTCCTCCTGCACGAGCCGCCAGACGGCCCGGGCGACGACCTCCGTCGTCGGGAATTGATCCGAGTCGAGCTCTGCATCGTTTTCAGCGCCGGCCTGCGCCTCGTCCGCTGCCGAGCGGCGCTGGCCTGCGCCAGACGAAGCTCCTTGCTCAGCCGCCGCGACCGCTTCGGCTCGCTGCATCGCGTTCTCCGCCGCGCCTTGACCCGCCGCTTTCGCCGCCCTGCCTCCATTCGGCATCCGCGCCGGACCGCCGAACAGCTCGTCGTCGTTGAGCAGCCGGTGGTCGAACCGGTCCTGCACCAGCTTCTTGATCTCCGAGAAGTTCACGAGAAAGCCGCACTCGTCCAGCCGGTCGCCGCCGACAGCGACGTTGCAATGGTACGTGTGCCCGTGCACGCGGCTGCAGCGGCCGGCCGCCTCGGCCGGAATGTAGTGCGCCGCCGCGAAATGGAACTCCTTGTTCAGCTCGAAGCGGTACGGATGGGGGGGCGCCGGATAGATCGCATGCATCATGCTCGCGCCTCCACCTGCGCTCCGCGCCGCGCCAGATACTTGTCCAGTCCGGCGCGCCGCAGCTTGCAGGCCGGGCATTCGCCGCAGCCGTCCGCCGGGATGCCGTTGTAGCAGGTAAGCGTGCGCTCCCGCACGAAGTCGAACGCGCCGAGGCGGTCCGCCAGCTCCCAGGTCTGCTCCTTGTCCAGCCACATGAGCGGCGTCTCGATGACGAACGTCTCGTCCATCGCCAGGTTCAGCGAGACGTTCAGCGACTGGATGAAGATGTTGCGGCAGTCGGGATAGCCGCTGAAGTCCGTCTCGCAGACGCCCGTGACGATCGTCCGGGCGCCGACGCCTTGCGCGAGCACCGCCGCGAACGACAGGAACAGCAGGTTGCGGCCCGGCACGAACGTATTCGGCAGCCCGCCCTCCTCCGAGGCGTCCGCTACGGCGACGTCGCTGCGCGTGAGCGAGCTCGGCGCGAGCTGCCCGAGCAGGCTCATGTCCAGCACATGGTGCCGGACGCCGAGCTCTGCGGCGATGGACGCCGCGCACTCCAGCTCCAGCGCGTGGCGCTGCCCGTAGCGGAACGTCACCGCCTCCACTTCCTCATACCGCTGCAGCGCCCAGAACAGGCACGTCGTGCTGTCCTGGCCGCCGCTGAAGACGACGACCGCCTTGCCTTTCCGCTTATCGAGGGAACCTCCCTCAAGCTTGTCCATCATCTGATCTTCTCCTCTCCTGACCGACCGAACCGGCAGAGAGAGCCAAGCGATTCTCCGATCCTTCGTCCGCGCGCGGACAAAGAAAACGGCGGGCAGCCCGCTTCCCGTCTACGGGAAGCGGCTGTCCGCCGAACGCAAAACACACGGATTCCCCGAAGGAATCGTGTGCTTGTAGTTTTTTATAGAGGGAGTTCGCGAACCTCTCCCGGCACTTCCGACCCCGTTAGGGCCGCGCCGGACTTTACTCTTCGGTTGTCCCCACCAGCATAGCACAGCCCGCCGCCGCTGGCTACCGGCAGGCCTTCGCAGAGATGCGGCCGGCCTTCCGCGCGCCCCGCTCCTGCGCCGGTTCGCCGCCGTCGGCCTGTTCTACGAATGCCCGCTCCTTATGCTATAATGGTCGGCATTCAGGCTTCGCGAAGGAAGGGAGATCGGCCGATGAAGACGATGAAGGCGCGCAGCTTCTACCGCACCTACGTCAAGAACAACCTGTTCACGAAGCTGCTCGCGACGCTGTCGGCCATCTCCGTGCTGACGATCGTGACGCTGGCCTACCTGCTGTACGCCTTCATCGCGGACTCCGCGCGGAGCGACATCCTGGCCAACCAGCGGCGCGCGATGGAAGCGGTATCCGCCCGCCTGCAGGCGAGCAGCGACAGCGTGCAGCGCATCGTCGCGGACCTGTACCAGGATCAGGCGCTCAGCCAGAACGTCACCTATCTGCTGTCCCATCCGTTCGCCGACTATTTCCGTTACCGCATCGACCGCTACACGGACGAGCCTCGGGCCGGCTACGGCAACGCGATCACCTACTTCGAGCGCCAACTCGCAGCCGACAGCTCCATCCGCCAGATGATGCTGTACAGCTCCGTCCAGCAGTACCTGTACGCCTGGAAAGCAGGCGGGAGCCCGCAGCTGCTCGAGCTGAACTCGGCGTTGTCCTACATCCCCGACGCGATGGCGCTCGAGCTGCCGTCCATCTCCGCGCCGAACCCGTGGGTGGCGCGCGGGCTCGGCCTCGATGCCGACCGGGTGTATGCGGTGCGGGCCGCCGTCAACAACCCCGGCACGCTGCAGAAGACCGGGCAGCTGCTCGTCCATTTCAGCTCGGACAGCCTCCTCTCGGCCCTCCGGCCCTACCTGGACGAGCTCAAAGGCTACGTGCTCGTGCTGACGCCGCAAGGCCAGGTGCTGTTCGACTCGTCCGGCCGCTACTACGGCTCCATCTATCCGTACGCCTCGCGCATCAGCTCGCTCGATGCCGCCGCCACGCTCGACCGGCCTTCCCGGGTCGCCGTGCTGAGCGACAGCCTCGCCGGGTACTCCGTCGTCGGCGTCGTCCCGGACGAGCAGCTGGATGCCGCGACCGCCGGCCTGCGGCGCACGGTGCTGCTGCTGAGCGGGCTCGGCATCCTGCTCGCCGTGCTGCTGCCGGGCTTCGCCGTGGCGAGCGTGGCGCGCCGCACCGGCAGCCTCGTGCGCCTCATGCGGCGCGTCGAGACCGGCGACTTCGCCGGCCGCATCCAGGACGAGCGCGGCGACGAGCTCGGGCAGATCGGCCAGGGCTTCAACCGCATGCTCGACCGGCTGAACCGCCAGATCGAGCAGGAATACAAGGCCGAGCTGCGCCAGCGCAGCACCGAGCTGTCCGCCATCCAGGCGCGCATCAACCCGCATTTCCTGTCCAACACGCTCGAGGTCATCCGCATGCGGGCCGTATCGCGCGGAGCGGACGACGTCGCGGAGATGATCTACAGCCTGTCCGTGCTGTTCCGCAGCATGGTCGGCAGCCGCAGCCTCGTGCCGCTGCGCGAGGAGCTGGAGCTCGGCCGGCGCTATCTGGAGCTGTTCCGCATCCGCTACAAGGACCGGTTCGCCTACTCGATCCGCATGGACGACAGCCTCGCCACCTCCCCCGTCGTGAAGCTCTCCTTGCAGCCGGTCATGGAAAATTACATCGTGCACGGCCTCGACACCGATCGCGACGACAATCGCTTCGACATCTCCGCCGTGCGCGGAGGGGGCGGCCGCATCGTCGTCACGCTGCGCGACAACGGACGCGGCATGGAGCCGCAGGCGCTGGAGGCGCTGCGACAGCGGCTGCAGCGGCCGCCCCAGGCGCAGGAGGAGAGCGGCTCGTTCGGCCTGCAGAGCATCCTCGACCGCCTGCGGCTCGTCTACGGCTCGCATGCCGCCGGGCTGGACGTCGACAGCGCGGCCGGAGCCGGCACGACGGTGACGATCTGGTTCCCGGTCGGGAGCGAGGAACGCTCCGGCGGGCTGTAGCGGCTTGCGGCAGCGACGGGCGCAGCGACGGGCGGCAGCGGCGGGCGGCAGCGGCGGGCGGCAGCGACGGGCGGCAGCGGGCGGCAGCGGCGGGCGCAGCGGCGGGTGCAGCGACGGGCGGCAGCGACGGGCGCAGCGGCGGGCGGCAGCGACGGGCGCAGCGACGGGCGGCAGCGGCGGGCGGCGGCAGCGGGCGGCAGCGGCGGGCGGCAGCGACGGAGACGCTAGGGGATGGGGATGCGCGAGCGGAACAGAGCCCTGGGGGACGGAGACGGAGTAGGACCGAGCCGTGGCAGCAGAGCCGCGAGCGCTGCAGCGGCGCAGCCCTGGGGGACGGAGTGCAGCAGCAGATCCGTTCCCGGCGCGCATCGGCACGCGGGGCAGCTGCCGCAGAGAGGCCGCAGCTCGAGGCCGCAGCTGTAACGAAACTGAGGTTCCTTATTCGTCTCCAAATCGGCCTTTTGCAAAAATAACGAAACGGAGACGTCTTATTGGCATCATTTCTGCTGAAAAAGGGGCTCTTTGAGCTGAATAACGCGTCTCTGTTTCGTTAGCGGCTGGAATGTTGCTTTTAGAGCCGAATAGCGTGCCTCAGTTTCGTTAGCGTACAGGCCAAAGCAGGCACACAGGCAAACCTCAGGTACTCCGGTATACGCTGGCACTTCAGCCAACCATGGCACTTCAGCCAACCATGCACTTCAGCCAACCATGGCACTTCAGCCAACCATGCACTTCAGCCAACCATGCACTTCAGCCAACCATGCACTTCAGCCAACCATACACTTCAGCCAACCATACTTCAGCAAACAATTGCCCTTCAGCACACGCACCTCCGTCAGCAAGCACAGGTAATTCAGCAACTCAGGTAAATCCAGCAACTCGGCTTCTCCAGCAACTCAGGTTCTACGTCATGCGCAGGAACACTCGCGCGTGCATCCTACAGCAGCTCAGCTCCTCCGGCAAACGCAGGTGCGCCAGCACACGTAAGCATGTATGCCATAGGCAAATGCCGATCTGCCGCTGTGATGGTCCTGTTCAGGCAATGCGCGCCGTCTCAGCCCCCTCGTATCCATCATCTCTCGCCGAAGGAGGATTCCCTATGTACAGAGTGCTGCTCGTCGATGACGAGCCGTTCATCGTCGAAGGCTTGCAGGACGCGCTCGACTGGTCTTCGTTCGAGCTGGAGATCGCGGGCACGGCCGGCAGCGGCCGGGCCGCGCTGGAGCTGCTGCGGCGGCGCCCGGTCGACTTGCTCATCACGGACATCACGATGCCGGGCATGAGCGGGCTGGAGCTGATCCGCGAGGCCCGCAAGCTGCTGCCGGAGCTCAAGGTCATCATCCTGAGCGGCTACAACGAGTTCGACTACCTCAAGGAAGGCATGTCGCTCGGCATCGAGAACTACCTGCTCAAGCCGGTCAGCTTTCAGGAGCTGCGCTCGACGCTGTCCGCCTCCGTCGCCAAGCTGAGCGCCGCCCCGGCCGGCGCTCCGGTCCTCTCTCCCGAGGAAAAGGGCATTCTGCGCGACCGCATCCTGTTCCGCTGGATGCGAGGCGACATCGATCCGATCGAGCTCGGCCAGCGCGCCGAGCTGCTCCGCCTGCCGCTCGGGCAGCCGTGGCTGTGCGCCGCGACCGCCCGCCATGCGGCGAGCGGCGGCGCGCAGGCTCGACGTCTCGTGGACGAGACGCTCGGCGAGCGGGAAGCACCGCTGCGCTTCTCCGATCTCGACGGCGACGAGGTGCTGCTATTTCTCGGCGGAAGCCCCGAGGAGGCCCGCGCCCGTGCCCGCGCCGCGCTGGAGCGGCTCGCGGAGGCCGATGCCTCCTGGCGCGCAGGCGGCTCGCGGCCGGAGGCTGGCGGCGCAGGCGCCTCCTCCGGAGCGGCGGCCCCACCCGGCTCCGCGTCCGGCCCTGCCCCGGCCCCGCCCGGCTCTGCCGCCGCTATGCCCGCGCCCGGCCCCGCCCGGCCCGGCTCCGTCTCCGGCCCGTCTGCGGCTCTGCCTGCGCCCGGCCCGGCCCCGGCCCCACCCGGCTCTGCCTCCGCCCCTCCCGCGCCCGGCCCTGACCCGGCCCCGCCCGGCTCTGCCGCCGCTTCGCCAGGCACCGGCTCCGGCCTCGACTCGGCGCCGGTGCGCTTCTCGCTCGGCACGGCCGAGCGCATCGGCGAGCTGGAGCAGCGCAGCTACGCCTTCGCCAAAAAGGCGCAGGACTACCACCTGCTCCATGCCGGCAGCCCGATCCTCGACGCGGCCGAGCTGCGGCCGTCTGCCTCCTCGACCGACGAGCCGCTCGAGATCGGCGGCGACGCCTACTCGCGCTGGCTGCTCGCGCGGGATACGGACGCTCTTTTCACTCGCGTCGACGACGACTTCCTGGCGCTGCAGCGGCGCGAGGGGGCGACGCCGGAGCTGCTCAAGAGCGCGGCGATCGAGCTCGTCGTCGCCTTCCGGCTGGAGCTGCGCGACATGAAGGGCGGGGAGCAGTCGCAGGAGGTGCTGTTTCAGTTCAAGAAGTCGCTCGACCGGATCAGCCGCGCCTCGGCGCTGGAGGAGCTGACCGACGCCGTCAAGGCTTCCGCCCACTTCACGATGGAGCTGCTGCAGCGGAGCGACCGCGTCCCGATCGTCAGCCAGGTCGTGCAGCATGTGGCCGAGCGCTACGCCGAGCCGCTGTCGCTCAAGTCGCTCGGTGCGACGTACCACATCCATCCCGCCTACCTCGGGCAGCTGTTCGCCAAGGAGACCGGCGCCGGCTTCACCGACTACCTCAACCGCTACCGCATCGAGCGGGCCAAGGACAAGCTCCGGACGACGGACGACAAGGTCGCCGACATCTCGCAGGAGGTCGGGTATGTGGAGACCGGCTACTTCTACAAGCAATTCAAGAAATACGTGGGCCTGTCGCCTAATGAATATCGGGAGCTGCGCTGACCGGCGCGGCTCTTTCTTTAGTTTGGACAGCGGATTCATAATTTGTCGCCTATTTGAAAATGCTTTCATTCAGTAAGGTTGAACCAGAGAGGCGCGCTCAAGCCCGCCATCATGCTTGCTTCAAGGGAGGAAGTCATCATGAAAAAGAGATCCACACGCACGGCGGGCGCGCTCGCGCTCGTCCTGACGGCTGCGCTGGCGGTCACCGCCTGCGGCAGCGAGAGCGGCTCCGGCAACGAAGGCACCGCCGAGAAACCGGTCAACCTGATCTGGTACACGATCGGGGCTCCGCAGAAGGACACCGACAAGGTCATGGCCGAAGTGAGCAAGTACACCGCCGAGAAGATCGGCGCCACCGTCACGATGAAGCAGATCGATTACGGAGACTACAACCAGAAGATGGGCGTCATGGCCGCTTCCGGGGAGCCGATGGACCTCCTGTTCACCGCCTCGTGGGCGTTCGACTACGTGCAGAACGCGCGCAAGGGCGCTTTCCTCGAAATCGACGACCTGCTGAAGTCGCACGGCCAAGGCATCGTCGACGCGCTCGACCCGGCCTTCCTCGAAGGCTCGAAGGTCGACGGCCACAACTACGGCATCCCGGCCAACAAGGAGCTGCCGGCGCAATCCGTCTGGCGCTTCAACAAGCAGCAGCTCGACCAGCTCGGCCTCGACTACAAGCAGGCGACGACGCTAGAGAGCCTGGAGCCGTTCCTCAAGGCAGCCAAGGAGAAGCTGCCGGGCGTGCTCGGCCTGAAGATGGACAGCAACTTCAATCCGGTCGTGCCTTATGACTACCTGATCCAGGGGCTGCCGATGGGCGTCGCCCTGAACGGCGACAGCAGCAAGGTCATCAACGTGCTGGAGACGCCGGAGATGAAGCAGGCGCTGGAGACGATGCACAAGTATTACAAAGCCGGCTACATCTCCCCGGAAGCGGCGACGACGACATCGACCGGCGACCTCGAGAAGACGGGCAAGTGGCTGATCGACAAAGCCGACACCCAGCCGCTCGCCGACAATACGTGGAGCACCAGCCTCGGCTACCCGATCGTCTCGACGCCGGCCGGCGAGTCGATCGTCTACAACTGGTCCGTCATGGGCTCGATGCAGGCGATCTCGGCCAACTCGGAGTATCCGGAGAAGGCGATGGAGTTCCTGAACCTGCTCAACACCGACGCCAAGCTGCGCAACCTGATCGACTCCGGCATCGAAGGAACGCACTACAAGCTGACCGGCGACAACCGCATGGAGAACCTGCCAGAATCCAAAAACTACGACATGCCGACGTTCTCGCTCGGCAACGTCATGCTGACCTACCTGAACCCGGGCGATCCGGACGACAAGTGGGAGCAGTTCAAGCAGTTCAACGAGCAAGGCCGTCCTTCCCCGGCGCTCGGCTTCAACTTCGACACCTCCAAGGTATCGACGGAGCTGGCGAGCCTGCAGAACGTCAAGGCGGAAGTCTGGGCGCCGCTCATGACCGGCACGGTCGATCCGGCCACCTACCTGCCGCGCGCCATCGAGAAGCTCAACGCCGCCGGCCTCGACCGGATCATCGCCGAGGCGCAGACCCAGTACGACGCCTGGAAGGCCTCGCAGAAGTAAACGAACGTTTCGAACCGGCGGGCGAAGGCGACTTCGCCCCCTTTTCGTGCTGACGTCCGGACTTCATCCATCCCATCCAAGGAGGCATGCCATCATGAACGGACTGGCGGGCTTCTTCCGCAACCTGAACCGCAACAAGGCGATCCTGCTCATGGTCCTGCCGGGCGCGCTGTGGTTCCTCGTCTTCTCGTACATCCCGATGGCCGGAGCCATCATCGCATTCAAGGAATACCGCGTCAGCCGCCACGGCTTCATCGACAGCGTCATCAGCAGCGCATGGGTCGGGCTCGACAACTTCAAGTTCCTGTTCAGCACGAACGACGCCTGGGTCATCACGCGCAACACGCTGCTGTACAATGTCGCGTTCATCGTCATCGGCCTCGTCGCGGCGGTGGCGATGGCCATCGTGCTGTCGGAGATCACCAGCAAGCGCATGTCCAAGCTGTACCAGACGGGCATGTTCATGCCGTACTTCCTGTCCTGGGTCATCGTCGGCTACTTCGCGTTCAGCTTCCTCAGCCTGGACAAGGGCCTGCTCAACCAGGCGCTGCGCGGCCTCGGCCTCGACCCGGTCAATTGGTATTCCGACCCGACGTACTGGCCGTTCATCCTCGTGTTCATCAGCATGTGGAAAGCGATCGGCTACAACAGCGTCGTCTACCTCGCCTCCATCCTCGGCATCGACCGCTCGCTCTACGAGGCGGCGATGATCGACGGCGCGAACAAGTGGCAGCAGATCCGCAATATCACGATTCCGATGCTGACGCCGCTCATGACGATTCTGACGCTGCTCGCGATCGGCAAGATCTTCTACGCCGACTTCGGCCTGTTCTACCAGGTCCCTCGCGACTCCGGCGCGCTCTATTCGGTCACGAACGTCATCGACACCTATGTGTACCGCGGCCTCAAGACGACCGGCGAGTTCGGCATGGTGACGGCGGCGGGCTTGTACCAGTCTCTGGTCGGCTTCCTCCTGGTCATCACGTCCAACTGGATCGTCGGCCGGGTGAACAAGGACAATACGCTGTTCTAAACGAGGACGAAACCGCTGACGCGCAGGACGTCCGCTTCGGCGGACGAATTGGCAGAAGCGCAGGACGTCCGCTCCGCCGGACGAATCGGCTGACGCGCAGGACGTCCGCTTCGCCGGACGAAACCGCTGACGCGCAGGGCGTCCGCTTCGCCGGACGAAACCGCTGACACGCAGGACGTCCGCTTCGGCGGACGAATCTCCCTCCGACGCGCAAGGCGTCCGCTTCGCCGGACGAAACCGCTGACGCGCAGGGCGTCCGCTCCGCCGGACGAATCTCCCTCCGATTCCTCTGGAGCCCAGATTCCTCTGAATTCCCTCCCTGAAAGGGTTGGAATCCGGCCTCCAAGGGAACCGCTCCCGCTTCTCCAGGAGATTTCGTCCGTCTCCGCTCCCTGCGCCTGTCGCACCCAAGCAAGAGCGGTCCGGCACCGCCGGATAAGTCCGCTGACGCGCAAGGGGTCCGCTCCGCCGGACGAAACCGCGCGCAGGGCGTCCGCTTCGCCGGACGAATCTCCCTCCGATTCCTCTGGAGCCCGGATTCCTCTGAATTCCCTCCCCGAAGGGGTGGAATCCGGCCTCCAAGGGAACCGCTCCCGCTTCTCCAGGAGATTCCGTCCGTCTCCGCTCCCTGCAGATGCTGCGGGTGCCGGTTGGCGCCGATTCGGCCTCGCTGGCCCCATACGGCTCCACCGCCGGCGAGGCCGGCCTTCCCGTCCGCTCTGATGCCGGCGGGGCCGCTCGCGCTACCTGCTCTTGGCCCTGCGGGCGCAAGAGCAAGAAGCGCCTGCCGCCTCCTCGATGTGCGGGAGGCGCCCACCGCCCCCCACAACCAGGGGGCGGGGAAGGCGGGAGATCGGCAGGACGAGGCGGAGCGGAGGGAGACGGGCCTTTCGGAGAAGCGGCAGCGGTCCCCTTGGAAGGCGGATGCCCACCCCATCGGGGGTCGGGCGATCGAGGCATCCGCGTTCCAGCGGGATCGGAGGAAGGCTTGTCTCACGCAGCGGCGTTCCCGGACGCCGATCGAGCAGATCAGCGCAGCGGCGTTCCCGGACGCCGATCGAGCAGCGGCCCTTGCCTCACGCAGCGGCGTTACCGGACGCCGATCGAGCAGCTCAGCGCAGCGCCGCACCGGACGCCGATCGAGCCGTCACTCTTCGCAGCTTCTCCATCGCGCTCGTCTTTCCCACCCCATTCCCCCCACGAAAGGAGTCCCGCCCATGTCCAAACCGTCCGCCGCGCTGCCGCCCAAAGCGGCGCGCGACTTCCATAAGCTGAGCCCGGCCTGGAACGCGGCCTTCCACGTCATCGCCGGCCTGTTCGCGCTGCTGTGCGTGTTCCCGTTCGTGTTCATCCTCATCATTTCGTTCACGAACGAACGGACGCTTGCCGAGGACGGCTACCGGCTCGTTCCTTCCGAATGGAGCCTCGAGGCCTACCGCTACGTGCTGCAGAACGGCGACGCCCTGCTCCGCTCCTACGGCGTCACGATCTTCGTGACCGTCGTGGGCACGGCGCTCGGCCTGCTCGTCGTCACGCTGTACGCCTACGGCATCTCGCGCAAGAGCTTCCAGTACCGCAAGTTCTTCAACTTCTTCGCCTTCTTCACGATGCTGTTCAACGGCGGCCTCGTGCCGACATACATCGTCGTGACGCAGATGCTCGGCCTGAAGGACAGCATCTGGGCGCTCATCCTGCCGCTCATGGTCAACGCGTTCTACGTCCTCATCATGCGCACGTTCTTCCTCACGATGGTGCCCGAGGCGATCATCGAGTCCGGCAAGATCGACGGCGCCAGCGAGCTGCAGATTTTCTACAAGCTCGTCCTTCCGCTCGCGCTGCCGGGCCTGGCGACGATCGCGCTGTTCAGCACCCTCGGCTATTGGAACGACTGGTTCAACGCCCTGCTCTACATCGAGAACCCGAACCTCGTGCCGCTGCAGTCGATGCTCATGCGCATCGAGACGAACATGCAGTTCCTGCTGTCGCAGGCGTCCAGCAACTCCTCGCTCGCCCAGGGACTGCAGAACATGCCGCAGGATACGGCCCGCATGGCGATGGTCGTGCTCGCCACCGGCCCGATCGTGCTCGCCTACCCGTTCTTCCAACGCTACTTCGTCCAGGGCTTGACGATCGGGGCGGTCAAAGAGTAGGGTAGCGGCGACTCATTCGCCGGATCGGCCTAACGAGCCTAACGGCGGTCGTCGGCATGGAGCGCCGCCATCCGCGGCCATCCTTGCCGGCCCCACGCCTCCGCCGCGAGCGGCGGCGTCCATCCCCCTGCCAAGGAGCGAATTCACCATGGAGCAATTCCGATTACCGACCATTCCGATGCCGCAGCTGGAGCTGCCTGCCGCCGTGCGGCAGGCGCTGGCCGAGGCCGAAGCCAAGCTGGCCGACCGGCCGAAGCTGCAGCGTCTTTTCCGCAACTGCTTCCCCAACACGCTGGAGACGACGACCAAGCTGATGCCCGACGGCACGACGTTCGTCATCACCGGCGACATCCCGGCCATGTGGCTGCGCGACTCCGTCGAGCAGGTGATCCACTACGTGCCGCTCGCCAAGGAAGACGCCGACCTGCAGCGCATCCTCGAAGGGCTCATCCGCCGCCACATGGCGATGATCCTCATCGACCCTTACGCCAACGCGTTCAACGAATCGGCCAACGACTGGCACTGGAACACGACCGACGAGACCGACATGGGGCCGTGGGTGTGGGAGCGCAAGTTCGAGCTCGACTCGATCTGCTTCTCGTTCCGCCTCGCCTACGCCTATTGGCAGGAGACGAAGCATACGGCCATCTTCGACACGGACTTCAAGCGCGCGATGCGCGCCGCGATCGACCTGTGGAAAAGGGAGCAGCGGCACTTCGAGCAGTCGCCGTACCGCTTCGTGCGCGACAACGGCATTCCGGAGGACTCCCTCCGGAACAAAGGGCTCGGCATGCCGGTCAACTACACCGGCATGATCTGGTCCGGCTTCCGCCCGAGCGACGACGCCTGCGACTTCCACTACAACATCCCGGCCAATCTGTTCGCCGTCGTGACGATGCGCCAGATGAAGGAGATCGCCAAGTGGGTGTTCCGAGACATGGCGCTCGTCCAGGAGCTGGCCGACCTCGCCGCCGAGGTGGAGCACGGCATCCGGCTGTACGGCATCGTCCGCCACCCGCAGTTCGGCCCGATCTACGCCTACGAGACGGACGGCTACGGCAACCATTGCCTGATGGACGACGCCGGCACGCCGGGCCTCATGTCCATCCCGTACTTCGGCTACGCCGCTGCGGACGATCCGATCTACCTGAACACGCGCCGCTTCGCGCTCAGCCGCGAGAACCCGTTCTACTTCGAGGGCAGGCAGGCCAAAGGCATCGGCAGCCCGCACACGCCGGACGGCTACATCTGGCACATGGCGCTCTCGATGCAGGGCCTGACCGCGACGTCCGCCGAGGAGAAGCTCGCGATGATCGATCTTCTGGAGGCGACCGACGCCGACACCGGCTACATGCACGAGGGCTTCCACTCCGACGATCCGGCCGTATTCACGCGCAAATGGTTCGCCTGGTCGAACAGCCTGTTCGCCCAGCTCGTCTACAAAGCGATGCAGGACGGCCTGATCGGCCGCAGCTGACCGACGGCAAGAGCATCCAGCCGCAAGCGGCCGCTCCGCAGCCGGTGTGCCGGAGGCTGCGCCTGTTTCGCGCCCTGCCGCCAGGGATCCACAGCGCCGCTTCTACCGCACGGCCGCCCCGCGCCCGGACTTGTCGTCCGATCGCAGAGCGGCCGTCGCCATCTTCGATAGCTTCCCGGCCCGCTCGGCGGGTATGCTGGAAGCATCATTTCCGAAAGGACCGATTCCCATGACGAAGCGCACCGCGCACATCCTGTCCCATACCCACTGGGACCGAGAGTGGTACCTCCCCTACGAGAAGCATCACGTCCGCCTCGTCCGGCTGATGGACACGCTGCTGGACACGCTGGAGACCGATCCCGGCTACCGCAGCTTCTTCCTCGACGGCCAGACGATCATCCTCGACGACTACCTGGAGGTGCGCCCGGAGAACCGCTCCCGCCTCGAGAAGCTCATCCGGGACGGACGCATCGGCATCGGTCCCTGGTACATCTTGCAGGATGCCTTCCTGACGAGCGCCGAGGCCAACGTGCGCAACCTGCAGATCGGCCACGAGGAAGCGGCCCGCTGGGGACAGGTGTCCAAGATCGGCTACTTCCCCGACACGTTCGGCCTGTTCGGCCAGACGCCGCAGCTCATGCGGCAAGCGGGCATCGACAACGCGCTGTTCGGACGGGGCGTCAAGCCGACCGGCTTCAACAACGAGGTCGGCGAGTCGAGCGCCTACGAGAGCTCCTTCTCGGAGCTCGTCTGGGAAGGCCCGGACGGCTCGCGCGTGCTCGGCATCCTGTTCGCCAACTGGTACTCCAACGGCAACGAGGTGCCGACGCGCGCCGAGGACGCCCGCGCCTACTGGGAGCGCAAGCTCGCCGACGCCGGTCGCTACGCCTCGACGCCGCATCTGCTGTTCATGAACGGCTGCGACCACCAGCCGATCCAGACCGACCTGGCCGAAGCGATCCGCATGGCAGGCGCCGTCGAGCCCGAGGTGGAGTTCATCCACTCCAACTTCCCGGACTATCTGGACGCCGTCCGCTCCGCCGCGGACGAGTCCGCGCTGTCCGTCGTGCGCGGCGAGCTGCGCAGCCAGCTGACCGACGGCTGGGGCACGCTCGTGAACACCGCCTCCTCGCGCGTCTACCTGAAGCAGATGAACGCCGCCGGCCAGTCCGTGCTCGAGCGTTCGGCCGAGCCGCTCGCGGCCTACGCCCGGCTGCTCGGCAAGGAGTATCCGCAGCATCTGCTTGGCTACGCCTGGAAGCTGCTGCTCCAAAACCATCCGCATGACAGCATCTGCGGCTGCAGCGTCGACGAGGTGCACCGCGAGATGGTCACGCGCTTCGACAAGAGCCGCCACGTCGCCGAGACGATCGTGGCCGATTCGGCGGCGTTCGTCGCCGAGGCGGTGGACACCTCCGTGTTCGGAAGCTACGGCGCGGACGCGCTTCCGTTCGTCGTCTTCAACCCGTCGGGCTGGAAGCGCAGCGGCGCCGTATCGGTCGAGCTGGACGCGGCGCGGATCTACTTCCGCGAAGGCATCGGCTTCGACGAGATGAACCGCCGCATGAAGGAGCTCGACCTGCGCGGACGCGCGCTCCTCGATGCGCAAGGACAGGCGCTGGCCTGCACGGTGGAGGACCTCGGCCTGCAGTTCGGCTATGACTTGCCGGACGACGCGTTCCGCCAGCCGTACCAATGCCGCCGCGTGCGCCTGACGTTCCAGGCGGACGCCGTGCCGGCGCTCGGCCATGCGGCCTATGCCTGGGTCCGCTCGGACGCGCGGCCGGAGGCGGCCCCGGACATCGCGGCCGATGCCCGCACGCTCGACAACGGCGTGCTCCGCGTCGAGGTCGCCGAGGACGGCACGTTCGCGCTGACCGATCGGCGCACGGGGCGGACGTTCCGCGATCTCGGCCTGTACGAGGACAGCGGCGACATCGGCAACGAGTACATGTTCATGGGACCGAAAGGCGTGGAGCCGCTGACGACGCGCGGCGTGCCGGCGACGGTCTCGATCGTGGAGAACGGCTCCGGCCGCGCCTCGCTCGAGATCGTGCACGAATGGGCCGTGCCGGCCTCGGCCGACGAGACGCTGGACCGCGAGCAGCGCGAGATCGTGTACTACCCGCAGCGGCAGGCCGGACGCTCGTCCGAGCTCGTCCCGCTGCGCCTGCGCACCGTGCTCGCGCTGGAGCAAGGCAGCGGCAGGCTGGACATCGTCAGCTCGTTCGACAACCAGGCCCGCGACCACCGGGTGCGGTTGCTGTTCCCGACCGGACTGGCGGCGGACACGCATACGGCCGACTCGATCTTCGAGGCGGCCGTGCGGCCGACCGAGCCGGCTCCGGAGTGGGACAATCCGAGCAATGCCCAGCACCAGCAAGCGTTCGCCGACGTGAGCGGCCTGGCGGCGGACGGCGCGGCCGCCGGCTTGACGGTCGCCAACGTCGGTCTGTGCGAGTACGAGGTGCTGCGCGACGGGCGGAATACGATCGCCGTCACGCTGCTCCGCTCGACCGGCGAGCTCGGCGACTGGGGCTACTTCCCGACGCCGGAGGCCCAGTGCATCGGGCCGCATGAAGCGCGTCTCGCGCTCGTGCCGCATGGCGGCGACGGCGCGGCGAGCGGCGCGTACGCCGAGGCGTACCAGCTGCAGACGCCTTGGACGGCGGTGCAGACCGGCGTGCATGCGGGCAGGCTCGCGGCCGTCGGCGCGCCCCTCGCATGGGAGGGAGAGTCGATCGCCCTCTCCGCCTTCAAGGCCAGCCCGGTCACCGGCGACCTGATCGTGCGCCTGTACAACCTGAAGCGCGAGCCGGGAGTCCTGCGGCTGCAAGCTCCTACCGGCGCGTCCGGCGCCTACAGGACCGGCGTGCTCGAGCAGGATACGGCGGACGAGCTGGAGCTGCGCGATGGACGCGCCGAGCTCGCCGTCGGGCCGGCCGAGATCGTGACGATCGGCCTACGCTGACGGTGAAGCGCCGCAGGCTCTTGAACAAGGGAAGGTCTTCCCTTGTCCCCTCTCGCAGGCGGCGCAGGCCCTCGAACAAGGGAGCCTCTTCCCTTGTTCCCGCCCTTCGGCGGCGCGGCGCGGCCGCGACGCCGAAACACCAAAGAACCGGCTCCCATTCCTAGAGAGCCGGTTCTTTTTGCGTCCGTACCCGCAGCACTTCGCTAGCTGCGTCTTGCCCCTGGCGATTCGCCGTGCGGGCGGAAAGAACCGCATGCGCCAGCGCGAGGACTCACTTCAACGCTAACGACTGGTCAAGCGCTTAGAAGCCCCTTTTGCCGAGTTTTGGAACTCTAACGACGCATCAAACGCTTCGAAGCTGCAAGACGTCGTTTTCGTCCCGATTCCAGCCCGTTTCCCGTCGTCAAGCGTTTGATTCGTCGTTAGATATTCGCGAAAACCGACTTATGCCTGCTAACGAGCTGATTCGTCGTTCGAATCCTCGCGGAGCTCGAAGCCCCTGCTAACGAGCCGATTCGTCGTTCGAATCCTCGCGAAGCTCGAGACAGACCTTCCAGCCTCAGGCCTCCGCAGCCGCTCCGCCCTGCGCCGGCAGCTCGGGCGAGCCCGCGCGGGAAGCCCACTTGAAGCTGCGCCAGCGCAGCCAGCAGACGAAGCCGCGCAAGTATTCGTCGGCGATCATGCAGATATAGATGGCCGTCAGGCCGTAGCCGAGATGGATGCTGAAGAAATAGGAGACGGCCACCGACACGCCCCACATGCTGAGCGTCGAGACGTACATCGTGAAGCGCGTGTCTCCGACGGCGTTCAGCGAGTCTGCGATCGTCATGTTGAGCATCTTGCCCGGCTGCAGCAGCAGGTTCAGACCGAGCAGGCCGGCGCAGATCGCCAGGATCTGGGGATCGGTCGTGAACAGGCCGAGCGCCTGGCTGCCGAACAGGAAGATGATGAACGAGTTGGCGATGACGACGAGCTGGCCGATCCAGAGCCCTTTGTACGCGTCCTTGTAGGCTTCGCGGGTGTTGCCGGCGCCGAACAGATGCGCCACGCGGATCTGCGTCGCCAGCGCAATCGAGAAGCCGATGAGGAAGCAGAACGACTCCAGCGTGTTCATGTACGTGCGCGCCGCCAGCTGCGCCGCTCCGAGCGAGCCGATGAACGTGAAGATGACGAGCTGCGAGAGCACCCAGTTGCCGGAGTAGACGCCGAGCGGCCAGCCGATGCGCAGGATCTCGCGGAACAGGCTGCGGCTCCACAGCTTGATGTCGCCCCACCAGATTCGGCGCTCGAACGCGAACAGGAACATGTAGACCAGCAGCGCCGAGGCGAGCAGGCGGCTGACGACGGTGCTGGCCGCGACGCCCGCCAGGCCCCATTCGGGCAGGCCGAACGCGCCGTAGATGAAGCCGTAGTTGAGGAAGATATGCACGACGTTCATGCCGATCGCCGTATACATCGGTCCGCGCGTGTTGCCCGTGTTGCGGATCGCCGCGCTGAGCGTGCTCATGATCGCCGCCAGGATCATGCTGCCGCCGACGATGGAGATGTAGGTGCGCGCCAGCGGCAGCAGCTCCTCGGGCATCTGCAGCAGGCTCGCGATCGGCCCGGGCAGGGCGATGAGCAGCACGCTGACCGCGGCTCCGATGAGCACCGTCGTCTTGAGCGCGATGATGCTGATCGAGCGGGCGTCCTCCTCCTTGCGCGCTCCGAGCTTCTGCGCGATGAGGATGCCGGCGCCGCTGGCGATGACCGTGAACAGCACCGTCAGCGCGTTGAACAGCTGGTGCGAGAACCCGACGACCGCGACCGCGTCGTCGGAAATTTCGCTGACCATGAACGTATCCGCCGCTCCGAGCAGGAACTGCAGGAACAGCTCGATGAAGATGGGCCAGGACAGCGCCCATAACGAGTAGTTGCGATTTTTCATGAATGAAACCTCCACCCTGGATTGCTGGCATACAAGAAGCATCGCTCCGACATGAAAGCCCTTTCGCCGACCTTGCCGCCAAACAACCTAATTTTCCTAGGGATGGAGCGGGATTGAGCCTTGTGCCGAGCTTGTTGGTCCATCCGTATTATAAGTGCTATACTCGCTGTGAGGTATCACGGATGCAACCTGAACTTTCAAAAACGAAACTTGAAGGAGCCCCCGCATGAAGCTGCTGCAATTCGCCTTGCCTCCGCTTCCTTACTATATCGCCAGCGGACACGAGGACCACGGCCCCGGCATGGTCCATGTCGACCGCTGCAACATCGGCCTGTTCGACCTGCTGGCCGTCGAGGAGGGCGAGCTGCTCGTCACCGAGGACGGCCGGAGCTACGAGGTCGGTCCGGGGCAGGCGCTCATCCTGCGGCCCGACGCGCATCACTACGGCACGGCTCCGACGCGCCTGCGCACGCGCTGCTACTGGCTGCATTTCAAGCACGACGGCTACTGGACCGCCACCGACGAGCGGCTGCCGCTTTACCGCGATCCGCGCGGAGCCTGGAACGGCGGGGACGCCTCCACCGGCGAAGAGCTCGACAGCGCCCATGACGCCGATTGGAAAATGAACGCGCCCCTGTTCTCCGTGCAGATGCCGCAGTACGCCGACCTGGTCGAGCCGGCGCGCACGTTCGAGCTGCTCGGCCAGCTCACGGCGCTGACGAGCAGCGGCCAGGTCGGCGGCGCGCTCTGGCGCCAGCAGATCCTGTTCCAGGAGCTGCTGCAGCAGCTGTCGGCCGGTCTCGACGCGCGCTCGACCTCGCCTTCGGCGGCCTGCGCCGCGCAGGCCGCCGCCTACCTGCGCCGGCACTACCGCGAGGACATCAGCGCCCGCGCGATGAGCGACAGCCTGAACTTCCACTCCGTCTACATCGCCCGCTGCATGCAAAAGGAGTTCGGCTGCTCGCCGAAGGAGTACCTGCTGCGCTACCGCATCGGCCAGTCCAAGCTGCTGCTGCTGCGCACCGACTATCCCGTCTCGCGCATCGCCGGCGAGGTCGGCTTCAACCAGGCGGCGTACTTCGCCTCCTGCTTCGCCAAGTACGAGGGGCTGTCGCCGCGCAGCTACCGGCAGCGCTTCTCGCATGCCTGATGCGGCCGCCCCCTCCCCCACGTCAGCCCCGAGGGCGCGGCGTCTTCGGCCTTCCGTCCGCCTGTCCTGCCTCCCCTTCTTCCGCGCATGAAAAAAAGGCCCGTTCCGGCTTGAGCCGAAACGAACCTGATCCGCATGGACCGCAAAGGAGCTCCGTCCCCTTGCGCGCCCGTCGCGCCCTTACTTCGGATTCACCCGCACCTGCGCGCCCTTGCCGCTCGACTGGATGCCGGTTTCCTTGACGCCGGCCTCCTTGAGATCGGCCAGCAGCCGCTCCAGCACGGCTTTGGCGGCGGCCGCCTCCTTGGCCCCGCTCGCCTTGACGACCAGCTGCACCGGCTTGCCCGAGCGCAAGTGCTTGTCCGCCTGGCGCAGCTTCGTGTCGTAGTCATGCTCCTCGATGTGGGCGGTGAAGCGCAGCTCCTTCGCCTTGTCCGCTCCGCCCTTCCCGCCGGCGCCCGGCTTGCCCCCGGCTGCTGCCGGACCGGCCGAGCGGCGCGCCGCCGCCGCTTCCTGCTGCGCCGCCGCCTTGCCCTTGCCCTTCGGCATCAGCCGGCAGGGAGGCGGGCTGCTCATGAGCGACGTGCAGACGAGGTCCGCTCCCGCCGCCCGCGCCAGCTCCAGCGCCTCCGTCCGCTCCACGACCCCGAGCCGTTCTCCGCCGAGGCCGGTCAGATCCACCTCGAACGCCTTGATCTGCTCATTGATGAGCACTGTCATCTGCCCGCACGACCTTTCTATAAGTAGTTCCGTGCTCTTAGCATACCTGCGATCGAGGCTCGGTTCAAACGGCGGCTGCGCCGGTTCCCGAGCCGGCAGCCGCGAAGCGAAGCGGCGCCTAGAAGACGCATGCGCCAGACCCGCCGCGCGGCCCCCGCCCTCGGCCCGGCGCTCCGACGGCAAAGGGGACTGCCCCGGTCCGTTTCCACGGTTCCGGGACAGCCCCCTCTCGAACGCCTCTGGCGTTAGCTTTGTCGAGCAGCCGAGCTTACTTCCACTCGGCGACGCGATCGATCGGCAGCCGGGTCGTCAGGCGGGCGTCCTTGGCGGCCTTGCCGACCGAGATGAGCATGGACGGCACGTAGCGGTCCGCCTCCAGGCCGAACGTCTCGGCGACGCGCGACTTGTCGTAGCCGCCGATCGGGTTCGTGTCGTAGCCGCGGGCGCGCGCCGCCAGCATGATCTGCATGCTGACCAGGCCGGTGTCGAGCAGGATCATGTCGCGGAAAGCCGATTTCGGCACGCTGCTGAACAGCCCGCTGTAATTGGCCATCATCTGGTCCATGACCTCCTGCGTCATGTAGCCCTTGGCCACGGAGCTCGACATGATCTCCCCGGCGTAGTCGAACGCCTGCATGTCGCCGAACACGGCGATGACGGCCGAAGAAGTCATCACCTGCGTGCGGTTGCGCGGAGCGATCTCCGCCAGCGCGGCCTTCGCCTCGTCGCTCTGGGCGACGACGAAGCGCCACGGCTGCAGGTTGACGGAGGACGGCGCGAGCGTCGCTTCCTCCAGAAGCTCGGTCATCTCCTCGCGGCTGATCTTGACGGACGGATCGTACTCGCGCACCGAGCGGCGCCCGGCGACGATCTCGCGGTAATCGTTCGTGCGGACAACGGCAGCTGCATTCGTCATTTCGGTTTCTCTCCTTGTGCAGGCTCTTCGGCCTGCTTTTTATGGTTGGTCCTATCCCTCTTCTATCCCGCTTTAAGCAAAAGCCGTCTCCCTCATCTAGCGTCGGAGCAGCTCTCCGGAAAGTCCGTCCCGGTCCGCCTCCCCGAGCGTGGCTCTCGTTCCGTCAATCCCCGATCAGCCTCGCGCCCGCCTCGCGCCGGACCGCCGCGGAGGGGCCGCTGGCGGCAGCGGACGGCTCCTCCAGCGAGCGGCCGAGCGCAAGCAGCAGCCGCAGCAGCTCCTTGCGCTCCGACTCGTCCAGTCCCGCCTGCAGCCGCTCCATGAACCGATCCTTCTGGCGGTTGCACGACTCGATCCAGCTCCTGCCCTCGTCGGTCAGCCGCACCTTGGTCACGCGGTTGTCGTCCTCGCAGCGGGTACGGACGAGCTTGCCCTCCGCCTCCAGCTGCTGCATGTGCCGCGTCACGGCCGCAGGGTCGATCGAGACCGCCTTCTGCAGGTCGGACTGGCTGATCTCCTCCACGCCGCGCAGCTGGCACAGCAGCTCCAGCCGATTCGGGCTCAGCCCGACATCCGCCTCGAACCGGCAGGCCAGCTGCTTGTTCAGATGAATCAGCACATAGAGCAGATCCTCGGTACGGCAGCTCATGACATGTCCTCCTGTCTGCCGAATCCCCCGGATGCGGCATGTTCTTGATCCCTCAATAGTTGATGGGTCAATGTTATCACGGAACGCCGCCTTCCCGCAAGCCCCTCCCGTCATTTGGCGTTTGCCAGCGGAAGCTCGATCCAGTATGCTGAAAGGAACGACGAACAGGCATTCCCCCTCGCGGGAGCGCCTTTTGCTACAGGAGAGACATGCCCCATGAACGCCAATCTGCCTTTGCCTTTCAAAAAGCCGCTCGGAGCGGCCGGCCGCGGCTTGCCCGCCGCCACTCTCGCCTCCGGGGACAACAGCAGCCGCCTCGTGCCGGACAGCGATGCCGACAGCGGCTATTTCCGCGCGCTCGAGAGCCGCGGGCTGTTCCTGAACGGCCCCCAGATCGAGGCCGTCCGCCATGGCGACGGCCCGCTGCTGACGCTCGCCGGAGCCGGCTCCGGCAAGACGAGCGTGCTCGCCGCCCGCACCGGCTATCTGATCGCGGAGCGCGGAGCCGATCCGCGCGCGATCCTGCTCGTCACCTTTTCCGTCAAGGCCGCCCAGGAAATGAAGGACCGGATCGCCGCGCTGCCCGGCATCGCGCACGCCGCCGCCAAAGCCGTCACCGCCCGCACGTTCCACTCGTTCTTCCTGCAGCTGCTGCGCAGCCAAGGCTTCCGCCAGGAAATTCTCGGGGGCGGACCGCTGGCCGTCATCGTGCTCAAGGGCATGCTGCGCGAGCTCGGCATCGCCGATCGGCTCGAGCCCGAGACGGCGCTGGCGGCGCTGTCCGAGGCCAAGCTCAGCCTGCGCCCGCTCGCCGAGCTGCCGGAGTCGAGCCAGGCGGAGCGCGACCTCAAGCGGCTGCTCCTGCGCTTCGAGGAATGGAAGGAGCGCGAGGGCCGCATGGACTTCGACGACATCCTGCTCTGGTCGCATCGGCTGCTGACGGAGCGGCCGGCGCTGCTGCGCACGCTGCAGGACCGCTTCCGCCTCATCATGATCGACGAGTTCCAGGACACGAGCCGGCTGCAGTACGAGCTGATCCGCCTGCTCGCGGGCAAGCGCGCCAACCTGATGGCCGTCGGGGACGACGACCAGACGATCTACGGCTTCAGCGGCGCGCGGAGCGAGTATATCCTCGGGTTCCGGGACGCCTTTCCCGGCGCCCGCGTCGTCACGCTCGACACCAACTACCGCTCCTCCGCGAGCATCGTCGGCCTCGGCAACGACATCATCCGGCACAACAAGGCCCGCTACGCCAAGACGCTCAAGGCGGTGCGCACGAGCCGCCAGGTGCCGCTCTACATCCGGCCGTTCACGACCGACCAGGAAGCGGCGGCCGTCGCCGCCCATATTCGCGAGCGGGTCGAGGAGGGGGCGCGCGGCTGGGGCGACTTCGCCATCCTGTACCGCACCGCCAGCAACAGCCGGGCGATGTTCGAGCAGCTCGTGCTGTCGGACATCCCGTTCCATCTGCAGGACAGCGGCGAGCCGTTCTACGACCAGTCGGCGGTGCGTCCGCTCGTGGACTACCTGCGCCTGTCGGTCAAGCGGCGCGACTTCGCGGCGATGGAGGGCGTGCTGCCCTCGATGTACGTGGGCCGCGCCAAGGGCATGGCCCATATCCGAGCCAAGGACGATCCCCGTCCCAAAAAAGGCCCGCTCATCCATCTGCTCACGCTGGACGGGCTCAAGGACTTCCAGCGCGACTCGATCCAGGCCCGGATCACGTTCATCAAGGGGCTGAAGGCGCTGAAGCCGGCGGACGCCATCCGCCGCATGCGCAAGGACTTCTACGACGCCTGGCTCGACGCCGAGGCTGCGGCAGGCGCGGGCAGCGCCGGCACCGTCTACAAGGAGACGCTGCGCGAGGCGCTCGACGAGCTGGAGGCCTCCGCCGGCCGTTTTGCCGACGTGCCTTCGTTCCTTGCGTTCGTGAAACGGATCGGCGAGCGCCACGCCGAGATGCGGGCGCTGCCGCCGGAGGCGGCCCGGGATGCCGTCAAGCTCATGACCATCCACAAGAGCAAGGGGCTGGAGTTCCCGGCCGTCGTCCTCATCGGCGCCTCCGAGGGCATCCTGCCCCACAGCCTCGCGCTCGAAGCGGACAAGCTGTCCGACTACGGCAACGGGGCGGCTGCGGCGGGCGATCCCGCCTCGCTCCGGGAAGCCGCGCTGGAGGAGGAGCGCCGCCTCGCCTACGTCGCCGTCACGCGGGCGCGCGACGAGCTGCTCGTCAGCTCCCCGAGCCTGTGGCGGGGCCGCAAGACCGACGTGTCGCGCTTCCTGCTCGACGCGTTCCGCCCGGCGGCGGGCACCCCGGCCGGCAGCGCAGGCTCCGGCGCGGCTGGCGGCATGGCCGGCATGGCTGGCGGCCCTGGCAGCGTGAGCACGGGATCGGCCGTAAGCAAGGCTGGCGCAGCTGGCGGCATGGCTGGCGGCGCCAGCACCGGATCGGCCGTCAGCAAGGCTGACGCAGCTCGAGGCATGGCTGGCGGCACCAGCACCGGATCGGCCGTCAGCAAAGCTGCTGGCGCAGCTAGAGGCATGGCTGGCATAGCTGGCCGCGCAAGCGCCGGATCGGCCGTCAGCAAGGCTGCTGGCGCAGACGGCGCAAGACGGACCGGTGCCGGCCCAGCTGCCAGCGCAGCCAGAGCCGGCGTTAGACGGGCCGCAAGCGGCCGGAGCGGCTCGGCCGACTCAGCTCAACCCGGCGCGGCGTCGCGCACGGGTTCACTAAAATCTGCTGCGTCCAAGTCCGCATCGATGGGCGCGAGACCGAAGCCCTAGCTCCTTCCAAGCTCCGTCCATTGCCGACGGGGCTTTTTCTTTGAACCGCGGTCCCATTTCTGCTCGAACGGTTGCCGCAGCCCGCCATGGCCGCAGCTCTAACGAAACAGAGCGACGCTATTCAGCCGAAAAAGAGCGTTTTGAAAAACTAACGAAACTCACCGATGCTATTGCCGGAAAAAGAGGCGACTGGGGGGGCATTTTGACTAAATAACGCCTCTCCGTTTCGTTAGATTCAAAAAAGCGAAGCTTTAGGCACAATAGCGCTTCTCCGTTTCGTTAGATCAGAGCGCAGGCTCAGCGCCACGGGTCGCTCTCGCGAGGCTGCCGCATCAAAAAAAACGGCCCATGCAACGGCGGCCGCATCAAAAAAACGGCCCATGCGACAGCCGCCGCATCAAAAAAACGGCCATGCGACAGCCGCCGCATCAAAAAAACGGCCCATGCGACCACCGCCGCATCAAAAAAACGGCCCCAGCGACGGCCCCCTCATTCCAGACGCCCCCCGGCAAGTCCCCGCGTGCCCGCTTCTCCCTTTCCGCGACGAGCGTCAGCCATGCTCGCCCGGCATCCGTCACCGGCCTCTATCCAACGCAAAAACCGGCCCGCCCGAAGGACAGGCCGGCTTCCGGATGGACCGGAAGGCGGAGTCGGTTATTTTTTCTTCTTCTTTTGATTGACCGAGCTGAATGCCGCTTGGGCATCCGCCGTCAGATCCTGAGCGAACTCCGTATCCTGGTTGGCCGCGAAGCTGTTCAGCTTCGTCGTTTGGACGTCTGCCTTGCTCGCCTTGTTTTTACCCATGAATGATCGGCACCTCTTTCGTGGATGATGGGCTTGCCCCGATAGCTTGCGCACGGCGACCGCTTTTCATGCGTTCCAGCGGCTAGGAGCAGGCCGCCGCAGAAGCGAAGCCTCTCCAGTCCCAATCTCCTTCCATTGACGCGCTTTGCCCCTCCATTGCTCGCCGCGCACAACTTCCGTCCGAGCCGATCCCGGTCCCGGGTCCAGGTCGGATTCCATTCGTGGGGCCGTGTCGGCGCAGCCGGGCATGGAGGTACAATAAGGACATCAAGCCGCACGGCCGGGCAGCCGGCGTGCCGCATATAGAGGAGACTGACACCGTCATGAAAACCTTGTATCGCTCCCGTACTGACCGCAAAATCGCGGGGCTGTGCGGAGGAATCGGCCGCACGTACGGCATCGATACCGGACTCGTCCGGATCGGCTTCATCGCCGTCGGCGTCTTCAGCGGCGGCACGGGCCTGCTGCTCTACGCCGCAGCCAGCGTCGTCCTGCCAAAAGAGCCGGAGTGGAACGGCCCTCCTTCTCGGGAGCCTTTCTACAACTAACCGCCCGCCTTTCCGTCCCACAGCCGAGCTTTCATTAGAAGACTTCCCATTCCCTTCAACCTGATAAGGAGCGTGTATCCATGAGCGTATTCGACCGAATTCTCAACCTGACCAAAGCAACCGCCAACGAAATGCTGAACAAGCTGGAAAACCCGACGCTGATGATGAACCAATATATCCGCAACATGGAGGAAGAGATCGACGGCATGAAAACCGAGCTGCAGCGCCAGCAAGCGGCTGCCCGCTCGTACGGCTCCCGCCTGGAGGAAGTGACGCAGCTGGCCCAGCACAACCAGGCCAAGGCCGAGGAGGCGCTGCGGGACGGACGCGAGGCGGAAGCCCGCGCCGCGCTAGAGGCGAAGCTCCGCTATGCCGAGCAGGAGCAGGAATACCGCCGCTTGCATGAGCACGCGAAGCATGCCTCTGCCGAGCTGGAGATTCGCCTGGATTCCGCCAAGGAAGAGCTGCAGCGCCTCGTCCAGAAGCGCAACGATCTGAGCGAGCGCATTCAAAAAGCCGAGGCGGCCGCCGAGCGCACCGCCCCGAGCTTCAGCCACGGCTTCGAGCCGGGACGCGCCTCCCGCGGCTTCGACCGCATCGAGGAAAAGGTGCTCCAGTGGGAAGCCCAGCTCGGCCTGAGCCGGGACTACAAAGGCCCGTCGGCCGGCTCCTCAAGCTATGGGAGCGGGTACGAGACCGCTTCATCCACTCCATCCGCTCCGCAGGACAACGGCCGCTCCGCCGCCATCGACGAGCAGCTCGCCGAGCTGCGCCGCAAGATGAAAGGCGACTAAAGCAAGTCTTGCGCTTCTCGCAAACCCATGACCTGACGCATACACTCGAATCGGCGTGATGTCGGCCCGCATGAGCCTCATCCCGCGCCCATGCGTGGTGCCCCGACAAGAGCCGGCTCCCAGGCTCCCACGCTTTCGCCCCTACGGCCAAAAGCCATTCTGCCCAAAGCAGAATGGCTTTTCCCTGTTGACCCCATTTCAGGGAAAAGAAACAAACCGCCGCCCTGCCGCGTACAACTTGGAAAAGGAGGTCTGCTTCATAAAGCGCATCACCCTCGTCTTCCTCTGCGCCGGACTCGGCCTCGCGGCCGCTGCCGGAGCCGTCGGCCTCGTGGGCGGAGAAGCCTCGCTGGTCCGCGCATCGGCTTGGAGCGGAGGCGTTCCGCTCGTGCTCGCGATGCTGTTCTCCGGAGCGTTCATCGGCGGAGACTCTCGGCGGGTCGGCACCTACGCCGACGACGGCGAATCGCTGCGGCGCCGCAACGACTGGTCGGCCCGCTGCCTGCTGCTGGCGCTGCCGAGCCTGCTGCTGTGCGCCGCCGTTTATTTTCTCTAATCCGGAAGGAGCGTCCGCCGATGACCCTGCGTTGGTTCCTGGCCAGCTTCGTCTTTTCGGCCACGAATATCTTTCTGGCCGCCTATGCCCTGGACATCAAGGAGTTTTCCGATCGCTCCTGGCTCAATGCCGCCGTCGATACCGGCTACGCGCTTGGACAGGTGCTCGTCCTGCTGCTCGTAGAAGTGCGCCGACCGCCTGCCGAAAAGGCTCTGCGCCTCTACTCGCTGTTCTCGCTCGCGCTGCTGGTCGTCTTCGCCCTGGTCAAGCTGGCGTCTTGACGTCCTGCTCCGGACAGCGGCCTGCACATGCCGAAGCCCTCCTGCCGCTGCGCGCGGCCGGAGGGCTTCTCTTCCAATCGGATGACGGCATCGCCAGCCTTCGTTCCGCTCAAGCTGCGCGGCCGTACGGCCGCATCAACGCCCCGCATGCTCCAGCACGAACCGCAGCTTGTCCCGGCGATGCGCGCCGCTCACTTCATGGCCGAGGAACGGATAGTCGCGGATCTCCTTGGGCGCATGGATGCGGTTGAACGCCGCATAGACCGTCTCCGGCGGACAGATCGGGTCCTTCCAGCCGACGCTTACGAGCACCGGCGCCGCGATCCGGCAAGCCAGGTTCATGTTGTCGAAGCAAGCGAGATGCTCCAGCAGCCGCGACAGCTCCTCCGGCTTGCGGCTCGCCAGCTGGCCGGCCTCCGACAGCGAGCCGGCCGAGCTGAAGATCGCGTGGTCGACATGGCACAGGTTCGGAATATCGGCCAGCACGGCCGCCAAGCCGATCTCCGGAAACTCCCCCAGCCCGCAAAGCGCGGCTGCCGCCAGCGCCAGCCCGCCCCCTTGGCTGCCTCCGCACGGAACGAGCCGGCTCGCGTCGACCTCCGGCTGCGAGGCCGCTGCCTGCAGCGCCTTGAGGCTGTCGACGAAGAGCGCCATATAATAGGTCCGATCCGGGCCGTCGAGCAGATTTTGCGTAATCCATCCCTTCGCCATGCCATGCGCGGACGGCAGCAGGCTGCCCGTCTCGCCTCCCTGTCCTCTCGCATCGACGGCCAGCACGGCATAACCCGCCAGCAGCCAGCCCGCGTGATCCTCCGGATAGCCGGCCCCTGCCGTGTAGCCGGGGTAGACGACGATGCAGGGAACGGGCCGCCCTCCTCGCGCCTCTTCCTTGGGCACCAGGTAAAGCCCGCTTACCGGCGTATCGTCGTAGCCTTCATACGTAATTCGGTACACATCCGCGCAGGGAAACAGCTCTTCGTCCACTCGCGTCCGCGCTTCATGCAGCGGCTTGCTCCAAGCCCGCTCCAGCCGCGGCTGCCAGAATGCCTCGCTCTTCTCCTTTTCCATCGTCAGCGGCGGCATGTACAGCTGCAGCTCCATCTTGCGCCGCTGGAGATGGTTCAGCTCGGTGTTGCCGGGTATGCCCGCATAAGAATTCATCGTCCCGCCTCCTCGCCCGCTCGGGCTTCCTTCTGTGCAAAGGGTACCTGCTCCGCCTGCTTCTCGTCAACGCATCCTTATCCATTACCCATCCACATCTCTCCGGCCAAGAACATTTGTTCCGCCCTTTTCGATTGCTGCCACCCTGTTGTCACAGCGGCCGGTTAAGCTGGAAGCAGATCAAAGGCCGGCAGGCAAGGGAAGGGATGACGCTTCCCCGCTTGGCCGCGACCGAAGGAGGAACCCCTTTATGATGGCAGAGGACCTATATCGATACGAGATGGAGCTGAGGCGGCACCACAAGCAGTCGGGCCGACCGGCAGAGCAGCCGTGGCTTGCGGCAGCGGCCGGGCCGCCGCTTCCGGGAGCCGCCGCGCAGCCGCATCCTTATGAGCTTAGGCGGGATGGACGGACAGCCTCGATGCGCCCCGGCGCCGGCCGCGCGCTCCTGTCCTGGCTCCGCAGCTAGCCGGGCCGTCCGCATCCAAAAAAAAGCCTCCGCCCTCCCGGCAAGCGGGAAAGCGGAGGCTGAAAACGATCAGGCATAATGGCAAGCGGCCCAGTGGGACGGGTTCGGTCCGACCTGGCGCAGCTCCGGCACCTCGGCCGCGCAGCGCTCGGTCGCAGCCGGGCAGCGCGTGCGGAACGGACAGCCGCTCGGCGGGCTGATCGGGCTCGGCAGGTCGCCGCGCAGCACGATGCGCTCCTTGTTGGCCTCGACCTCCGGATCCGGGATCGGGATCGACGAGAGCAGCGCCTGCGTGTACGGGTGGCGCGGATCGGCGTACAGGTCCTCGCTGTCGGCGATCTCGACGAGCTTGCCGAGATACATGACGGCGATGCGGTCGCTGATATGCTTGACCATCGCCAGGTCATGCGCGATGAACAGGTAGGTCAGGCCCTCGGTCCGCTGCAGGTTCTGCAGCAGGTTGACGACCTGCGCCTGGATCGACACGTCGAGCGCGGAGATCGGCTCGTCGGCGACGATGAACTTCGGATCGACCGCGAGCGCGCGGGCGATGCCGATGCGCTGGCGCTGGCCGCCGGAGAACTCATGCGGGTAGCGCGTCAGATGCGACGGATTCAGGCCGACCTTCTCGAGCAGGCGCTCGACGGCGACCTTGCGCTCCTTGGGGCTCGACACGAGCTTGTGGATGTCCAGCGGCTCGGCGATGATATTCTCGACCGTCCAGCGCGGGTTCAGCGAAGCGTACGGGTCCTGGAATACCATCTGCATCTCGCGACGGAACGCCTTGAGCTTGGAGCCTTTGAGATCGTAGATGTTGGAGCCGTTGTAGCGCACTTCGCCGGAAGTCGGCTCGTACAGGCGCATGATCGTGCGGCCGGCCGTCGACTTGCCGCAGCCGGACTCGCCGACCATGCCGAGCGTCTCGCCCTTGCGGATGGACAGGTTCAGGCCGTTGACCGCCTTGAGCGTCTTGCCCTTGCCGACTTCAAAAAACTTGCTGAGGTTGTCCACCTCGAGCATCGCGTTCGGTTGGCTTGCCATCGGTTCTCCTCCTTACTCCGGCTTGGCGTGGAGCCAGCACTTGGATTCATGGGTATCGCTGTGCGTGAACATGTACGGATCCTGCTCCAGGCACACTTCCATCGCGTACGGGCAACGTGCGGCGAACGCGCAGCCGTGCGGAGGACTGGCCATGTCCGGAGGCGTGCCCTCGATCGGAATGAGCGGCTCGTCCTTGCGCTGGTCCAGCCGCGGCAGCGATTTGAGCAGGCCCTGCGTGTACGGATGCTGCGGCGACTTGAAGATTTCGAACTTGTTGCCGCGCTCCACGACCTGGCCCGCGTACATGACGATGACTTTGTCGCACATGTCCGCGACGATGCCGAGATCGTGCGTAATCAGGATGATCGACGTGCCGAGCTTCTCCTGCATGTCCTTCATGACCTGCAGGATCTGCGCCTGGATCGTCACGTCGAGCGCGGTCGTCGGCTCGTCGGCGATCAGCAGCGTCGGATCGCAGCTGAGCGCGATGGCGATCATCGCGCGCTGGCGCATGCCGCCGGAAAATTCAAACGGATACTGCTTCACGCGGGCTTCCGGATTCGGAATGCCGACGAGGCGGAGCATGTCGATCGCTTTTTTGCTCGCGGCGTCCTTGCTCAGCTTCTGGTGGCGCGTCAGCACTTCGACGATCTGGGAGCCGATCGTCATCGTCGGGTTGAGCGACGTCATCGGGTCTTGGAAGATCATGCCGATGTCGCGCCCGCGCACGGACTCCATCTGCTTCTCCGTCTTCTTGAGCAGGTCGCTGCCCTCGAAGACGATCTGTCCGGCCTTGTACGTGCCGGGAGGCGTCGGGATGAGGCGCATGACCGACTGGGCCGTGACGCTTTTGCCCGAGCCGGATTCGCCGACGATCGCGAGCGCCTCGCCCTTGGCCATCTCGAAGGTCACGCCGCGCACGGCCTGGACTTCCCCGCCGCGCACGCGGAACGAGACGCGCAGATCGTCGACTTTAAGAATCGGTTCCATGGTGCTTCACCTTCCTCATCTATCGGTTGCTGGACGCAGGGGCCGCGCAAGGCCCGCTGCGGAAAGTCCTATCGGAATGCCTGCCGCCCTGCCTTCACCGGCAGCCGGCGGCGGCAGAACGTTCATGGTCGGGGCCGGCTTTATTCCACCCGTGTCTTCGGATCGAAAGCGTCGCGCAGTCCGTCGCCGAAGATGTTGAACGCGAGCATGGCCAAGCAGAGCATGCCGGCCGGGAAGAGCAGCGTCCACGGATAGATCGTCCAGCTCGTGAGCGAGTCGTTGATCATGACGCCCCAGGATGCAGCCGGAGATTGAACGCCGAGGCCGAGGAAGCTGAGGAACGCCTCCGCGAAGATGGCGCTCGGTACGGTCAGCGTCATCGTGACGATGATCGGGCCCATCGTGTTCGGGATGAGATGCTTGAACAGAATGCGGAAGCCGCCGGAGCCCATGGCGCGGGCTGCCAGGACGTACTCCTGGTTCTTGAGCTGCATGATCTGGCCGCGCACGATCCAAGCCATGTTGATCCAACCCGTCGCGGTCAGGGCGATAATCAGCGTCCACATGCCTTGGCCGAGCACGACGCCGAGCAGGATGACGACGAGCAGGTAAGGAATGGAGTACAGGATTTCGCTGATCTTGTTGAGCACTTCGTCGACCTTGCCGCCGAAGTAGCCCATGATGCCGCCGATGATGATGCCGAGGATGACGTCGGCGATGGCGGCGACAATGCCGACCGTCAGCGAGATTTGCGCGCCTTTCCAAGCGCGGGCGAACAGGTCGCGGCCGAGCTCGTCCGTGCCGAAGTAGTGCGTGCCGCCGGGGGCGAGGAACGTATCCATCAGCGACTGCGAGCGGAAGTCATGCGGCGTGAACAGCGGATAGATGATCGCCATGATAATCATCAGCAGCAGCACGATGCCGGAGGCCATGGCGAACTTGTTGGCCGTCAGCTTCATCATGGCCAGCTTCCAGGTCGTGTAGCTCGGCGCCATCTGCTGCTGCGCGAAATCACGCTTCTTCAGCGGCACGAACTTCTTCGGATCGGGAAGAGGCCGTTTCGTTTCCTTGATTGGGTCCATTGTTGATCAGCCTCCCTTGTTGCTCTTCTTCATCCGCGGATCCACCATCGCGTAGCCGATGTCGGCAAGGAAGCGGGCGAACATCAGGATGACCGCATAGAACAGGGTGATGCCCATGATGAGCGGATAGTCGCGGTTCGTGACGCTGTTCGTGAAGAACTGGCCGAGTCCCGGGACGTTGTAGATCTTCTCGACGACGACGCCGCCGGTGATGATGTTGGCGCTCATCGGTCCGAGGTAGGTGACGACCGGCAGGATCGCGTTGCGCAGGCCGTGCCGGAGCGTGATGCGCAGCGGCGACATGCCCTTGGCCTTGGCGGTGCGGATGTAGTCCGCCGTCAGCACCTCCAGCATGGAGGAGCGGGTCAGCCGCGCGATGAACGCGATCGGCAGCGCCGACAGCGCGAACGTCGGCAGGATGTAGCCGAGCGGCGAGTTGAGGCCGGATACCGGCAGCCATCTCCACTCCGCGCCGATGTAGTATTGCGTGACGGACGCGACGACGAAGTTCGGGATCGAGATGCCCAGGATGGAGATCACGACAGCGAGCTTGTCGATCAGCTTGCGGTTGTACATCGCGGAGATCATGCCGAGCGCGACGCCGACGATGACCGAGACGATGATCGCGAAGATGCCCAGCTTGGCGGAGTACAGGAACGACTGGGAGATGATCTGCGTGACGGTCTGGCCCGGCGTCTTGTAGGAGATGCCGAGATCGCCCTGCACGATATTGCCCAGGTAGACGAAATATTGCTGCCAGAGCGGCTTATCCAGGCCGTAGAAGGCCTTGAGGGCTTCTTGCGCGGCCTTCGGCGTCTTTTCATCCAGGAACGGATTGCCCGGCACCGCCTGCATGAGGAAGAAGGTCAGGGTCGCAAGGACAAACAGGGACAGGAGAATATTGAGGAATCTCCGGCCAATGAATCGAATCATTCCAGCACCTCTTTTCATTACCTTGCCCAACCGCAAAGAAAGAAGGGACGTCCGGAGACGGTCCGGCGCCGGAAAGCGCCGGACGACGGCTCCTGCCGCGGTCCCTTCTTCTCTCTGTCAGTTGCTCAGGCGGTAAGCTTATTTGGAGATATAAGCGTAGTTGTAGTTGATGTTGCCGTTGTACGTCATGAAGGCATCCTTCACGTAATCCTTGACGAGGGAGGAGCTGGTGTCATAGTAAACCGGCATGACGGCCATGTCTTCCATCAGGATTTTTTCCGCTTGAGCGAGCAGCTTCACGCGCTCCGCCTTGTCGGCAGAAGCGTAAGCGTCCTTGATCAGCTTGTCGTAGTCGGCGTTCTTGTAGCCGATGTCGTTGTTGCCGCTGCCCGTGATGTAGAGGTCCAGGAACGTCATCGGATCGTTGTAGTCCGCGCCCCAGCCGGCACGAGCGATGTCGTACTTGAGGTTGGTGCGGTTGTCGAGGAATACTTTCCATTCCTGGACTTCGGTCTTCACGTCAACGCCGAGGTTCTGCTTCCACATTTCGGTGATGGCCGTGGCGATCTTAGCATGCTTGTCCGACGTGTTGTAGATGAGCGTCGTCGCCGGGAAGGAAGCCATGCCTTCTTCCTTGAGGCCTTCGGCCAGCAGCGTCTTGGCTTCTTCGACGTTCTCGGAGAAGTACGTTTCTTGCGTCTCTTCGCGGAAGCTCTTCTCGGCGCCCGTGATGCTGGCCGGCACGAAGCCGAATGCCGGCTTCTGGCCTTCGAGCACGACGCGGTCGATCAGCAGCTGACGGTCGATGGACAGCGACAGCGCTTTGCGCACCTTGGCGTTGTTGAACGGCTTCTTGCTCTGGTTGAAGATGTAGTAGTACGTGCTCGCGGCGTCGGTGATCTTCAGCTGCGGATCGTTTTCTTTGCGCAGCTTGTCGATTTGCGGGCCTGGGATCGTGCCGGTCGGCTTGCCGGCCCAGTCGAGCTGGTCCGTGTTGAAGTTGTTCAGCTCGGTGTTGGAGTCCGCCATCATAGCGAATTGAACCTTGTCGAGCTTCACGTCGGCTTGCGCGTAGTAGTTCTCGTTGCGCTCGATCGTCAGGTTGGCGTTATGCTCCCATGCCGTCAGCTTGAATGGACCGTTGCTGGAGAAGGTAGCCGCTTCGTTGGCCCAGTTCGGATCCTTCTCGACCGCTACCTTGTCGACCGGGTAGTAGGTGTAGAAGGTTTGGAGGCTCAGGAAGTACGTCGTCGGGTTGACGAGCTTCACTTCGAGCGTCGTGTCGTCGATCGCCTTCACGCCGACTTCGTCGACGCTGCCCTTGCCCGTGTTGTAGGCTTCGGCGCCTTGGACGTAGTACAGCTGGTACGCGTAAGGGGCCGGCTTGACCGCTTTCGGGTCGAGCGTGCGCTTCCAAGCGAACTCGAAGTCATGCGCGGTGACCGGGTTGCCGGAAGACCACTTGGAGTCCGTGCGGATCTTGAACGTGTACGTCTTGCCGTCTTCGGAAACTTCCCAGCTCTCGGCCATGCCGGGAACGATCTCGCCGTTCTTGTCGCTCTTGGCGAGGCCTTCGAAGATGCCGTCGGCTACCGTGCCGGACACGTTGTCTTGCATGAGGGCCGGATCAAGCGTAGGAGGCTCGGACGTGAGGTTCATGCGGAACACTTGGTCGCCGGAAGGAGCTGCCGCTTCCCCGCCTGCATTGTTCGCTGCCGTGTTCTCGCTGCCCGTGTTGGCTGCGCCCGTGTTGCCTGCATTGCCATTATTGCTGTCGCCGCATGCAGCAAGCACGCCGCCCGCGATCATAAGTGCTGCCAGTGTCAATCCTGTCTTTTTGTACACTAACCTTACACGCCCCTCACATTAATGGTTGAATAGCATAACTGAATTATACTATTGTAACGGATGAATCACAACTTGCATTATTTTCTTTTGCCAAATAAATTTATCATTCCAACAGCATCGTGTAAATCATTTAAATTTACTGATAATTATGCAGTTTTATTTGCTACTACGTTGTCGCTTCAATGGATTAACGCAAATGTTTGCTAAAGTAAAAACCTGCATAAGAGAAGCGTTTTCTGCTTCCAGCTCCTTCCTCGCCCCCGCGAATAACGATAAATCCATTTCGGTTCGATGAATATTAATCCGGACCTGCTCATAAATTTTCTTTCCTCTCCGCTTGCCGCAGCGGCGGCGCACACGCCTCCCGCACGCTTCGCGCTTCGCCTCTCCCCTTCTCCGGCTCCTTGACGAGCTCGACCGCCTGTGTATTTTTACCTGTTTTCCTTGGTTTTATGTATCTGTCCCAAGTCCCTCCACCACGGGTTTTGCTCCCGGACACGAGGTTGCTCCCGCCTTGAACGGAGCGAGGCCTCCTGTCCCGTTCGGAACCGGAGGCCGGCGATAGATTCCACTCCCATGTCAGGTATTCGAAATGCCTGGAGCCGTGTTCTTCTTCTCCTGCCGGTATTCGGTCGGAGTCATATTGAACCGCTTGCGGAACACTTGCGTGAAATGCCGCATGTCCTGGTAGCCGATCCGCTCCGCGATCTCCCCCAGCTTCAAGTCGGATTCCCGCAGCAGCTGCCGGGCGTCCTCCAGGCGCAAGCCGATCAAGTAGTCCTTGAAGCCCTGCCCGGTCTTCTGCTTGAACAGCTGGCTGAAGTAGACCGGATTGAGATAGACGACCGCCGCGATCCGCTCCAGCGACAGCGACTCCTCCCGATAATGCGCGGAAATGTATTGCAGCGCGACCTCGATCGCCTTGTTGTCGCTGCCGCCCTTGATGCGCAGCGGCGCCTGTCCCGGCTCGCCCGGCGCGGCGGTCATGGAGCGGTACAGCCGCTGCACCGTCTCCGGCACCTGCCGGATCTCCCGGATGCGGCCGCTGCTGGCGACCTGGAACGGCAGGCGCAGGTACCGTCCGAGGTAGCCCCGCACGTTGGCGAGCAGGCTGGAGAGGGCTTCCTCCGTCTCTACGGCGGCTACGCCGATGAGCGTGTGGCGGTCGTAGCTGACGACGAAGCCGTCCCCGCTCCGCTCCAGCAGCTCGCTCAGGACGTTGTCTACGACAAAATGCTCCAGGCCCGCGTCCCGCAAGCCGGCCTCCAGCCGCACGAGGACGAGGTGGAAGGCCGGATAGCGGTCCATGAGGGCGGCCACGTCCAGCTGGCCGACGTCCTGGCCGGAGGCGAGGCGCTGGAACATCGCCTCGCGCAAGTATTTCTGGCTCTTGCGCAGCATCTCGCCCTCCTTGAGCGCGCTGCGCTCCTCCGCAAGCTCGGCGGCCAGCTCCCGCACGAGCTCCAGCAGCCGCTTCTTGCCGATCGGCTTGAGCAGGTAGTCCTTGGCCCCGAGCTGCACGGCCTTTTGCGCGTAGGCGAATTCCGAATGGGCGGAGATGACGATCCACTTGATGCCGGGATAGCTGCGCCGCGACAGCCGCATGAACTCGAGGCCGTCCATGCCGGGCATGAGGATGTCGGTCAGCACGATGTCGATGGGATGCTCCGACAGCACGCGGGCCGCCTCGTCGGCCGACGCGGCCAGATGGATGCCGCAGTCCGGCATCGATTGCTCCAGCGTGCGACGGATGCCGGTGCGGATGATGCTTTCATCGTCCGCGATCAAAATGTTCATGGCGTCTTCTTCGCCTCCTGTCTCGATTGAGCCTCCTGCGGCAGCTCCGCGGGCGCTTGCGTCCGGCCCGTCAGAGGAGGAATCGGCAGCGCCAGGCGGATGACGGTGCCGCCTCCGGGCTCGCTGTCCGCCTGCAGGCCGTACCCCTTCCCGAACGTATGCACGAGCCGTCGATGCACGTTGGCCAGCCCGATGCCGCCCTGCTTGCGGTCTCCGGGTTGTCCTCCCTTGCGTCCTGCCGCAACGTCCGCCGGGGGAGGCGCCGAGCCGTCGGACGGCGGAGCCGAAGCCGCGTCCTGCCCCGCCTGCAGCGGCCCGTCTCCTGCCCTCGGCACGGCCGCGATCGAGGCGCGCAGCCTCCGCAGCGTCTCCTCGGCCATGCCGACGCCGTTGTCGCGCACCGTCAGCAGCAGCCGGCCGCCCTGAGCCTCGGCGACGAGCTCCAGCCGTCCGTCTCCCTGCAGAGGCTCCAAGCCGTGCTTGACGGCGTTCTCGATGACCGGCTGCAGCGTCATCTTGGGCATCGGCACGTCAAGCAGCTCGCTCGGGATGTCGATCGCGACCGACACCCGCCCTTCGAGGCGGATCGTGATGATCGTCAAGTAGTCGCGGATCTGCTCCAGCTCCTCGCGCAGCGTCACCGGAGCGCCCTGCTCCCAGTGGCTGCTGTAGCGGAACATGCGCGAGAGCGCGAGCACGACCTCCCCGAGATCGTCCTCCTCCCGCTCGTCGAGCATCCAATAGATCATATCGAGCGTGTTGTAGAGGAAATGCGGATTGACCTGGGATTGCAGGGCGAGCAGCTCCGCGTTCTTCTCCCCGGCCGCGCTCTGCCGCACCCGATCGACCAGCCGGCCGATCTGCCGCACCATGCGGTTGAACGAAGAGGCCATCGCGTCCATCTCGCGGTAGCTGAGCGACTCGACCGCGCCTTGGAAGTTGCCGAGCTCGACGCGCTTCATCTCGCGGATGAGGCGGCGCATCGGGGAGGAGATCATGTTGGAGAGCACGGTCGCCGCCACGATCGACAGCAGGACGAGCACGACGCCGACGATGATGAGATAGCGCTGCATCTCGACGAGCTCCACCTTGAGGTCGCGCGCCGGCGTCACCGTGATCGCCGTCCACTCCGCGAACGGCAGGCGCGAGGAAACGACGAGCTTGCCGTCCTTTTCCGTGACGAGCGACTCGCCCGCCGTCTCGGGACGCGGCCCCTCGGCGATGGCCGGCAGCTGCTGCGCCCCTCCGGTGGAGCTGACGAGACGTCCGCCCTCGTCGATCAGGTACACCTCGCTGCTCGGGCTCAGCTTGAGGTTGGCGAGCGCCGCGACGATGGACGCCGGACTCGACTCGTACAGCACGACGCCGATCGGCCGGTGCACGTCGAGGTCGAACAGCTGCCGGCCGAAGGCGAGCACCGGGCGATGCTCGTTCTGATCCACGATGGACGACGGATAGATGCCGAGCCAGACGATTTTGCCGCCTTCCTCGACGATGGAGCGGTACCACGCCTTGGAGCGGTATCCGGGCACCATCTCGTTGACGTAGTTGCCGTAGTTGTACACCTGCCCCCGATCGGTGATGATGTGGATCCCGATCATATCGTCGCGGGAGAAGTAGTTGGTGCCGATGATGTTCGTGATCGCCCGCTCGTTCGCGAAGCGCTCGCGCGGCTCGGTCGGGCTCGCCTGCAGCAGGCGCACGAGGTCGAAGTTGTTGGAGATCGACTTGGACAGGCTGTCGAAGCCCTTGTCCAGCAGGTCGAACAGGCCGATCGTCTGCGACACGTTGCGCTGGGACAGGTCGCTGATCTTGCGCTGCAGCTGCTCGGTCGTGCGGTTGTAGAACAGCAGGCTGACGACGATGACGATGCCGGTCATGCAGCAGAGCAGCACGAGAAAGAGCCGTTGCTGGAGCGTCTGGCTGCGCGGCCACATGAGCATCCCCCCTTAGGCGGCAAAATGACGGCAAAGCCCCGCGCTCCCGCGCGAAAAAAATTCGCGCGGGAGGCGGGGTTCGCTTTTGAAGCGGATCAATCTGTTGCAGCGGTTGAATCCGAACGGCTTCGGACGCTCCGGCCGACCCGGTCTGGTCCGGTTCAGCCGAGTCCGTCAGCCCTTGACGGCTCCGGCCACCATGCCCTTGGTGATGCGCTCGGACAGGATGAAGTAGATCAGGATGACCGGAATCGCGCCCATGACGAGGAACGCGCCGATGTTGCCGTAGTTGGTCGTGTACTGGCTGACGAAGCTGTTGACGCCGAACGGCAGCGTCTTGAGCCTCTCCGAGGAGATGAACGTCGCGGCCAGGATGTACTCGTTCCAGATGTTGATGAACGTCAGGATGCACACCGTCATGATCGGCGGCACCGAGATCGGCAGGATGATGCTGCGGAAAATCCGGTACACGCTCGCGCCGTCCATGAACGCCGACTCCTCGATCTCATGCGGGATGCCTTTCATGAACCCGCTCAGGATGAACACCGCGACCGGCGTCTGGAACGCGATGTACGGCAGGATGAGCGACCAGTGCGTGTTGAGGATGCCGATGTTCTTGAACATGACCATCAGCGGCAGCAGCGTCGCCTGCATCGGAATCATCAGGCCGAGCATGAAGACGAGCAGCGCGACCGGCGCGAGCTTCCAGCGGAAGCGGGAGATCGCGTAGGCGACCATGGACGCCAGCACGATGACGACGACCATGGTGATGACGGTGACGAAGATGCTGTTGAACAGATAGCGCACGTAGTTGCCCTGCTCGTACGCCTCCGTGTAGTTCGCGAAGCGCGGAGACGCCGGGAGCGCGAAGAAGCTCCCGCCTAGGATTTCCTCATTGGTCTTGAAGGAATACAGGATGAGCCAGAGCAGCGGATACACCTGCGTGACGACAAGGATGCCGAGGAGAAGATACACGACTCCTTTTTTGATGGATGCCATAGACCGTATCTCCCCCTTAGCCGACCTTTTTCTCGATGCGGTTGAAGACGCCGTTGATGACGAAGGTGAACGCCAGGCAGATGAACACCAGCGTCATGGCCAAGGCGCTGCCGTACCCGTACTTGAAGGTCAGGAACGTATTGTTGTACATGAGCGTCGAGATGACGTCCGTCGCGTGGGCCGGTCCGCCGCCGGTCATGACCATGATGAGGTCGAACGCCTGCAGGGAGCCGATGAACGCCAGCACGATGGAAATCTTGAACACCGGCACGATGAGCGGCAGCGTGATGTAGCGGTCGGCCTTGAAGCCGTCCGCGCCGTCGATCTTGGCCGCCTCGTAGATGTCGGACGGGATGTTCTGCACGCCGGTGAACTGGATGATGAGGTGATAGCCGAAATACTGCCAGAGCGAGACGAAGTACAGGCAGTACATCGCGAACTGCGGCGAGCTCAGCCAAGCGCGCATCTGATCCTGCATGCCGAACGCATTGAGGATGCCGTTGATCATGCCGCCCATGTCGAGCGGATTGTAGATCGTCTTCCACAACTGGCCGATGATGACGACCGACAGGATGACCGGCATGAAGTAGATCGACACGAGCCGGTTGCCGCGCTTGACGTAGCGGTTGATCAGGATCGCGAACAGCAGGCAGATCGGAATCTCCGCCATGGAGAACACCGCGTACATCAGCGTGCGGCGCACCGCCGGCCAGAAATAAGGATCGTTGAACAGGATGTCGACGTAATTGTCGAGGCCGACGAACGTCTTGTTGACCCCGATGCCGTCCCACTCCACCAGGCTCGTATAGCCTGAGATGACGATCGGAACGAAGACCATCATCAGATACAGCAGCAGACAAGGAAGCACGAAGATTCCGATCGTCCACCAGCGCACTTTGAGCACATTCATGGTTTCTCTCTACTCCTCTCCCGCAGCGGGCGGAAGCCGACCGCTGTGCCGAAAAGGCAAGGACAGCTCCTCTTGCGAGGAAACCGCCCTTGCCGCCCGGCCTTTCTTCCGGCCAGGGGGCCGGCATTCATCCTTTCGCCGCGCTTACTTGTTGGCTGCGAACGCGTCCTGATGCTCCTTGGCCACTTGCTTGGAATCGACCTTCTGCACGAACAGGTTCTGGATGCTGCTCAGGTGAGCCTGGGCGACGGCCGGATTCATCGTGTTGTCGAAGGCGAGGTCGCCGCCGCTGACGCTCTTGAACAGGTCGAGGATGCCGACCGCGAGCTCGGAGTAGCCTGCCGCCGCGAAGTCTCCTTCGACGACCTGGCCGAGGCCGACCGCGTCCTTCAGCTCGAATTTCTTTTTCGGGAAGTTCGACATGAAGTAGTTCAGGAAGTCCTTCGTTTCTTGCGGATGCTTGCTGTTCGCGCTGATCGCGAAGCCGGAGCCCGGCGCCAGCATGAATTGGTTGACGTCGCCCTTGCCGTTGACCGTCGGGAAGGAGAACGCGCCGACCTTGCCCGCTACGCTGGAGGCGTCGATGTTGCCCGTTTCCCACGAGCCGATGATGAACATGGCCGCTTTGCCCGTCTTGAAGATGTTGCCGCCTGCGTTGGCGTCGATGCTCGTCGCGCCTTCCGGGAACGCGCCGGCCTGCACCAGCTCCTGGAACGCGTCGACCGCTTCGACGAACGCCGGGTCGTTGAAGTCCTTCTTGCCGTCCATGACGTCCTGCAGGAAGCCCGGGCCGCCGTTCGTGCGGAGCAGGATGTTCATGAACAGGAACGAGCCCGTCCACGTATCCTTCTCGCCGATCGCGATCGGCGTGATGCCCTTGGCCTTGAGCGCCTTGACGTCCTCAAGCATCTCGTCGAACGTCTTCGGCACGTCGGTGATGCCCGCTTGCGCGAACAGGTCCTTGTTGTAGTAGACGACCTCGATGTTGTTGCCGTCCGGCAGCGCGTACACGTTGCCGTCGAAGCTGTAGTAGTCGAGGAGCCCTTTTTGGAACGTATCCTTCAGGCCGTTCTGGTCGAGCATGTCGTTGAGCGGGGCGAGCACGCCCGCGTCGACGAAAGGCTTCATCTGGGCGGCCGGATTCACGATCGTGATATCCGGCACTTCCTTGGAAGCGGCCTGCGTCTTGAGCTTCAGCTTCTGCTGGTCGGTGTTGAGCGAGTCGAGCTCGATCTTGATGTTCGGGTTGGCCGCCTCGTAGTCGGCGACGAGCTCCTTCATGATCTTGTTCGTGACGGAGGTCTCGTCCGGGTAGATGTTCTGGAACGTGATCGTCACTTTCTTGCCGCTGTCGCCGCCGGACGCTCCCGTATTGGCCGCTGCCTCATTGGACGCGCCGCCTGTATTCGCCGCCGGCTCGTTGTTGCCGTTGCTGCCGCATGCCGCGAGGCCGACGGCCAGCGCGCCTGCCGTCAGCAGCAGCGCGGATCTCTTCAGAGCTTTCTTATCGGACTTTTTCATCTGGTTTTCCACCTTCTACGTCCCCCTTGCTAGGTTATAGTTGGATTATGCGCTCGTAAAGCGTTTGCAACAAGGCAGGAACTTCAGGGGTGAGGTTTGATTTTTTCAGGTGTTGGCCACGTTGACAGGATGCTGTCAGGGTTGCCCGATTAAAATGAAGACATCCCAACCCCCTTCTTGAGGAGGCCTTGCCCATGCCGCATGAATCCCGTCGACCTGCGTCCCCGTCCGCTGCCCAAGCCCCGATCGTCCCTTTCGAGCTGCACGTGTCCGAATCCGCTCTCGCCGAGCTGAGGCTTCGCCTGGAGCTGACGCGATGGCCGCAGGCCGGCGGCGCGGACGGCTGGGAGCACGGCGTCTCCGTCGCCTATGCGCGCGAGCTGGCCGCCTATTGGCAGGACGCTTACGACTGGCGCGCCGAGGAGGCTTCGTTGAATGCGCGGCCTCAGTTCACGACCGAGATCGACGGCGCGAACGTCCATTTCCTGCACGTCCGCTCCGCCGAGCCGGATGCCGCCCCGCTGCTGCTGCTGCACGGCTGGCCCAGCTCGATCGTGGAATTCCGCCATCTGATCGGCCCGCTGACCGATCCCGCCGCCCATGGCGGAAGTCGGACCGACGCATTCCATCTCGTCATCCCCTCCCTGCCCGGCTTCGGCCTCTCCGGACCGACCGAGGAGCCTTGGCCGGTGTCCCGCATCGCTGCCGCCATGCACGAGCTGATGGGGCGCCTCGGGTACGAGCAGTACGGCGCGCACGGCAGCGACCTCGGCGCGATGGTGTCGCGCGAGCTCGGCGTGCTTCAGCCCCAGGGCCTGCAAGGCATCCACGTGCTGCAGCTGTTCAGCTTCCCGTCCGGCGAGCCGGGCGAGATGGAGCCGCTCGGTCAGGACGACTTCGAGCGGCTCGCCTTCTTGTCGCGCTTCGTCGAGCGGGCCGGCTTCAGCGCCATCATGGAAAAGCGGCCGCTGACGCTGGCCTACGGCCTCGCCGACTCGCCCGTCGGACAGATGGCCTGGATCGCCGATCTGTTCTGCGGCTTCGGCGACCATGTCGGCTTCATCGGCCGCGACGACTTCCTGACGAACGTCATGCTCTATTGGCTGACCGGCACCGCCGCCTCCACCTCGCGCATCTATTACGACAACCAGCGCCAGGCCAGCCAGGACGGATTCAGGCGCAACGACGCTCCGACCGGAGTCGCGGTCTGCGCGCATGACTTCAAGACGATCCGGCCGTTCGCCGAGCGCGACAACGGCGCCATCGTCCACTGGAGCGAGCTGCCGGGCGGCACCCACTTCGCCGCGCTCGACGAGCCCCGGCTGCTGGCGGCCGACATCCGAGCCTTCTTCCGGCGGTTCCGGTGAAGGCGGACGAATCGCCCCGCAGCCGGTTCCAGCAAGGGATTCGGTCGCCTAGCGGCGAATGACCTCGCCGACTCTCCCGGCGACAGGATTCGGCCGCCTAGCGGCGAATCGCCCCGCAGCCGGTTCCGGCAAGGGATTCGGCCGCCTAGCGGCGAAGAACTCTTTAGACCTTTTTCCGAAGGAGGAGCCGCCGATGAAGCTGGACCGCCTGCTCGCCATTACGATGCTGCTGCTCAGCCAATCCCGCGTCAACGCCTCCGAGCTGTCGCGCCGCTTCGAGGTGTCGCTGCGTACGATCTACCGCGACATGGAGGCGATCAATCAGGCCGGCGTGCCGATCGTCTCGTTCCCGGGCACCGACGGCGGCTACGAGCTGATGCCCGGCTATCGGATCGAGAAGCAGATGCTCACCCTGGAGGAGTTCGGCTCGATCATCGCCGCGCTGCGCGGCATGCGCTCGGCGGCCGGCGTCGAGGAGATCGACCGGCTGCTGGAGCGCATCTCCGCCTTGGCCGGTCGGCGGCCCGACTCGCTGCCGGAGAGCCCGCTCGATCTCGACCACTCTCCCCTCCCCCGCGACCGGCCGCGGATGGCCGCTCTGCACGGGGCGATCCGCGAGCAGCGGCTCGTCTCCTTCTCGTACCTGAACAGCCAGGGGCAGGAGACGGAGCGGACCGCCGAGCCGATGGGCCTGTTCATGAAAAACGCCGTCTGGTATCTGTACGGCTACTGCCTGCTGCGATCCGGACTGCGGGTATTCCGGCTCTCCCGGATGCTCCGCCTGGAACGCCTGGAGCGCGGCTTCGCACGCCGTCCCTACACGCTTCAGGACATCGAGCGGCAGTTCATGGATCGGACGGACTTCCGCCGCATCGAAGCCGAGCTGATCTTCCGGCCGGAGGTCCGGACGCGCGTCCGCGATGAGTTCGGCTACGAGCCGGTCGAGGATCTCGAGGGAGGCTTCTCTCGTGTCGCAGCCGGATTCTCCTCGCTCGAAAAAGCGCTGCAGACCGTGCTCAGCTACGGCAGCCGCGTCGAAGCGAAAAGCCCTCCCGAGCTGGTCGAGCGGGTGCGGACGGAGCTGCTCGACGCGGCTCGGCTCTATGCCGGCACGAAGTAGCGCCGAAGCTCGGACCGAATGCGGCGCGCTTCTCCCCCTCTCCGCCGAGAGCCGATTGCGCGTCCAGCCGCTCCTCCCCTAGCAGCCCGGCGCTCCCTCCGTCTCGAGACGGAGGGAGCGCCGGGCTTTCGCCTGATTTTCGCGCCGCTATCTTGCCATGATGAATAGCTCGTGGTATCGTAGCTTCATCGAGCGGTATTCTTCATCGCCTGCTATTACACAATATTGAATACCAAGCATAAGATAGGAGCTATGCGGATGAACGTGCAATTCAAGAAAGGCGTGCTCGACCTGTGCGTCCTCTCGCTGACCGCCTGGGAAGACCGATACGGCTATGAGCTGGCCGTCGCGATGTCGTCCAAGTTCGAGGTGGCGGTCGGCAGCGTGTACCCGCTGCTGAACCGGCTGACGCAGGAAGGGTACTTCACGACCTACCTGCGCGAGTCCCCGGAAGGACCTCCCCGCAAGTATTACAAGCTGACGCCGTTTGGGCATCAGCATCTGATGGAGCTCGTGCGCGAGTGGCGGACCTTCTCGCATGCCGTCGACGAACTGATCAAGGAAGGTGTGGAACGATGACGAGGGACCAGTATCTGAACGAGCTGTGGCATCAGCTCTCCTCCGTGCCCGAAGCGAAGCGGCGGGAATGGATGTACGACTACGAGGAGCACTTCCGGTTCGCGGCGGAGCAGGGACAGCCGGAAGCCGCCACGGCGGCGGAGCTCGGCGATCCGCGCGCGATCGCCAAGGAGCTGCTGCTCGGCTACCGCGTGCAGGAAGCCAGCCAGGGAGGCGGAGGCGTGCGGCTCGTGTCGCGGGCGGTATTCGCCGCGGTCGGACTCGGCTTTTTCAACCTGGTGTTCGTGCTCGGTCCGTACCTCGCCCTGCTTGGCATGCTGCTCGCGCTGTGGGCGGTCGCCGGCTCGTTCGTCCTCGCGGCGTTCCCGATCCTCTATGAGGGGCTGTTCGGAGACGCTCTGCCGCTGACGCTCGGCGTATACGGCGCGATGGTCGCGGCCGGCCTCGGCCTGCTGCTCGGCGCTGCCGCCTACAAGCTGACCGGCGGCATCATGCGGATGACGCTGAAGTATCTGCTGGCCAATACAAGAATGATGAAGAGGAGCGTGGCGAAATGAACCGCAGCATGAGAAACGTCGTCCTGCTCGGCCTGATCCTGCTGCTCGGCGGCCTGATCGGCGCGGGCGTCACGTTCGGGCAGGGGGATCGCGACAGCCTGTTCAAATTCGGAACGGAGGAAGTGAGCCTGCGCAAGGAGGCGCCCGCAGAAGGCGTGTCCCGCCTGCGGGCCGAAGCCGGCAGCATGGACATCGAGATCGTGCCCGGGGCAAGCCGCGACAAGATCGTCGCCTCCATCACGGGTCGCGCCAGCAAGAAGTTCCTGGAGCGGATCGAGCTCGACCTGGAGCCGGACGGCGACGAGCTGCTCGTCAAGGGCGGCGAGGACACCGGCTTCTCGTTCGGCCTCAACATCGTCAACGTGACGATGCGGATCGAGCTGCCGCAGCGGAAGTTCGAAGAGCTTCAAGCGGATCTGGGCAGCGGCGATCTGGACGCCGACGGAATCGAGGTCGGGAAGCTGACGCTCAAGACCGGCTCCGGCGATATCGACCTCAGCTCCGTCCAGGGCGGCACGATCAGCCTGCGCACCGGCTCCGGCAGCATCGACGGCGAGCAGGTTCGCGCCGAGGAGCTGACCGCCAAGGCGAGCAGCGGCGACATCTCCCTTGAGGACGTGGGAGGCGCGCTCGTACTGGACACGGGCAGCGGCAGCATCCGCGCCGAGATGGACCGGCTGGAGCAGCCGGTGACGGCGAGCAGCGGCAGCGGCAACGTCACGATCGCCACGCAGTTCGCTCCGGAGTCCGCGACCGTGCAGTACTCCACCGGCTCCGGACGGTTCCGCACCGACTGGAGCGCCGGCAAGGGCAGCGAGGACAGCTCCGCGACGCTCGTCTACGGCGACGGCGAGGTGCGCGTGAAGCTGCGCGCCGGCTCGGGCAACATCTCGCTGCGCGAGAAGTAGTCGCCAGGACGGAAGCAGCGGCGCGCGGCAGCTTGGCGCGCGAGAAGGCGGGACGGTGCCACAGGCGCGCGGCAGCATCTCGCTGCGAGAAGCAGGCGCCAGGACGGAAGCAGCGGCGCGCGGCAGCTTGGCGCGCGAAGTCCGCAGGCCGGCAGCATGATGCTGCCAGCCTGCGGCTTTTTATCGTTCAGGCGAAGAGTCGCGGCAGGCTTTCTTCTATAAAAAGGCACTTTCTTCTCCCTCGGGAGAAGAAATCCGGGCTGGCGGCGCGATGAAGCACTCTCGACACCCTCGCCCGCCGTCAGCTCCCCTTATGCCAGCTCCCCAACTTGAAGCGGCGCGCCGGGAGGAGTATCGTAAGGGGGATAAGGAGAGATGATGGGTGAAGCAGAAGAAGGAAGGAAGGCTCGCGGCCTCAGGGCTGCTCCATAACGAAGGCGCCTCCTACGTGCTCGTCGTGACGGCCGTCGAGGCCGAGCGCGACGCCGTCGTGCGGGGGCTGCTGAAAGCATGCCCGAAGGAAACCTGCGGCGAGGCGGAAGGACCGCTGCGCCGCGTCGGGCGCTATATCGTCGTCGCCGGAGGCGTCGGACCGGCCGCCGCGGCAGCCAGCACGGCGCTGGCCATCGCCGGAGGGCCGGCGCTGCGCCATGTCGTCAGCGCCGGCATCGGCGGCGGCTTCCCCGGAGCCGCGCCGATCGGCTCCGTCGTCGTCGCGACCGAGATCGTCAGCGCCGATCTCGGAGCGGAGACCGCGCAGGGCTTCGCCTGCGTGGACGAGCTCGGATTCGGCTCGTGGCGCGTGCGGACGGACAGCGGACGCGCCGAGGCGCTGGCGGCAGCGCTGCGGCAGGACGGCGTGATCGCGTCGGCGGCGCCGGTGCTGACGCTGTCCACGGTGACGGGCAGCACGGAGACGGCCGCCGAGCTGCTGCGCCGGGTTCCCGGCGCGGCGGCGGAGGCGATGGAAGGCTACGGCGCGGCGCTCGCCGCCTCGATGCAGGGCATCGAGGCGATGGAGATCCGCGCCATCTCGAACGCGGTCGGCCCGCGGGACCGCGACGCCTGGCGGATCGGCGACGCGCTGGCGTCGCTGGAGCGCGCAGCCGCGATTTTGCCGGAGGTGCTGAACATCCGATGAGCATGAAGATCGCTTATTCCCCATGCCCCAACGACACGTTCGTCTTCCACGCCTGGGCGCACGGCCGGATCGACGGCGCGCCCGTGCTGGACGTGACGTACGCCGACATCGACGTCACCAACGGCTGGGCCGCGCGCGGAGAGGGCCCCGAGGTCATGAAAATCTCCTACGCGGCGCTTCCCTACGTCCTGGACCGCTACGCCCTCATTCCGTGCGGCGGCGCGCTCGGCCGCGGCTGCGGCCCGCTCGTGCTGACGGCCGGCGGCGGCCGGATCGAGGCGGAGGCGGCAGGCCATTCGACGGCGACGGCCGATGGAGACGCAGCAGCCTCAGTTTCCGATGCCGGAGCGAGCGCGGCGCAGCGAATGGAACGGCTGGCATGCGCTAACGCTGGCGAACGGATTCAACCGCTGGATCCTCCGGCTGGAGCAAGCGCTGCCGGCGCGGCCCATGCCCATGCAGGAGCGGCGGCGCCGGGCATGGACCCGTCCTGGCTGAGCGGACGGACGGTCGCCGTGCCGAGCGACCGCTCCACGGCGTACCTGCTGTTCCGGCTATGGACCGCGCAGCAGATCGGCGGCGAGCCGCCGCGCATCGTCGTCCTGCCTTTTCACGAGATCATGCCCGCCGTTCGGGACGGCCGTGTCGACGCGGGCCTCGTCATCCACGAGGCGCGCTTCACCTATCCCGACTACGGCCTGACGCTGATGGCCGACATGGGCACCTGGTGGGAGGCCGACACCGGCCTGCCGATCCCGCTCGGTGCGATCATCGCCCGCCGCGGCCTGGATGTCGAGTCGCTGGCCCGCTGGACGCGCGCCTCGGTCGAATACGCCTGGTCGCATCCCGACGAATCGGCCGAATATGTGCGCGAGCATGCCCAGGAGATGTCGCCGGACGTCGCCCGCTCCCACATCGCGCTCTACGTCAACGAGTTCACCCGCTCGCTCGGCGAGGACGGACTTGCGGCCGTACAGTCGCTGCTCGGCCGCGCGGCCCGCGAAGGCCTCGTCCCCGAGTTCGACCCGGCGCTGCTGCGCAGCTAAGGGCTCTCGCGCCTCTGCCGCTTCAGAGCCTCGGCGGTTGCGGGTGCGCCATTCCCGCCCTGCCGGCTGCGACCAGCCCCGATCTGCATCTTGGATCGGGGCTTTTGCACATCTAGGTGACGACTCGTCCCTAGCGTGAAGGAGCGGAGCATGACGGCAGTCTCGACTCCTTCATGCTGCGCAATCCGCTTCGTCGGCTTCGCTGAGGGCAGTCTCGACCCCTTCATGCTGCGCTACTTGCTCCAGCGGCTTCGCTGACGGCAGTCTCGACCCCTTCATGCTGCGCAACACGCTTCGGCGGCTTCGCTGAGGGCAGTCTCGACTCCTTCATGCTGCGCAACACGCTCCGGCGGCTTCGCTGACAGCAGTCTCGACCCCTTTATACTGCGCTACTTGCTCCAATGGCTTCGCTGACGGCAGTCTCGACCCCTTCATGCTGCGCAACACGCTCCGGTGGCTTCGCTGAAGGTAGTCTCGACCCCTTCATGCTGCGCTACTTGCTCCAGCGGCTTCGCTGACGGCAGTCTCGACTCCTTCATGCTGCGCTACTTGCTCCAGCGGCTTCGCTGAAGGCAGTCCCGACCCCTTCATGCTGCGCAACCCGCTCCGACGCCTTCGGCTTATTGGTCATCGTGATCTTCGTGAAAGCATGCCTGCACTTTTCAACCGCTGGCGTCCGAAGACTCGGCCGACAGCATGAAAGGGCAGGCTATACATGATTTACCTCCATGCAGCAGAAGCTACCGTCGGATCCTCATCCTTCGCCCTCATCCGGCCTGGATCAAGGCTTGACACGACGAATCGGCTCCGCTACACTCAACATATGAACAATTGCTCATATATTAATTAATAAAAGGGGATTCCTTATGAATCATGAACCGGATCCAGGACGCAGAAACTCGGACGACCGGAAGGCGACGCCTCCTTCCGAGAGCCCGCCCAGCCGAGGGCATGCGGGTCACAGCCATTCCCACGTCGAGCACAGCCATTCTCACGCTGGACACGGCCACACTCACAGCGCGCACGGCCATTCCCGCTCCCGGCATAACCATTCCCACTCCGGACACAGCCACTCCCACGCGGGTCACGGACATGTCCACGGAGGCGGCAGCGGCAACAAGCGCGGACTGCTGATCGCCTTCCTCATCACGACCGGCATCATGGTGCTGGAGTTCTTCGGCGGGCTTGTGACGGGCAGCCTGGCGCTGCTCTCCGACAGCGGCCATATGCTCAGCGACGCCGGCGCGCTGCTGCTGAGCCTCGTCGCCATCAGCGTCGCCGCCCGGCCGGCCTCGCCGAAGCGCACGTTCGGCTTCCGCCGGTTCGAGATTCTGGCGGCCTTGTTCAACGGCGCGACGCTGATCGCCATCGCCATCTTCATCCTCGTCGAGGCTTGGGGCCGATTCTGGGAGCCTCCGACGGTCGCCAGCCGCTCGATGCTGCTGATCGCCGCGGTCGGACTGCTCGCCAACCTCGCCAGCGCCTGGTTCCTCATGCGGCAAGGCGACGTGAAGGGCAACGTCAATCTGAAGAGCGCCTACCTGCATGTGCTCGGCGACGCTCTCGGCTCGGTCGGCGCGATCGCGGCCGGGGCGCTGATGTGGGCGTTCGGGTGGTACTGGGCCGATCCCGCCATCTCCGTGTTCGTGTCGCTGCTGATCGTGAAAAGCGCCTGGGGCATGCTCCGAAGCACCGTGCACATCCTCATGGAAGGCGCTCCCGAAACCGTCGACACGCAGCAGGTCCGGGACGATCTGGAGGCTCTGCCCGGCGTCATCGACGTGCATGACCTCCACATCTGGACGATCACCTCCGGCCTCGACGCGATGACCTGCCATCTGCTGGCGGATGAACAGGCCGATCATCGCCTGCTTCTGAAGCAGGCCATTGAACTGATGAAGGATCGTCACGGCATCAGCCACTGCACGATCCAGATCGAAGACTCCAGCGTCCGGCATGACGAGCTCGGATGCTGAACGTTTGCGGCTTGCGCCTTCCCGCGCAGGCCTTTTTATTTTCCACATATAGCCAAACGACGTCGAATCTAGTACGATGTTCCTATTCCTAACTAGGATAAAAGATTCACATTCGACATCGATTGGAGCGGAACTCATGTTCAAACCGAAATCCAAGCTTATTCTCGGCCTGCTCGCCTTGACGGTCGCCATGCCTTCGCTGGCATCTGCATCTGCATCTGCAGCTTCAACCTCCCCTTCGCCCGCCTTCACCGACCTCCCTGGAACGTACTGGGCCAAGGATGCGATCGACAGCCTCGTGCAGCTGGGTGTCGTCAACGGCTTCGAGGATCGGACCTTCAAGCCCCAGTCGCCGGTCACCCGCGAGCAGTTCGCGCAGCTCGTCACGTTGTCCTTCTATCTTGACCTTCCCGAAAACCCTAGCCAGTCGTTCGCGGATGTCTCCCCTTCCCGCTGGTCGTACCCCGCCGTCGAGTCCGCCAAGGAATTCCTGACCGGCTATTACCCGCCGAGCGGGCGCGCCTTCTTCAATCCGACGGGCAAGGCGACCCGGGAGGACGTCGCCGTCGCTCTGGTCAAGACGCTCGGCTACCAGCCCGACGAGCTGGAGAACAAGCAGATTCTAACCCGCTACTACGATTCCGACGAAATCTCTCCCGGCCTCGAGACCTACCTGGCTCTCGCCGTCGAGAAGAAGCTGCTTACCGGCTACAACGACTACACGCTCAAGCCGGCGGACCCCGTCACCCGGGCCGAGGCGGCTGCCTTGCTGTACCGCGTCATGAAAAGCGCCGCAGGCGACAGCCAGCAAGCCCTGTCCCTCCAGGTCAACGCGCCCGCTACGACCGCGACTTCCACCTTTTATGTATCGGGCACCGTCACCAAAGGAGCGAAGGTGTTCTTGAACAGCACGGAAGCTGAAGTCGAGCAAGGACAGTTCCGCGTCGCCCTGCAGCTGGATGAGGAAGGCACCTACACGTACACTGTCACGGCCCGCATGCCGGGAGGCAAATCCCAGATTGTGACCAAGGAAATCAACTACGAGAAAGGAGCGCCTACGCTTACCGTCAGCGGCGTCCCGGAGCAGACCGACAAGGAGAGCATCACCGTGTCCTGGAAAGCGACCGATCCAAACGATAGCAGTCCAACCATCTATGTCAACGGACAGAAGCAATCCAGCTTCTCCGAGTCGGCCACGGTGAAGCTGTCGGAAGGCGCCAACGTCATCACCGTACGGGCCGAGAACCGCTTCGGCAAGTCGACGGAGGTCGTGAAGACGGCCGTGCTGTCGCTGGGCGGACCTTCGCTGAACGTCTCCCTTCCCGAGACGACGGACAAGAGCCGGGCCGTCGTCAGCTGGACCGTCAGCGACAAGAACGACTCCTCGCCCAAGGTGTACGTCAACGGACAGGAGCAGTCCAGCTTCCAGTCGAGCGCCTCGCTCGAGCTGAAGCAAGGGCCCAATACGATCGTCGTGCGCGCCGAGAACAAGCAGGGCAAGTCCACGACGGTCACACGCGTCATCACCTTCACAAGCGCCGGACCGTCCCTGCGCCTGGAAGAGACGGCAGCGGTTGTCGACAAGGAAAAGCTGACGGTCAGCTGGAGCGTGTCCGACCTCAACGACAGCAGTCCGCGCGTCACGCTGAACGGGCAGGAAATGTCCAGCTATTCGAGCAGCGCGCAGGTCGCGCTCGTCCCTGGTTCCAACTCCATCCGGCTCGTCGCCACGAACAAGCTCGGCCAGAAGACCGAGCTCACGCGAGAGGTGCAGTTCCAGCCCGCCGCTCCGACGTTGTCGATCGGGTATGCGCCGGAGACGACGACAGCCCAGGAATTCACGCTGACCTGGACGGTGTCGGATCTCAACGACAGCCAGCCTAAGGTCTATGTGAACGACAAGCTTGCCTCTTCCTACAGCAACAGCTGGAACGTCAAGCTTCAGAGCGGCGCCAATACCTTCCGGTTCGTCGCTTCCAACCGCTTCGGCCTTTCGTCGGAAAAGACGATAACCATTACTTATCAACCTGAAGCTGCTGCGCCTTCCTCTTCCTAGCCCCATGCCAAAAGCCCATCTCGGCGATGCTATCGCTGGATGGGCTTTTCGCTTTCGTTTCATCCCTGGCTTATGAATTGAATGACGCCGACAGAAATCAGCACGAAAAAGAGAACGGTCGCCATGACGACGAAGCCGGTCAGAAAGGGTTTGCCAAACCCTCTCTCCTTCAACGCAGTCGGCACATGCCTCTGCTCCACCGACTCTCTCGCCCGCTCCCTTTCCCTAGCCTCCAGCACCTCGACCCGCTGCTTCAAGTCCTGCACTTCCCGCTCCAGATTCATGGCTGCATCCCTCCTCGTCCCACCCTATCATGATTTGTTCCATTTATGGAAGTTAAAGAAACTTTCGATTTCCTTTTACGTCTAAATGAATTGGAAAGCGGGGCTTGCCGCTCTGCGCGCCCGATTCTACCGTCAAGGAGAGAGAACTGTTGCTGCATCATATCGAATTGTACGTCTCCAACCTGGAAAGATCCGCCTCGTTCTGGGGCTGGTTCCTCGGCGAGCTCGGGTACGAGCCCTTCCAGGAATGGCCGGAAGGCCGCAGCTGGAAGCATGGCTCGACCTACCTCGTGTTCGTGCAAGCGAAAGAAAAGCATCTGGACGTGCCGTATCACCGCTCCCGGGTCGGACTGAACCATCTCGCGTTCCATGCCGCCTCGCGGGAGCAGGTGGATCGGCTGACCGAGGAGGTGCGAGCCAAGGGCATGAAGCTGCTGTACGAGGACCGTCATCCTCATGCGGGCGGGGCCGGGACGTACATCCTCTTTTTCGAGGACCCGGACCGCATCAAGGTCGAGCTCGTCGCCCCGCCCGAGCTGCCCTGAGCTATGGTATAATGGCCGGAGCCGAGCCCGATCCGGGCTATCCCCCTTTGCAAAGGAGCGCCGCCGACATGGCCTACATCCGCCCTCTCCATACCGATGCCGACTTCCAGGAAGCGCTCGACGAACGCATCCCGGTCCGCGTCTTCCGCGACGACCATATGGTCGAGTCCGGCAGCTGCATCGTGCGCTTCGACGAGCGCACCGTCGTGCTGCAATCGGGCGTCGCCGACCTCGCCTATCATGCGCGGGCGCAGTGCGAGTTTTTCGAGCTGCGCAAGAGAAGCTGAGCGAGCGCAGCCCTCGCGCGCGGCGGACTCCCGCATGCGCGATCCACATTTAGATCAAGCAAAAAATCCTGCCGACTCGGCAGGATTTTTTTGCATCCATTAAACTACAATGCCGACACTCACATCTGAAGCTGCTTGAGGTTGTAGAACTCGCCCTTGCATGCGATCAGCTCATCGAACGTGCCGACCTCGAGGATGCGTCCGCGCTTCATGACGACGATGCGGTCCGCGTGGCGGATCGTGGAGAGGCGATGGGCCACGATGAACGTCGTGCGGCCCTGGATGAGCTGCTGCATCGCCTGCTGCACATGATGCTCGGAGGCGTTGTCGAGCGCGGACGTCGCCTCGTCGAGCAGGATGACGCTCGGATCGCGCACGAGCGCGCGGGCGATCGCGATCCGCTGGCGCTGGCCGCCGGACAGCTTGCCGCCATGCTCGCCGACCATCGTGTCGATGCCCCGCGGGAGGCGAGAGACCATCTCGCTCAGATGCGCCCGCTCCACCGCCTCCATCACCTGCTCCTCGGTGATGCCCTGCAGGCCGTAGGTGATGTTGTCGCGGATCGAGCCGGAGAACAGGATGTTCGTCTGCGGCACGACGGCGAGATGGCGGCGGTACTCGGACAGGTCCAGCTCGGACAGCGGCACGCCGTCGACAAGCACCCGCCCAGAGGTCGGGTTCAGGAATCCGATGACGAGGTTCAGGATCGTCGACTTGCCCGCCCCGGACTCGCCGACGAACGCCACGCACTCGCCCGCGCGCACGTCCAGCGCCACCTCCTCCAGCACATGCTGGTCGCCGTCCGGGAACTTCAGCTGCACGTCCTCGAAGCGGTACTCCCCGCTCAGGCGGGTGAGCTTGAGCTTGCCGGCGTTGTCCTCGATGTCGGTCGAGCGCAGGATCTCGGTGATCGAGGAGATCGACTCCGTGCCCTTGGCGATCATCGGATAGACGTTGATGAGCGCCGTGATCGAGCCGAGGATCATGCCGAAGTAGCCCTGGTACATGACGATGTTGCCGACCGGGATGCTGCCCGTGTAGGCGAGATAGGCGGTGAACAGCAGGCAGACGACCTGCACGATCTGGAACGTCACCCAGCTGGAGGCGCCGAAGTACGCCTCGACGAGGTCCATGCGGTAGCCCTTGCCCTGCAAGCGCCGCAGCGTCGTGTCGATGCGGTCGATCTCGACCTGCTCGAGCCCGTGCGCCTTGGTGACGGGGATCATCTCGACCATCTCGGAGACGTGGCTGCTCATCGTCTCGATCTCCTTGCGGAACTCGCGGTTGCTCTGCCGGATGCGCCGCTTGAACATCTGCATGACGCCGATCGCGGCCGGTACCGTCAGCACGTAGAAGATCGAGAAGAGCCAGTTGGAGTAGAGCGTGAGCCCGAAGGCGATGACTACGTTGAAAATCGCCGGGATGAACGCCAGCATGAGCTGCTTGCTCATGCCCTCGACGGCCTCGACGTCGCGCAGCACCTTGGACTGCAGCCGGCCGGCGGCCAGCTCGCGATGCGAGTTGATCGACAGCTGCTGCAGCTTGCGCACCATCGCGCCGCGCAGCCCCGCCTCGACCGAGCGGATCGCGCGGCTGAGGAAGCTGACATAGGCGGCGTGGGTCGGGATGTTCTGCAGGACGACGGCGATCAGCACGGCGAAGTTGATCCACAGCTCCCGCAGGCTATGCTGGCCGGGCTGCGCGACGATGTTGATCATGTTGGCCGTCACGATCGGCAGCACGTAGACGGGCAGGCTTTTGACCAGGAAAAAGACGATCGAGATCGTCAGGTTGAGGAAATTCCCCTTGTACAGCGCCATCAGATACTGGAACGCCGTCCGGTTCTCCGTCGTCGCCGCCTGCTGGAAGGCGCTCTCGAAGGAAGCGCTGGAAATCGGGGCCGGCGCGGTGCGGTTCATCATGTAGGATCATCCTCGTTCTGTTAGGCTAACACCCGTTCGACAGGTCATGGGAAGGATAAGAGATGGCCGTCCCGGTGTCAATGGCCTTTGTGGGAAAGAAGGAAGGACGGAATGAAGTCGAATTAGAAATGGAAGTGAAATGGAAGGGGATGAAGGAAATGGGGGTTGAAGAATCCATGACGAACATGCTCTTGCTCGCCATCCTCGTCGTGCTGCTCCTCATCTGGGAGCGCATGCCGAAGGACAAGCCGTACTCGCAGCGCAAGCTGGAGGAGGCGATGGAAAGAGACCGTCGGGAGCGGGAGAAGAACGAAGAGAATCGTTCATAAAATTGGAAATAAGAGGATGTTATCCCCTGTAAATTGATAACCCCCCCTCAAGATATGGATATTATATGGCATAATTTCCTTGTAATTCTTCACTGGCCAGTGAACCCATTTCTTATATCCAGGAGGAAAATCACTTGAAAAAAAGCAAGTTGAAAGCCTTTGCCGTCTCCGCCGCGGCACTTGCCCTGATCGTCTCTGCCCAGCCTGCCTTTGCCGCCTCGTCCGTATCCGGTTCCGCAGGCGGAGCCTGGACTTCCGGCAGCGTAAGCATCGGCAGCTCGAGCGGCAGCGCCTCCACGTCCAGCGGAAGCAGCTCCGCTTATGTGTCGGTGGAGGTCGTGTATCGATATTATGCCGGACTTACCACTACTCCTTATCCAGTCACCAAATCAGCTTCCGGTTATCAGCCAGGAGTTTCAGCGACCGCGAATTCAGCTCACCAACCAGTTAGATCCATCGATGCTAGAGGAACGCATTATGTGAAAGTCGGGACTGGCACTTGGACCGATACGACATTTACAACATCTTAAAGCGACTTTGCCGTTGCTCTTTCAAGAGCAACGGCTTTTATACCTATCTGCGGAGGACTCCATTATGAACTCAAACGCCTCTAGACCAACTAAAACATCCCTTTTGCTCCTTGCATCGCTTCTCCTCCTGCTGGCCTTTGGTGCTTCAGGATGCTCCGACAAGAAGTCGTTCTCGGAGAGCAATGAGTACGATCCCAATTTCGACTATCCCTACGCCTTCCATCGGCAAGGCTACGCTCTGAACTTCGCTCCTTCCGAGGACGGGTATTACGTTACGTATAAAAATTTATTGTACTTTATCGATGCGCAGCGCCTGCAGCCCATCGTGCTGGACGCGCGTCCGAACAACGGCTGCAAGTCCGCTCCGACCGTAGAGACCTGCCGAGCGCTTGTTTCGAACGAACAGATTTTCATTCGATTTACCCAAGTCTACGATGAACGCTTATATACTCTTGAGAGCAAGACGATCGACGGCGAGGGAGGAGTTCCTCAGACGGAGTACACTCTGGTCCGCATGAAGCTTGATGGGACAAGCCGGGAAAACGTCATGACGTTTCCGCTTCGCCCTACGACGATCGCTCTTCACCGAGGCTATCTCTATTTCACCATGACAGGATCGGACAAGGACGGCCGCTACACGAGCAGCGTCAATCGAGTGTCCATGGAGAACCCTGCCGGCAAAGCGGAAGTTCTTGGAGAAACCAAGGATGAAAAGGCTCAATATCTGGACGTTCTGCCCTTCGGCAACCAAATTTACTGGCATTTGCTCGGGAGCCCCTATCATGCCTATCGGCATGACCTGTCTAGCCGAGAGACGATCAAGCTGTGGGACAGCAGCGATTCCGGCTCGACCAATCTGCAGGCCTTATCCGGCGACAAGCTATACTTCTCCCGATTTTACGGCAATCCAAACGACCCCAGAAGCTATATCCGCTATCAATCCGATTTGGACGGAAGCCAGATCCAAGAAGTAGCGACTCCGCATCCGGCGGTGCTCAGCTTCTTGACCGCGGACTCGGCTTATTTGTACCAGATGCCGATCATCCCCTATCTTGAGGATGCTCCCGGCGTGCCGAACCGGCTCGACATTTTTCAAAAGTCAGACTCCGCAAAAGCGATGAGCGTGGATACAAGCTTCGCTCCTCGAGACTTCGGCCTTCTGCCAGGCGATGACCGCTACTTCTTTGCCACGTTCATGAGTAAAGATGGACATCCTCTTTACACCGCCCTCAAAAAAGCGGACATCCCGTCCGGCAAGGCCGCCTTCACTTCCTTCATGGAGAATCTCTGACATGGAGCTTCGCTGGAGGCTTCTGACGCTGGAACTCCGCAAGCTCCTCGGCCAGAAGCGGACGATGGCGCTCATCCTCGTCCTGCTTGCGGCTGGAGCCTTCCTCCGGCACGAGCAGCAGCTGCGGGAGCAGCCCGAGCTCATCGCGGCACGCGAGGACTATGAAGCTCTCGAAGCTTCCTACGCCGGGATGAGCGAGAAGGAGGGCCACGAGCGGGCCGAGGAAGCCGTCCAGCGGCTGAAAGCCTTTCAGGCGTTCTCGCTCGCTGCGACGGCCGAAGGCGATTCGCCCTGGAGCCGCATGGCGGAGGAAGCTCTAGCGAAGCAGCCGGAGCTTCTGGAAGCCTACCGCGACAGCATCTACGTCAACGATCCGAACCGCATCGCCCGAGAGCTGTTCCTGCAAGCCAAGATACTGGAGCAATACGAACACTTTCAGCAGCACCGCGACTTTCTGACTGGCATGGCGAGCTATTCGGAAACGATCGGCTCGTATGCCATCTTCGCCGAGGACTCGCCCTTCCTCACCCGCAACCGGAGCCAGACGGTGGAGGATTTCCGCAAGCTGGAGGGAACCCCCTATGGCCTCGGACTGCAGGAAGGGGTCGTGGCTAGCACGGAGCAATCGGCGCTGGATCTGCTCGACCTGCTGATCCTGTTCCTGATCGCATCGGCGGTATTCCTGCCGGATCGGACCAGCGGCCTGCGCTCGCTGCAGCTGGCTTCGCCCTATGGGCGATTGCCTCTCTTCGGGACGAAGCTCACGGTGCTGCTGCTCGCCGTCTCGTTCCTGGCGCTGGCTTCGACGGGACTTCGGCTGGCCGACATGGGGCTGTTGTACGGGTTCGGAGACGCGACCCGTCCGCTCGTCTCGATGCCGGCCTTTCAAGCCGCCGCAGAACGGTGGACGGTCGGCGAGTTCCTGGCGCTCTATGTTGTCTGCAAGCTGTTCGTCCAGCTTGTGCTGGCGCTGCTGCTCGGCCTCCTGTTCCTGATCTTCCGTCAATCTGCCGCCATTTTCGGCATCGCCGGCTTGCTGGCGGCCCTGCAGCTTTTCCTGTATGAGTCCATTCATCCGGCGTCGGCGTGGAATTGGATCAAATGGATCAACCTGGCCGCATGGACAGACTCTTCGCAGCTGCTCGCCGCTTATGAAAATCTATCGCTGCTGGGCTACCCCGTATCCAAACGGACCGCCGGGCTGATCGCCTTATCCCTGCTTGCGCTCGCGCTGCCCGCCTGGAGCGGCTGGCTGTTCTGCCGCCACGAGCCGTACCGCCTCCGCCTGCTGCCTCCCTCCTGGATCGAGCGGCTGAACCGTCTGCCTTTCCGGCTCGCTCGGCGCAATTCCCTGCTGGTCCATGAGCTGCGGAAGCTGCTTGTCTCCGGCAAAGCCATCTTCGCGATCCTCGCCGCCTGCATCCTGTGCGGGCAGCTGCTTCAGCTGGAGGGACGATGGTATGAGCCGGATGACGCGGCCTACAATGGGTACCTCAGCCAGCTCGGAGGCGAGCTTACCGAATCCAAGCTGCGCTGGATGGACGAGGAGCGCCAGCGGCTTGACCGCATTCCGAGCCAGCTGGCGCAGGCGCTGGAGCAGCTTCGCTCCGGCAAGCTGGACCCAGCAGGCTACTTCGAGCAGACGAGAGAGCTGGAGACCCTCGGCCAAAAGGAAAAGGCGTTCCAGCGGGTCGAAGCGCAGCGCGACGAGCTGCTGAAACAGCGCAGCCGCGGCGTGGAGCATCTCGGCTTCGTGAATCGCTTTGCCAGCGATTCGCTGTTCGACTCCGAGAGGAAGGACCTCGGAGTCGGCCTCTGGATCGCAGCGCTGCTGCTCGTCGGGATCAGCCCGCTGGCGGCGCTGGATCGGCAGGCGCACATGGAGCCGCTCCTGCATGCCGCTCCGCGAGGCCGCGAGAAGCTGCTGCGGAGCAAGCTGCTCGCCGCCTCCATCCTCGGCTGGGCGATCGCGCTGCCGCTGCTCGCCGTGAAGCACGTCAACAGCTATCGGAGCGATCCGTCCTGGGACAGCTCGCTCGCCGTGCAGAGCATCGAGTCGTTGGCCCGGATCGGCGGCTCCCTCTCCATCCGCGAGTATATGTTCGTCACTGGAGCGCTTCAAGCCGTCATGCTCCAATGTCTTGTGCTGCTGCTCGCCGCGCTGGCGATCTTCGCCCGCAGCCAGACCGGCTTTCTCATCCAGGGCAGCCTGATCTTCCTGCTTCCGCTGGCGCTCCATGCGGCAGGTCTGGAATGGGTAGCTTCGTTCAGCTTCACCTTCCTGTTCCATTTTCCGCAAGCGTTCGACGGTCGGAGCTACTGGCCGTCGGTGCTTCTCGCTTGCGGCCTGACCGCAGCACTGGCCGCCGCTGGCTGGAGGCTGGCCTGGGTCCGGTACGTCCATGATCCATCCGAAAGAAAGGGGCGACAGCATGACGCTCACGCTGGATGAAGTGACCAAGCTCTATCCCGGACGCAAGACGCCCGCCGTCCGCTCGTTCACGTCTGAGCTGACAGCGGGCGTATACGGGCTGCTCGGGCCGAACGGCGCAGGCAAGTCGACGCTCATGAAGATGATGACCGACCAGCTGAAGCCGTCGGCCGGAGCGGTCCGATATGAAGGGCGTCCGATCGCCTCCCTCGGCAAGTCGTATCGCCATGTGCTCGGCTACATGCCTCAGCAGCAGGGCATGTACGCCGATTTTACCGGGAGGCGCTTCCTCTGGTACATGGCCGCCCTCAAGGGGCTGGACCGCAAGACGACGGCCGCACGCACCGAGGAATGGCTGCAGCGGGTCAACCTGGAGCAGGATGCGGACCGCAAGCTGGGCGATTATTCCGGCGGAATGAAGCAGCGCCTGCTGCTCGCCCAGTCGCTGCTGAACGACCCCAAGGTGCTGATTCTGGACGAGCCGACGGCCGGGGTCGATCCGAAGGAGCGCATCCGCATCCGCAACATGATCGCGACGCTTGCCGGCGACAAGATCGTGCTGCTCGCCACCCACGTCGTCGAGGACATCGAAGCGATCGCCAAGGAAATCATCCTGATCCGGGGCGGCGAGAAGATCGCCCAAGCCCCTCCTCAAGCCGTGCTCGCGATGGCGGAAGGCCGCGTGCGCGAGTATCGGATCCGCGAGGAGGAGCTGCAGGCGTTCCAGGAGGCGCATCGCGTCAGCCAGATCAAGCGCGATTCGGGCGGCATCTGGGTCCGGGTCGTGCAGGATGAGCCGCTGTCCGGCCTGCCCATGCGCGAGGCGGCGCCAAGCCTGGAGGACGTCTATCTGCATCTGTTTCAGGATGCGACTTGAAGCGCGGAGCGGCCTGCTCCGCGCTTCTTTTGAATCAAGCCCTCGCTCAGCTCTTGATCGCCCCGGCGGCGATATCGGAGATGAACTGCTTGCTGACGAACAGGAACAGGACGATGAGCGGGATGACGGCCAGCAGCGTGCCGGCGATGACCATGGAGTAATCGGTCACGTAAATGCCATTCAGCGACGAAAGCGCCACTTGCAGCGTGAACTTGCTCTCGTCGGTCAGGATGATGAGCGGCCACAGGTAGTCGTTCCAGGCGCCGATGAACGTGAACGCGCCGAGGAACGACAGCGCCGGCCGCAGGATCGGCAGCGCCACGTTCCAGTAAAGGCGCATGAAGCCGCAGCCGTCGATGCGGCCCGCGTCCAGCAGCTCGCTCGGCACCGACTCCTGGGCGTACTGCCGGATCCAGAAGATGCCGAACGCGTTGGCCATGCCGGGGATGATGAGCGCCTTGAACGAGCCGACCCAGCCGAACTTGGCCATGATGACGAACGACGGCACGAGCGACAGCTGGGCCGGCGCCATCATCGTGGCGAGCAGCAGCACGAACAGGAGCTTTTTGCCGGGAAAATCGAACTTGGCGAACGTAAAGCCCGCCAGCGAGTCGAAGAACAGCACGAGCACCGCGCAGGCCGACGCGACGAACAGCGTGTTCCAGAACGCGCCGAAGAAGTCGATGTTCTCGAACACGCGGGAGACGTTGTCCCCGAGCCTCGTGCCGAACCAGAGCTTCGGCGGGAAGCTGTAGATGTCCGCCGTCGTGCGGGTCGCCATGACGAGCAGCCAGTAGAACGGGAACACGGAGAGCAGCAGTCCGGCCGTCAGGCCGACATGCAGCAGGATCGATCGGGCTTTCATCTCACTTCACCCCCTGGTCGTGGGACGGACGGCCTTGGACGAACAGCCAGTTGACGATGGAGAAGAGGGCGATCAGGAGGAACATCCCCCACCCGACGGCCGCCCCGTAGCCGAAGTAGTTGTGCACGAACGCTTCGCGGTACAGGTAAAGGACGATCGTGAGGCCGCCGCCGCTCGCGCCGCCGTCGTTGCCGACGAGCACCTGGGGCTCGGTGAACACCTGCATCCCGCCGATGGTGGAGGTGATGAGCGTGAACAGGATGATCGGCCGCAGGTTCGGGATGGTGATGCGGAAGAACGCCTGCATGCCCGAAGCCCCGTCGATCTTGGCCGCTTCGTAGAGCACGGTCGGGATGCTCTGCAGACCGGCCAGATAGATGATCGCGTTGTAGCCCGCCCAGCGCCAGATCACCATGACGGAGATCGCCAGCTGGATGCCCCAGGTGCGGTTCAGCCACTCGATGGAGTTCAGGCCGAGCAGGTCCAGCACGTAGTTCAGCAAGCCGTAGTTGTTGGAAAAGATCGTGCCGAAGATGATCGCCACCGCGACGAGCGAGGTGACGTTGGGCAGGAAGTAGCCGACGCGGTACAGCGTCCGCATCCGTACGAACGCGGAGTTGAGCAGGAAGGCGACGACAAGCGCCAGGAACAGCATCGGGATCGTCGAGTAGATCCAGATCAGGAGCGTATTGCCGACGGCCTTCCAGAAGTCCGGATCGGTCAGCATGAAGCGGTAGTTGTTCAGCCCGTTGTAGCTCATCCGTCCGATTCCGTCCCATTTTTGGAAGGAGAGGTACATGGAGAAGGCGATCGGGAACAAGCCGAACACCGCGAACAAAAGGTAAAACGGGGAGATGGCGAAGTATTCCTTGCGGTGCTTCCAGATGCGCGCGCTCAAGCCGTCCTTGGTCCGCGGGGAGCGCGGGGCGCGGGGAGACTCTGCGTTCAGCATGGGTTTGCCCATAAGGGTGACCTCCTGTCAGCCATTGGTCTATGGGGCGGCGGCCGTCAGCGCAGCAGCTCTTTTTGGATGCGGTTCTGCGCGTCGTTCCAGGCTTTGTCGGGATTCTTGCCCTGCAGGACGACGGAGGTCAGCTCGCGCAGGGCGATGCCGTTGACGTTCGTATACTTGCCTCCGAAGTACGCCGGCTTCACGTTCCGCGCGGATTCCGCGAAAATCTCGCCCGTAGCCTGATGCCCGAAAAAGGGCTCCTTCTCCTTCATGCTCGGATCGTCCAGCGCTTCGGCGGCCGAGGGGAACAGATTCAGATTCTTGTAGGTCTGGATCTGATGGTCGGGACTCTGCAGGTAGCGGATGACGTCGAACGCTTCCTCCGGGTAAGCGCTCGTCTTCATGATAGCGAGGAAGGAGCCCCCGTTGTTGCCGTCTCCCCCGGGAGCCCGCGCCACCCTCCACTTGCCGCCCGTATCGGGAGCGGCCTCCTCCAGCACCTGCTTCATCCAGACGGCCCCGACGAAGGAGGCGATGCCGCTGTTGTTCATGGCGGCGCTCCACTCGCTCGTGAAGGCGTTTACATTCGCAGCCAGCTTCATCTCGGCGGCTTGGACGGCGAGATTCCAGGCCTTTCTCATCGAGGATTGCGGCTGGTCGCCGATGAACCGGTCCTCCTTGGAAAAATAAATCCGGTCCGACTGGGCGTTGACCTGCGTGTAGATGTTGTTGGCGTTGTCAAGCATCTTCACCTTGCCGCCGAAATGATCCTGCAGCTGCTTGCCCGCCTGCAGATAGCTTTCCCAGGTGCCGAGCTGCTCGCGGACCTCGGCCGGATCGCTCGGCAATCCCGCCTGCTCGAACAGATCGGCCCGGTAGAACAGCGCGGTCGGTCCGGTATCGATCGGCAGCGCGATCATCGTTCCGGCGGGGGTGACGCCGAAGTTCCATTTCCAATCGAGGAAGTCCGGCTCGATGTCCTTGGCGCCGAGCTCGTAGAGGTCATAAAAGCGATCCGAGCTGACGAACAGCTCCGAGACCCAGTCATTGAAGGCGACGATGTCCGGACCGGCCGAGCCGGCGGCCAGCGTCGTCTTCAGCTTGGACTTGAAGTCGCCGCCGATCTTTTGGGCGTTGATCTTGATGCCGGGAAACTTCTGCTCGACCGATCGGATGAGGCCGTCGTCCAGACTTCGGTTCCAGTACCAGAGCGTAAGCGTCTTCGTGTTATCGGCCGGAGCCGGACCGCCGCAGCCGGCGGCGACGAGGGCGAACGGCAGCAACGACAAGGCGACCCTTCGGAATTTAATCACTCCGTCATTCCTCCTGACATGCTGGACTTCGCCCCTCCCGAGGACAGGCCTATGCCGCTCCCGGGTCGAGCGCTTTCCTGTATCCGCTTTCAGTTTATTCCGCTCTTCGCCCGAACTTGACCGCGCGGAACGAATTTAGGCGACATATCCGATGTTAAAAAAAACCGAAGCAGCTCGGCGAGCTTTTCTCGCCGAGCTGCTTCGCCTCCGAGGAGCCGCCCCTCCACGCTTCCGCCGGCTCTAGCGCCGCTTCTTCTTGCGCAGGTCCTCCATCAGCTTTTTGCCGGTCGGCGTCTGGGCCAGCCCGCCGCCGGCCGTCTCGCGATGCTTCTCCGGCATCGCCGCGCCGACCTCGAGCATGACCTGCACGACCTCGTCGCTCGGGATGACGCTGCGCACGCCGGCCAGCGCCATGTCGGCCGCGGCGAGCGCGGTGACCGCGCCGAAGCCGTTGCGCACGATGCACGGGATCTCGACGAGCCCGCCGACGGGATCGCAGATAAGGCCGAGCGTATTCTTGAGCGCGAGCCCGACGGCATGCATCGCCTGCTCCGGCGTGCCGCCGCGCAGCTCGGCGAGCGCGCCCGCCGCCATCCCGATGGCGGAGCCGACCTCGGCCTGGCAGCCGCCCTCCGCGCCGGAGACGAAGGAATTGTTGGCGATGACGTAGCCGATCGCGCCTGCGGCGAACAGCGCCTCGGTCATGACGTCGTCGTCCCAGCCGAACCGCTCCTGCGAGCTGACGAACACGCCGGGGATGATGCCGCAGGAGCCCGCCGTCGGCGTCGCCACGATGCGGCCCATCGAGGCGTTCACCTCGGAGACGGCGAGCGCGTACGCCATCGCGCGTCCGGCGTCGCCGCCGAGGCTCGGCTCGGCGCTCTCGTTGTAGGCGGCGACCCGCTGGGCGTCCAGGCCGGTGAGGCCGCTGCGCGACGTCGTGTCGCGGGTCAGGCCATTGTGGACGGCTTCCTTCATGATGCCGTAGTACGCTTTCATCGTCGCGAACTCTTCCGCTTCCTCGCGTCCCGACTCCTTGGCCTGCTGCTGCAGCATGAGGCGCCCGATCGTCAGGCCGCCCTCGCGGCAGCGCTCACTGAGCTCCTTCAGCGTCCGAAAGTTCATCCGCCATCTCCTCCTCTTCCCCGTTCAGATCGACATAATCGGTGCCGAGCACATGCGGCAGCCGCCGCACCCGCTCCAGCAGCTTGCCGGGCGCCTCGCCGTCCAGCTCGACGACCGCAAGCGCCTCGCCCTGCCGCTCCATCCGGCTGAGCGACAAGCCGGCGATGTTGAGCCCGGCCTCCTCCAAGGCGGCGGTCAGCCCGGCGATGACGCCCGGCTGGTCGCGATGGCGCACGAGCAGCGCCGGGCAGGAGCAGCCGAACTTGACGGCGAAGCCGTTCACCTCGACGATCTCGACGTTGCCGCCGCCGATCGACGTGCCGAGCAGCGACAGCTTGCGCCCGTCCGCGGCCTGCAGGTCGAGCCTCACGGTGTTGGGATGGGGGAACAGCCCCTTGCCCTCGCGGAAGGTCAGGTCCAGGCCCGCCTCCTCGGCGAGCTCGACCGCATCCGGCAGGCGCGGATCGTCGGTGCGCATGCCGAGCAGCCCGCCGGCGACGGCCGTATCCGTGCCGTGGCCCTGGTAAGTCGCGGCGAACGAGCCGAAGAAGCTGACGCGAGCCGACTCCGGCATCGCGCCGAGCAGCCTGCGGGCGGCCAGCCCGATGCGCGCCGCGCCGGCGGTATGCGAGCTGGAAGGGCCGACCATGGACGGCCCGATGATCGAGAAGACATCCTTGAAGCGCATGCGCTTCCTCCTTTGCGTATCGCTGAAATGAAAAGGAACAGGGCGGCGGAATGCGTCAAAGCAAAGGCTCGCGCGAGCCCTCTGCTTCCCCGTATTCCACCGCTCTGTCCCTTGTACCTGAGAGTTGCCTCCGCCAGCGCCGCGATATCGGCGCCATGAAGTTTCCCCTTGGGTGATTCCGACGCGCCGCCTTGCGGGCGAGCCGAGGGCTTTCGTTGCCCGATCGGCCGTCCGCAAGGCGGCGCGGAATGCTCTCCAGAGCTGCGTCCGGCAAAGGTCCTTTTGCCTGAGAGATTCCCCTGCGTGCAGGTTGCTCCTTCGGCGTCGCCCCGGTCCTGCAGGCAATCTCTCCCGCTGCCATCATCCGCTGTGCCTTCTCATTATATGCAGGAGGACAGCCGGCTTCAACCCGGAGAGGGCAAGTTCGGCTATAGCCGATCCTGCCCCTACTCCCCGTCCCCCCTCGGGGCTTATGCTGGTTGAAGAAGGAGGCGATGCGTTCATGACCATGGCGTTGAAAGGAAGGACCGCGCTCGTCACCGGCGTCAGCCGGGAGGCGGGCATCGGCACGGCGATCTGCCGCGCGCTCGCGGAGCAAGGCGCCGATCTGTTCTATACGCATTGGCGCGCGTATGACGCGGAGGAGGGCTGCGGCCTGCAGATGGGATGGCCCGACCGGCTGCAGCAGGAGCTGGAGGGCATGGGCGTGCGGGCCGGCCAGATGGAGGCCGACTTCATGGACCCGGACGCGCCCGTGCAGGTGCTGGACGAGGCCGAGCGCGCGCTCGGACGGCTGCCCTCGATCGTCATCCACAATGCCTGCTACTGCGCTCCGACCAGCTATCGGACGCTGACGCAGGAGTCGCTGGATCGGCATTATATCGTCAACAACCGGGCTCCGGCCCTGCTCAGCATGGAGTTCGCGCGCCGCTTCGAGCAGGCGCATCCGGCCGGAGGGGCGGGACGGATCCTGTTCCTGCTGTCCAAAGGGCAGGACGCCGACAACCTCGCGTACTTGGCGACCAAGCAGCTGCTGGCGGGCTTGATCGAGCCGCTGGCCGCCGGGCTCGCGCCGCTCGGCATCACGGTCAACGGGCTTGACCCGGGCCCGACCGACTCCGGCTGGATGTCGGACGAGCTCAAGCGGCAGCTCTTGCCGCTGTTCCCGATGGGCCGCATCGGGCGGCCGGAGGACGCGGCCCGCGCGCTCGCCTTCCTCGCGAGCGACGAGGCCCAGTGGATCACCGGCCAGGCGATCCGCTCCGAGGGCGGGTTCCTCGGGCGGTAGGGGGAGCGGGCGGATGCGGCATGGGGGCGGATGCGGGGCGGATGCGGGGCGGATGCGGGCGGATGCGGGGCGGATGCGGGGCGGATCGCTCGGAAGGCAGCATGCGGGCCGTCCAATGGCAGCCCGGCCCTGATTCCAGGCTAGAACTGGCCCCCTGATCGAAAAAGCCTTCCCGCCTCGCTTCGAGGCTCGGGAAGGCTTCTTTACGGTACTGCCTTTTATACGGCCAAGCCCCAGATGGCGCCGCCGGCCAGACCGGCGGGACTACCGGCGGCGGAAGCCCCGCGCCAGGAGGCAGCGCGCCCGCTCCAGGCGGCTTGCGCCGGCAGCGCGCGCACGTCGACTGGGCCGCGAGCCTGCGGCGCGCCCGCGTCGCTGCGCGCGCCATCGCCGCCGGCGCTGCCGTCCGCCGGCACGGCGGCTGCGCCGGCCGAGGCTTGCGCCCTGCCGCGCCCCGCCAGCGCGGCGGCGGCTACGGCCGGCTCGAGCGCTTCCTGCTCGGCGAGCGCCGCGATCGCGGCGGCATCGCCCGCGCGCAGCGCCGCCGCCAGGCCGCGCACGCGCGCGAGCAGCGCCTCGTCCGCGGGCTCGCGCAGCCCGCCGGCGGCCAAGTCGCGGCGGACCGCGCCGAGCGCGCGGCGGGCGCGGTGCATCGCCGCCTTGACGGCGCCCTCGGTCATGCCGAGGCGAAGCGCCGTCTCCGCGATGCTGCTGCCGTGCATCTCGCGCAGCAGCCACACCGCCAGCTGCAGCGGCGTCAGCCGCCGGCCGAGGGAGTGGAGCATCGTCTCCAGCTCCCACCCTCCGGCGGCTTCGCCGCTTGCTTCCCGGTCCGGCTCGGCTGCGGCAAGCTCCGGCAAGGAGCGCTGATGCAGCGCCTTTTTCCTCTGCTGGTCGGTCCACAGATTGCGCGCGATGCGCAGCAGCAGCGCCTCGCGGTTGGCGTGCCCCTCCCAGCCCGGGTAGGCCAGCGCGCGGCACCAGGCGGACTGCTCCAGATCCTCGGCGTCCCAGCGCGAACCGGCCAAGGCGAGGCAATAGCGGCGAAGGGCGCTGCGCTCCTCCTCGGCGGCCATGCGAATTGCGTCCATGCGGCAGCTCCTTTCTGCGTGCGGATATCGGTATTCGGTAAACGAACAGCCGCCTCGAAAGGATACGCGAACCGGCGAAATTTATTTCTTTTTCCGCCTCGTATCCTCGGCTTGCGCCGGTTCGTTTACCGGGGGCATGAAGCAAACCAACGGCCGGCCGCCATGCTGCGGCCCGGCTGACGAGGAGGAACCCCGATGAACCACGTGCCGTACGTCGTCGAGCAGACCGCCAAGGGCGAGCGCTCCTACGACATCTACTCCCGCCTGCTCAAGGAGCGCATCATCCTGGTCGGATCCGCCATCGACGACGCCGTCGCCAATTCGGTCATCGCGCAGCTGCTGTTCCTGGCGGCGGATGACGCGGAGAGAGATATCACCATGTATATCAACAGCCCCGGCGGCTCGACGACAGCCGGGCTCGCGATCTACGACGCGATGCAGCTCGTGAAGCCGGACGTCCAGACGATCTGCACCGGCGCGGCGTATTCGTTCGGCGCGATCCTGCTGCTTGCAGGAGCGAAAGGCAAGCGCAGCGCCCTGCCCAACAGCGAGGTCATGATCCACCAGCCGCACGGCGGAGCGCAAGGGCAGGCGAGCGACATCGCGATTTCCGCCCGCCGCATCCTGAAGACGCGCGAGACGCTCAACCGCATCGCGGCGGAGCGGACCGGCCAGCCGCTCGAGCGGATCGAGCGGGATATGGACCGCGACTATTTCATGTCGGCGGAGGAGGCGCTGGAGTACGGAATCATAGACCGCATCCAAACTTAGCGGCAGCGCGCTTGTTCCAAGCTCGATCATCGACCGCATCCAGACCTAGCGGCAGCGCGCTTGTTCCAAGCTCGATCATCGACCGCATCCAGACCTAGCGGCAGCGCGCTTGTTCCAAGCTCGATCATCGACCGCATTCTAAGGCAGCGGCTGCAACCGAACTCATGCGGGCCGAACATGACAAGGGCAACTCTTCCCTTGTTTCCCATAGCCTAGCTGGATAGTCGTTTTTTTCTCGCTGCACGCTCGACTCCTATCCTAATGTATTCCCCATCCGGTATGATGGAAGCAAGACCCATTCCGCTCAAGCGAGGTGAACCGCCCATGCTGGATAAGCTCATTGGAAAAAAGGTTCTGATCCACTTTCTCGACGGCACGCTGGCTGAAAACGGCGTCCTCGAGCAAGCAGACGACAAGTTCGTGAAATACGTCACCGACTATCAGGAGCTCTACATTCCCATCACGTCCATCCGCACGATCAGCCTGCCTTTGAAAGAGAGAGAAAAGCCCAAGGTCGGCTTCGCCTGACCCCACGCTGCTTCGATCGGCCCCGGCGCATGCCGGGGCTTTTTCGATCGCCGGCAACCCCTGCAGCCGAGAATATGCCGATCCAGCCGCTCTACAACATTCATGTCTGCTTCCTTCTCCCCAGCCTCGTCAGAAGCAGGTTCGCTCCCGCATAGAGCAAGCCGGCGAGAGCGAACGGCCATAGCTCAAAAACAAGCAGCGGCTCCTCCGTCCAAGGCGAGCCAGGTTCGCTGACCGGCAACCCTCGCCCCGCCGCTCCGCCAAGGAAGCCGAACAAAGGGAGCTGCAGCCAGCGCGGACGAAGCCAGCGATCCGCCGCCAAAGTGAGCGGCAGCGCAAGCACCGCAAACGCCGGCGGCCCGAGCAAGCCGACTGCGAATAAAATCATTCCGTCATAGACTTGCCCATACGCCGTCATGGCGGCAGCCGCCAGCAGGATGAGGAACACAAAGAGGAGGAGAAGCGGCTTCACCACGGTCGTTCCCGAAATTCTTCCCGATGGCCGGCAAATCTGCTTCATGACAGCCTGTCCGGCGGCAAGCGATGGGAAGACGGACGACCACTTCTCCCCAGACTCGTCAGCAGCAGGTTCGCTCCCGCATAGAGCAGTCCCGCAAGCCCGAACATCCACCACGACGTCCATGGGCTGAGCCCATAGCCCTCCCGGAAGTACAGCGGATAATCCCGATAGTGCAGCTGTCCCGCCCATAGGAAAAGTCCGAGGAACAGCGCGATCTGCAGCAGCGGATGGCGCAGCCAGCGGTTGACTGCGAGCGTAATCGGCAGCAGCACGACCGGATACAGAACCACCGCGAGAAGCAGCACCATCGCCACAAAGATGCCGCCCAAATTCATCAAGCCGTAGTATTCTGTCGTCGCGATCTTGTAGCCCTCGATCCGCTCCACGCCAAGCGCCGCGCCCATGAACAGCGCTATAAAGACAAGATAAAGCAGCAGATACGTGACGATTGCGCTGCCGCTTACCCTTCCGCTTGCCGGTGAGCTTTCGGACGGTTCCCTGAACCGTCCTGCGGCTTCCTCTTCCTCCGACGTCCATCCGCCCTTGTTCATTCCCCATCTCTCCCATTCCTATGGAATAGCGGCCCGACCGCCATCCAAGCTCTTGCCAGCCCCAGAGCCAGCGCTCCTCCGCTGAACAGCAGCAATCCCCCCAGTCCCGCCGCAGCGAGCGGCGAGTCATGGTCCCACGGCGCAGCGTCGGCATGCGTCAGCCCGTATCGGAGCAGCCCGAGGCTGCCTGCCGCGAGCAGCAGCGCGCCTACGAGGGCGCCGCTGACCGCATGCTTCGCCCTGCGGCATGCCCGCCGCCCCGGACGCCGTGAGAAAGAGCCTCCCTGGCATCCAGCGGCGGAAATCCTTCCACTGAGGTTGGCGTTCCTTTTCCACGCGCCGGAGCCCGGCACGCTCTTGACTGCGGCCGCCCCTCTCGTCCCGCTCCTGCCGCTCCTTTTTTGAATCGCCATCACGACTCATCCGCGCCCTTCCTCTCCCTGCTCGATGCTACCCGATTAGACGCCGGCTCCTGCAAGAAAGTTCCAGTCCCCGACCTTGCCATCTCTCGCCCCGGTTGCTATAATGGCGGGAATCAGTTGCCTAGGGTTCCGCGGCGTCAGCGAGCGCCGGACTGGTCCGAGAGGGAACGGCACGGCCGACATGGCCGCGCAGACACGGAGGGACAAAAGCCCGGGAGATGACCGCCGCTTTGGCGGCTGTCTTCCGGGCTTTCTTGCGGGCATCTCCTGCGCAGGATGGGGCATACTGGAAACGGCGGCCGTCCGAAGCGCGGCAAGAGAACACGCAGCAAAGAGCTGCGATCGAAAGGGGACTTCTTCATGAATCGGTACTGGCTTCAAATCGTCGGCGCATGCGTGTTCGAGGTCGGCTGGGTCATCGGCCTCAAGCATGCCGATACGGCGCTCGAATGGGCGCTGACCGCGGTCTGTATCCTCATCAGCTTCTACGTGCTGCTGAACGCGGCCCGCCACCTGCCCGTGGGCACCGTCTATGCGGTTTTCGTCGGACTCGGCACGGCCGGCACCGTACTGGCCGAAATGATTGTTTTTGGCGACCCGGTCAAGCCGGTCAAGCTCGCCCTGATCGGCGTGCTGCTGATCGGGGTCGTCGGCCTCAAGCTGCTCGGCCACGAGCCGGCGGCCGACAAGTCCGGAAAGGAGGCGGTCTGACATGGCCTGGGTGTATCTGATCGGCGCAGGGCTGTGCGAGGTGTTCGGCGTGACGATGATGAACCGGCTCAACGAACGCCGCAGCTTCGCGAACTTCGCCTTGCTGGCCGCCGGCTTCCTGCTCAGCTTCCTGCTGCTCAGCCTGGCGATGCGCGACCTGCCGATGGGCACCGCCTATGCGGTCTGGACCGGCATCGGAGCGGCCGGCGGAGCGATCGTCGGCATGCTGTTCTTCGGCGAGTCGCGCAGCGTCCTGCGCATCCTCTGCATCACGCTTGTGCTCGGCGCGGCCGTCGGCCTGAAGGCGCTCGGGTAAGCGGGTACGCGAGGGAGAGAAGGACCGTATGACACGCGCGAGAGTGTAGCGTTCAAGCATAGCCTCGAGCATTGCGGCGAGCTTGGATACGACTTCGACTTCCAGCTGTTTTTCTAAGCCTAAAAAAAGCGTCCCGCCCCCTTCATCGAGAAGGAGCTGGACGCTTCTTTAATTGGAACCGAGTCGAAATCCGCTCATCCAAGGCACGTTTTGCAACTAGAATAAAAAGTGGACACCCTCTAACGGACAGACAATAATGACCGTATGTGGAGGTGTTCTCATGACAGAGGAACGTAGGCGTCAGCATTACAACGAAGAGTTCAAGAAAGAAACCGTAAAGTTCATTCAAGAACAGACCAAGTCGCTGGGAGACATTGCCGAAGAACTGAACATTCCCAAGAGCACGTTGCATCAGTGGCTGGCTCAGTATCGGGAATTCGAGAATGAACCGGTGAACAACGCCGAGCTGATCCGGGAGCTGAAAGCACAGCTCAAAGCGAAGGAACGCCAGATCAGCGAGATGGAAGAAGAGCTGGCCATCGTAAAAAAGGCGGTGCACATCTTCAGCAATCCACGGAAATGAGATTTCAGTTCATAGAGGACTCCCGCTCCGATTTTCCGTTGAAGAAGTTGTGCAAGGTCATGCAAGTGTCGCGGAGCGGATTCTACAAATGGAGCCAGGCGCTTCCCAGCGCCCGGGCACGGCTTAAAGCGGACATCCAAGAACGGATTCGGTTCCACTTTCATGATGCCCAGCGGCGGTATGGAGCCCCGAAGCTCACCGTGCTGCTCCGGCGAGAGGGATACGCCATTTCCGAACGTACCGTCAGTCTCTACATGGCCGAAATGAAGCTTCGCGCTTGCGTTTCTGGCCGTTTCCGGGTGTCGACGACCGACTCGAATCATGACCAGCCCATCGCTCCGAATCTCCTGAACCAGCAGTTCGACGTCGAACTGCCGAACCAAGTATGGGTGGCAGATATCACCTACATTCCTTGTCGGGAAGGGCGATTGTATTTAGCGAGCGTCATGGATTTGTGCACCCGTGAGATTGTCGGCTGGACGCTTGCAGGCCATATGAAAGCTGAGCTTGTTTTGGATGCGCTGGAGAAAGCCTACGCGAGCAAGGGGCCGCCTGCTGGTCTGGTGCACCATTCGGACCGAGGCAGTCAGTACGCCTCGGAAGCCTACCGAAGCCAGCTGGAGCAGTACGGCATGACCGCCAGCATGAGCCGCAGAGGCAACTGCTATGACAATGCGAGCATGGAATCGTTCCACAGCATTCTCAAAAAAGAACTCGTCTATTGCACGCGATTCTTGACCCGAAAGCAAGCCTCGCAAGACATGTACCGCTACATTGAATTCTTTTACAACCGCAAGCGAATCCACGGCTCGCTTGGTTATCTGTCCCCCGTGCGATTCGCGGCTGAATTCGACGGGACTGCCTGAACTCCGTCCGTTACTAAGGTGTCCACTTTCTTGACAGAGGTCCATTTGTGCCTTGGTTCCATCGCTACGGCCGTAATCCGGCTCAACCAAGGCACGTTTGTGCCTTGGTTCCATCGCTACGGCCGCACTCCGGACCATCCAAGGCACGTTTGTGTCTTGGATTCATCGCTCCGGCCGCACTCCGGACCATCCAAGGCACGTTTGTGCCTTGGATCCATCGCTACGGCCGCACTTGGGACCATTCAAGGCACGTTTGTGCCTTGGTTCCATCGCTCCGGCCTTCCGCCCGAACCGCGCCTTCTCGACCGGATGCCCGCCTTACTCCCGAGCCGCCGGCTGCCGCTCCGCGCCTGTCTCCTGATAGAAGCGGTTCAGATCCGCCTCGCGCACCTCGAGCTTGAGGCGCGTGCCGGCCTCCTCGTACTCCGTCTCCTGCACGTGGGCATGCTCGTTGAAGAACGACACCCAAGCTCCCTGGTCGAAGGGCACGACGACCTCGGCGGCGATGTAATCGCGGAAAATCTGCTTGCGGATCTGCGCGACGAGCTCGTCGACGCCCTCGCGCTTGTAGGCGGACAGGTACACCCGGTCCTGCTCCACGCGCGGGTAGCTCTGGCCGGCGAGATCCGCCTTGTTGAAGGCGTACAGCATCGGGATGCCGTCCGCGCCGAGCTCCTTGAGCGTCTGCTCGGTGACCTCGATCTGCTGCTTGAACTCCGGGTTGGAGGAGTCGACGACATGCACGAGCAGGTCGGCCTCGGCGACCTCCTCCAGCGTCGAGCGGAACGCCTTGATGAGATGATGGGGCAGCCCGCTGACGAAGCCGACCGTATCGGTCAGCAGGAATGACTTGCGATCCGGCAGCTCGATGCTGCGCACCGACGTCTCCAGCGTGGCGAACAGCATGTCTTTGGCGAGCACGTTCTTGCCGGAGTCGGGGTGGAACGTATCGACGAGCGCGTTCAGCAGCGTCGACTTGCCGGCGTTGGTATAGCCGACGAGCGCCAGCACGGGAATCTCGTTCTTCTTGCGGCGCTTGCGCTGCACCTGCCGCTGGTGGACGAGCTTCTCGAGCTCCGTCTCCAGCAGGTGGATGCGCTCCTCGATGCGGCGGCGGTCCAGCTCCAGCTTGGTCTCGCCCGCGCCGCGGTTGCGCAGGCCGGCTCCGCCTCCGCCGCCTTGGCGGCCGAGCGACTCGCGCAAGCCGACGAGGCGCGGCAGCATGTAGTTCAGGCGCGCGACCTCGACCTGCAGCTGAGCTTCCTTCGTCTGCGCCCGCTCGGCGAAGATGTCGAGGATGACGATCGTGCGGTCGATGACCTTCGTCTTGACCGCGGCCTCGAGGTTGCGGATCTGCGAAGGCGACAGCTCGTCGTTGCAGATGACGGTCGGAGAATCGTACGCCTCCATGAGCGCCGCCAGCTCCTCGAGCTTGCCGGAGCCGAGGTAGTGCGTGCTGTGGATGCGCTCCGCCTTTTGCGTCAGCTCGGCCACGACCTCGATGTTGCAGGCTTCGGCCAGCCCTTGCAGCTCCTGCATGGAGTAGGCGAACTGGTGGTTGTTCTGCTCGTGCACGCCGACGAGAATCGCGCGCTCGCGGGGGTGTTGGTTGGAATGTGTCATATCGGGATCATCCTCTCTGTCTTGGGGAAATTCAGGTATGAAAAAACACGGACCTAGCGGCCCGTGTTCGCAGTTATGCAGAATGGATCGGCTTCGTCTTCCGTCCGCGCCGCCGCATGGCAGCGGCGCCCGGAGGGAGCGCGGACGGCAGCATGCCGCCGCGCCGCTCTCCGGCCGGACAGATGGAGTCCTCCGCGGACGGAAGAGGCGACCTCGTCGCCGCCCCGCTCCTGAAGGCCGAAGCCGACGAAGAAACGGGGAGGCGCGAAAGAGGCGCGTCAAAGCTATGACCGTGGATTCATCCACGATTCGAGATCCCTGCACAAAGGCAGAACATGGGCGCTATTCAATTAGCGACGCACCGTGCGGATCCGAATCGAATGAATCACACGTAACCCTCCGTTCGATCGCGAGCCGCCCGGCTGGGGCCTGACGGCCCGCGGACGGCTTTCGCGCTTGATTGCTACGAGTGTAGCACAGCCGCTTTCCGTCCCGCAAGCGCTCCACATGACTATAGGAGAACTTTACCACTCTAGTCTGGTCGTCAAGCGGGGGAGTTATCCGCCGGGGCAGCCGACGCGAGTGTCCCCTGCCGGGGGCGCTCACTCCGCAGCCGACGCCTCCTGCGCGCGGACGACGATCGAGCCGATCAGCCGGCCGTCCACGTACGGAAGCAGCCGCCACAGCCCCGGCTCCGGCAGCGCGATGCCGGTCGGCAGATGGCGGTCCGCGCCGCTCAGCGGGCCGCCGAGTCGAGGCGGCGGACCGACCTGCGGATAAACGTCGAGGGGCTCGGCGCTTCCCGGTCGAACGGCCCGGACGACGAATTCGCCGTCCAGCTCGCCGAAGTTCCTTTCCCAGAAATGCCACATGACCTTCTGGCTCCTCCCTGCCGTGAACGCGACGTCCAGGATGCCGACCCGCCCCTCCTCGCCCCGCATCGGCTGCGTGGAGTACGACTGCGTCTCGGACGAATACGTCCTGGACAGGAACAACGGGCTCTCCGCCGGCTCAGGCTCGGCCGCAGCCAGCACGACGTCGCCGTAGAAGGTCCCGTCAAGCGTCGCCTCCACCCGCCACATGCCGCCATAGGGAAGGACGAAGCTCGCTCCGAAGCGCTCCAGCGGCTGGCTGTCCGGCCCGGCTTCTCCGACAAGCGCATCGGCGATCGTCTCCCTCGCCCCCGTCGCCTCGTGCACGGCCGTCACGGTCACCTCTTCGCCCCGATGAGCGGACGTCGGCTCGTCGAACACGAGCAGGAGGCCCTGCCGCAGGCCAGCCTTCAGCCCGTTCCCTTCGGGAAAAGCTTGCAGCACGACCTTGCCGTCCCGCTCGTACGCCAGCCTCTCTACGGCAACGGAAGCAGCGGGCGACTGCCCGCGCCACAAGTCCGGCGGCAGCAGCGCCGCCAGCAGGACCAGCGCCACCGCCGAGCCCACGAGCCAGCGCAGGCGGCTCCGGCCGCGGAGCGGTCGGCTGGCCCGCCGAGGGACCGGCTCCAGCGCGGACGAGCCCGCCCGATCGGCCGGGCAGCCCCTGTCCGGCCGCGCGCCGCCCTGGTCTGCGGAGCCGCTCCTGGCCGCATCCGGCACGGTCCGTCCCGGATGATGCTCGCCGGCCGCGTCCGCCGGGCCGCCTCTGGCCGGACGAACGCCTTCCAAATCCGTCCGTTCCGGGTCCGGCCTTCGCCCCCCCACCTGGCCGCCTTCCGCCGCCGCCCGCCTCCGCACGAGCGCCTTCAGCTCCGGCCGGAACTCGGGTCCCGCCAGCGGCAGCTCCTGCAGCGCTTCTCTCAACCGCCTATCGTCCATCGTCCATTCCCCCCAACTGAGCCCGCAGCTTCTTTTTCGCCCGATGAATCCTCGACTTGACGGTGCCCTCCGGCACGCCGGTCAGCTCCGCGATCTCGCGCAGGCTCATGCCATAGTGAAAGTCCAGCAGCAGCGCTTCCTTCAGCTTGAGCGGCAGCGCCAGCACGGCCGTCCACAGCTCCGCCCGCTCGGCCCGGGCGAAATGGATCTGCTCCGCCGCCGGCTCCGCCCCGGAAGCCGGCGGCCGTCCCGTGAGCCGGACCCGGCGGCGGAACGCTCCCTGCAGCTGATGCAGCGCCTTGTTGCGCGTGATCTTCAGCAGCCAGCTTTTGGCCGAAGCCTCCCCGCCCCGGAACGAGTAGAGCGACCGGTAAGCCGCGAGGAACGTCTCCTGCGACACGTCGTCCGCCGCCTCCCGGCTTCCGGTCAAAAAGAAGGCGAAGCGCCACACGTCCCCGCCGAACCGCTCCATCAGCTGCTCCAGCACGGCCCCGCGGTCATAGCCCTCCCCGAGATGCTGCAAATAATCCAGCTTTCCCCTCATCCCCTCACCTCCCCTATAAGACCGGAGAAAGCAGAAAAGGTTCCCTTCCGGCCTTTACAAAAATAAGACGGACATGCCCCTCACATCCCTCTATCCGAACTCCCTCCTCTCGCCTTATAGTAGTCTCAGCCGGAATGGAAGAAGATTCCGCGCCCATCGAAAGGGGACGAGTTATGAAACCAGCTTCGTCATGGAAGAAACGCCTGCTCGGAGCGGCCGTCGCGGCCGCCCTCCTGCTGCCTGCCCCGCTGGCGCAGCCCGGAGGCTCCCGCGCCTATGCGGAGGGGCCGTCGGACCCCGCGCCGTCCATCGCCGCCAAGGTCGTCAACGGCAACGCCGGCAAGAAGATCCTGTTCGACAACACGCATGCCCAGACGGCCGGCGCGGCGGACTGGGTCATCGACGGCGGCTTCTCGGACTTCGCCAATGGACTCGCGTCCGCCGGCTTCGACGTCAAGGAGCTGCGCAAGACGTCGCCGATCGTCCTCTCCGACCTGACGCCGTACCACGTGTTCATCACGGCGGAGCCGAACGTGCCGTTCAAGGCATCGGAGCAGGCGGCGATGGCGCAGTACGTGCAGAACGGCGGCAGCATCTTCTTCATCGGCGACCATTACAACGCGGACCGCAACAAGAACCGCTGGGACGGCAGCGAGTCCATCAACGGCTACCGCCGCGGAGCCTGGACGAATCCAACCAAGGGCATGAGCGCAGAGGAAGCCGCATCCCCCGCCATGCAGGGCGTCGTCAGCTCCGACTGGCTCGCGACGAACTTCGGCGTGCGCTTCCGCTACAACGCGCTTGGGGACGTGAACGCGACGCAGATCGTCGCGCCGAGCCAAGCCTTCGGCATCACGCAGGGCGTCTCCTCCGTGGCGATGCACGCCGGGTCCACGCTCGCGATCATCGACCCGGCCAAGGCCAAGGGCATCGTCTACCTGCCGCAGACGTCCGCCAAGTGGGGCAACGCCGTCGATCAGGGCGTCTACGCCGGAGGCGGCGTCGCCGAAGGGCCGTATGTCGCCGTCGCCAAAAAAGGCGCGGGCAAGGCAGCATTCATCGGCGACTCCTCCCCCGTCGAGGACGCGACGCCGAAATACAAGCGCGAGGACACCGGCGCGACCAAAACGACGTACGACGGCTTCAAGGAGGTCGACGACGACACGCTGCTCGTCAACCTGGTGAACTGGCTGGCCGTGCCGGAAAGCTACACGAGCCTGTCGCAGGTGAGCGGGCTGACGCTCGACAGCCCGACGCCGCTGCTCGCCTTTGAAAATCCGGCCTCCTCGACCGAACCGCAGGCCGAGCCATGGGCCGCGCCGAACGCCGGCTACAAGTGGTACGACTCGTCCACGTTCAAGACCGGCTCCTACGGCTACGGCGCCTCGTCGCCGACACCGGCTCCGACCGCGACTCCGACCCCGACGCCGACCGCTTCGCCGACGGCGTCGCCGACTCCGACGCCGGGCGTGCTCAGCTACAGCTTCGTGACGCCGGCGACGCTGCCGAGCAACGGCACGTCGTTCCAGATCACGGTCAAAGCGAGCGGCTTGACGCCGAACGGCACGACCAGCGGCTACAACGTCGGCATCTATCTGACCTCCGGCGGCACGCAGATCGCCCAGGTGCAGAACGCCGACGGCAGCTGGCCGACCGCCTACGGCTACAGCTCGTCGTTCAGCCTGACGGCCGACAGCAGCGGCAACGCCTCCAAGGCGCTCACCGTCCGCATCAAGTCGGGCTCGAGCGGCGCGGCCAGCCTGCGCCTGCGGCAGAACAGCACCAACCTGAGCACGATGTCCGTCACGCTCGGCAGCTAGGCGCGGATACCGGGAAGAAGCATGACACTCGATTTGCTTGTCCATTCCTTTTCGCTTCTTGATGGTATATTTCGGGTATGCTATGCTTATGAATAAGAAAGAGGTCTCGGTGTTGTAGCACCGAGACCTCCGGGAAATGGCTTCCGCTTGAAGAGCGGCGGCTTGCATCCCGTCAAATGGCAGAGCAGCGAATTAGACCGCCTAACCTTTGTGGGGTGTGGGGCGGTCTACTTCTTTTTCAAGTAGGTGAGCAGCGCCAGCAGGAACATCCCGAACATAATCATCAGGGATATTGCTTGGAACACTGTCATGGGCAGCACCTCCTTTCTTTCGGAAGAGCTGCCCACCGCCCTTAAAGCCTATGCACATTTCTTGTTCCAACTATACCAAAATTTATGATTCAGCGGAGCCGAAAAAACGGCCGCCGCTGGATTTTTTTTGCTTTCCGGCAGCGGAGCCGCATCGCCCGCGAGAATCGCCGTGCGCCTTCCGCCCCGCATCGTTGAAAGTGTATCCCTTTTTGTTGGCCCGCTGAATGGGGGCGCTTTCATCTCTTCCCTACAATAGAAGGGAGAACGGAACAAGGGGGAATCATCGTGCATACCAAGCTGCTGCGCCGACTCGGCGCCGCCGTGCTGGCGCTCGTCGTCGGACTGGCCGGACTCGGCCTGCCGGCAGGAGGATCGGCCGTCGAGGCGGCCGCTTCGTCCGACCGGGACGGCTTCATCAAAGGCGTAGACATCTCCACGCTGCAAGCGCTCGAGGACAAGGGCGTCCGATTCTATGACGGAGGGACCGAGCGCGACCTGCTCGCGATCCTCAAGGAGCATGGCGTCAACTACGTGCGCCTGCGCCTGTGGAACGATCCCGTCCAAGCGGACGGCTACAACGACAAGGCCCATCTCATCGAGATGGCCAAGCGGGTGAAGGCCGCCGGCATGGGCCTGCTCGTCGACTTCCATTACAGCGACTTCTGGGCGGACCCCGGCCAGCAGGTCAAGCCTGCCGCCTGGGCTTCGCTCGGCTTCGAGGAGCTCAAGACGGCGGTCTACGGCTACACCCGCGAGGTGATGGACGAGCTGCTCGCCGAGGGCGCCTACCCGGACATGGTGCAGATCGGCAACGAGATCAACTCCGGCATCCTGCTGCCGGACGGCTCGACCGGCCGCTTCGCGCAGCTCGCGCAGCTGCTGTCCGAGGGCGTGCGCGCGGTGCGCGAGACGACGCCGGCCGGACACGAGACGAAGATCATGCTGCATCTGGCCGAAGGCGGCAGCAACGCGAAGTTCCGGACGTTTTTCGACCAGGCGCGGCTGCAGGGCATCGACTACGACGTCATCGGGCTGTCCTATTATCCATACTGGCACGGCACGTTCCAAGAGCTCAAGAGCAATATGGACGATCTGGCGGCCCGCTACGGCAAGGAAGTCGTCATCGCGGAGACGGCCTACCCGTACACGCTCGAGGATGCGGACGGACACGGCAACATCGCCGGCGAGGCGCAAGCGACGCTGACCGGCTTCGAGGCGAGCGTCGCGAGCCAGAAGCTCGTCACCGAGCTCATCCTGAACACGGTCGCCCATGTGCAGGGCGGCAAAGGGCTCGGCGTCTTCTACTGGGAGCCGGCCTGGCTGGCGGGTGTCGGCTGGAAAGCCGGCGAGGGCAATGCGTGGGAGAACCAGGCGATGTTCGACTTCGACGGCAATGCCCTGGATTCGCTGAATGCGTTCCGGTTCGTGCCGGGCGACGGGGACGACATCAAGCCGCTGCTCGTGTACCGCTCTCTGGACGTGACCGCAAGCGCCGGCTCCGCGCCGGAGCTGCCGGCCGAGGCCGACGTGCTGCTCAGCGAAGGCAGCATCGAGCAGCGGGCGGTCGTCTGGGACGAGCCGGCGGATCCGGGCCAGTGGGAGGTGCCGGGGACGTACGAGGTGCGCGGCACTGTCGCGGGCGTGGACGCGTCCATGCGGGCTGTCGTGCAGGTGAAGGTCGTCGACAACCCGAACCTTTTGACGAATCCGGGCTTCGAGCAAGGGGGGCTGGCCGGCTGGACGCTGACCGGCACCGAGGGCGCGGCCAAGCTGTCGAATGAAGCGGGCAACGCGCATGGCGGCGGGCATTCCGTCAACTATTATCATGGCTCGGACTACGGCTACCGCATCAGCCAGACGGTGACGGGGCTGGAAAACGGCATGTACCGCCTCAGCGCCTGGGCGTCGGGCGGCGGCGGCGAGGCGAAGCTGCGGCTGTTCGCGGAAGGGCACGGGGGCGATCCGCTCGGCGCGGATGCCGTCAATACGGGCTGGAACGTCTGGAAGCCGTACGCCGTCGAGGAGATCGAGGTGACGAACGGACAAGTGACGGTCGGCTTCGACGTCGAGGCTCCGGGCGGCACGTGGGGGTATCTGGACGACTTCGAGCTGGTGAAGGCGCCGGAGACGAACCCCGTGCAGAACCCCGGCTTCGAGAGCGGCGACCTGACCGGCTGGACGCTCGGCGGCACGGCCGGCGCGGGCAAGGTGGAGAACAATGCCGCCAATGCCCATGCCGGCACGCATGCGTTCAACTACTGGCATGGCGATCCGTACCGCTTCTCGCTGACGCAGATCGTGAGCGGGCTGCCGAAAGGCGTGTACGAGCTCACGGCCGCCGCATCCGGCGCAGGCGGCGAGACGAAGCTGCAGCTCTACGCCGAGACGGGCATCGGCTCGCGCTGGAGCACGGACATGGCCAATGCCGGGTGGAACGTGTGGAAGGAATACAACGTCAGCGGCATCGAAGTCGGGAACGGCCAGGTGACGATCGGCTTCGACGTCGAGGCGCCCGGCGCGGCCTGGGGCTACTTCGACGACATCCGGCTGACGCGGACCGGCGACCTGCCGGGCACGGGCGAGCCTCCGGCTACGGGCGAGCCTCCAGCCACGGGCGAGCCTCCGGCCACGGGCGAGCCTCCGGCCACGGGCGAGCCTCCGGCTACGGGCGAGCCTCCGGCCACGGGCGAGCCTCCGGCCACGGGCGAGCCTCCGGCTACGGGCGAGCCCCCGGCTACGGGCGAGCCTCCGGGCACGAGCGTGCCTCCGGCTACGGGCGAGCCTCCGGCTACGGGCGAGCCTCCGGCTACAGGCGAGCCTCCGGCTACAGGCGAGCCTCCGGCTACAGGCGAGCCTCCGGCTACGGGCTCGCCCCCGGCTACGGGCGAGCCTCCGGCCACGGGCGAGCCCCCAGCTACGGGCGAGCCTCCGGCTACGGGGCAGCCTCCGGCTACGGGGCAGCCTCCGGCTACGGGCGAGCCTCCGGCTACGGGCGAGCCTCCGGCTACGGGGCAGCCTCCGGCCACGGGCGTGCCTCCGGGCACGGGCGAGCCTCCGGCTACGAGCGAGCCTCCGGGCACGCCGACGCCGGCGCCGGAGAAGACTCCGGCTCCGAGCGCTACACCGGCTCCGAGCGCCTCCGCCACGCCGACGCCGGGCGCCAGCAGCGGCATCGTCGCCGTGGCGCCGGGCCAGCTGGTCGGCGATGCCGGCGAGGCTGCCGTCCTCAAGCTGGACGGAGCGGCGACCGTCCGCCTCGGCGCCGAGCTGAAGGAGCGGCTGTCCGCCGGACTCCGCATCGAGCTGCCCGGCCTGAGCGCCGAGCTGTCCGGCGATGAGCTGCGCAAGCTGTGGCGGCAAGCCGGCGACGGCCCGCTGTCGATCCGCCTCAGCGCAGCGGGCGGCGTGGAGAAGCAGCTGCAGCGGCTGCAGCAGCCGGGCCGCCGAGCGTATGCCGCCGCAGGCGGCGCGATCGAGCTCGCCGTCGGCTATGTCGCCGCGGACGGCCGGGAGCTGCCGCTCGAGGAGGCTGCCATCCGGCTCAAGCTGAGCGCGGCGAGCGGCTCCGACGCGGAGCGCTCCGGCATCTTCCGCTTGAGCGAGGAAGGCGCGCCCATCTACCAGCTCGGCTCCCGGCTTGCGGGCGGCGAATGGAGCGCCGAAGCGCTCTCGGCCGGACGCTACGCCGTACTGGAGCTGAGCGTCGCTTACGCCGACGTGCCGGCTGGCCACTGGGCCCAGGCGGACATCGCCAGCCTGTCGGCCAAAGGCATCGTGCAAGGCGCCGGCGAGGCTGGCTTCCTGCCCGGCCAGTCCGTCAACCGCGCGGAGCTGGCGGCCATGCTCGTCCGGGCGCTTGGCCTTGGCGCCTCCGGCAGCGCCGCGACCGGCTTTGCCGACGTCGCCCCGGGCGCCTGGTACGCCGATGCCGTAGCGTCCGCCAAGGACGCAGGCATCCTCCGCGGCCAGGCGGACGGCAGCGCCGCGCCGACAGCGCCGCTGAGCCGCGAGCAGCTGGCGGCCATGCTCGTCCGCGCCGCCGCTGCGGCGGGCAAGCCGCTCGAGGCGGCTGCCGGGAGCCGGCCGGCTGCGGCCGATGCCGCCGCGATCGCGGCCTGGGCCGCGCCGTCCGTCGCCGCCGCTTACGAAGCCGGCCTGCTGCAAGGCGATGCGGCCGGCACGTTCCGGCCCCAGGCGGAGCTTACCCGCGCCGAAGCCGCTGTCGCGGTGCAGCGGCTGCTGAAGCGGCTGCAAGCCTAGCAAGCGCGAGTCCGCCTCGCCCGCAAGCCTAGCAAGCGCGAAACCGCCTCCCCCGCAAGCTTGGCGGCAAGCTCCGGCCGCGCTGCAGACGTTGGCGCGGTCCTGAGCTGTTTCTCGGTTCCGGCATCGTCCGCTCTCCTCCCGGCTGCTTTCCGGTTCCGGCGTCGTCCGCTCCAGGCTGCTTCTCGGTTCCACTATCACTTGCCTTCAGGCCGCTCCCCGGTTCCGGCGTCGTCCGCTCCAGGCTGCTTCTCGGTTCCACTAACACTCGCCACCGGGCCGCTCCCCGATTCCGGCGTCGTCCGCTCCCGGCTGCTTCTCAGTTCCACTATCACTTGCCTCCATGCCGCTCCCCGGTTCCGGCGTCGTCGGCTTCCGAGCTGCTTCTCAGTTCCGCTATCACTTGCCTCCATGCCGCTCCCCGTTCCGGCGGCGCTCACATCCAGGCGACTTCTCGGTTCAAGCGCCGTTCATATCCCGTCCTCTTCCCGATCCAACACGCACGCTCGGTTGCGCGCAACCTCACGACAGGATGGGAGAGGGCCTGCAGCCGTCGAGCGTGTAGGGTTAACGCAAAGGTGCCGGAAGAGGCACAGGGTGGCCGGCTCTACAAAGGCTAACGACGAATCAGCTCCTTAGACGGCCAGAATGAGCCATCGCCGAATTCTAACGACTTGCGGGAAGCTTAGCGTTGAAAAAAGGCAGCGTACTCGCATAAATCCCGCTGTTTGCGGCTTCTAACAAGTTGAGGAGTCGTAAGCGAGTCTGAGAGCGGAAAAACCGGCGTCTAAGCGTCTGGGGAGTCGTTAGATCACAGACTCCTCGTGCCGGAAGCAGTCTGGAGGCTGTCGGCCCGCTCCATCAACAAGACCGTCAGCGGCATCGGCCGCTGACGGTCTTGTTTGCCATGTCCCGCTTTTTAGCTGCCGCCCTCGTCTCGTTACTCCGCATCCTGCCGATCCCCTTGGGACAGCCGCTTCTCCATGTAAATGAGCGTCAGCCGCTCGTCGACGCGCCGCTCGTCGAACGTCACGTAGCCGAGCTTGCGGTGGAACGCCAGGTTCTTCTCGCTGCGATGGCCGGTGAACAGCTCCGCGCGCGCCGCATCGGGCCACAGCCGCTCCGCCGCCTCCATCAGCCGAGTGCCGATCCCGCGGTTCTGCGCCGACGGATGCACGATCAGCTTGCCGATGCGCACGCAGTCCCCGTCCCGCTCGGCACGGACCGAGCCGACGATGCCGCCGTCTTCCACCGCGATCAGCACGATGCCCTCCTGATGATCCCGCTCCAGCTCCTCCAGCGTCTGCGTCAGCGGTGGGATCGCCATGCCGTCATAGAGAGCGGCCTCGCTCAAGTAGGCGAGCCTCTGCAGCGTGAGGATTTCCGGCAGGTCCTCCTGTCTGGCTTGCTCGATCATCCGCGTTCCTCCTCCTGGTTCGATCGCGGGCGTCCGATCTTGCAGATCGGTTCCCGTTCCCATATCTTCCAGTATATCGAGGAATCCGGCCGTGCCTAGAGCTATCCGATCGGAATTTCCGGGCAGGAGACTGTCGGGACGAACCGCTTGCCGGCTCCGTACGTCAAAAAAAAGCCGGTCCCCTGAGGGACCGGCTTGGCAGCAAGGCCGTTGCGCGCGGAACGCGCTGCAGCGAGGCTTCTCTTCTCCGCCCGCCGCTGCGGCGGGCTATGCCCATGCTGCGGCGACAGTCGCGGTGTCGTCTGGCGCGACAGTGATTGGCCCGGCGGTGATTGGCCCGGCGGTGATTGGCCCGGCGGTGATCGGCCCGGCGGTGATCGGCGCGACAGTGATTGGCCCGGCGGTGATTGGCCCTGCAGTGATTGGCGCAGCGGCGACTGGCGCGGCCAGCGCGCCCTGCCGGGCCGCTCCGCTCAGCGCCAGCCGCTGCCGGGCGCCTGCGGCGGATACGCCTGCGGCGAGCCGTAGCTCTGCGGCGCGTACGCGGCAGGCGCGCCGTAGCCTTGCGGCGCATACGCCCAGCCCTGCGGCTGCCCGTAGCCGGCATAGTAGGCCGCCGCTTGCGGCGCATACGGCCGAGCGGCCGCAGGCGCGGCCGGCTGCGCCGCGCCCGCCTGCGCATAAGCCGGGCCTTGGCCGTACGGCGGCTGCGCCTGGAACGGCGACTGGCCGTACACATAGGCCGGCTGTCCCGACACGCCGGTGCCGGCCCAGGAGGGAGCGGTCCGGTACGCGGAGATCGCGCCGACGTTCGGCGCATCCTTCAGCTCCTCCGCCCCCTGCTCCTCCGTCCCGCCGTCGCGCGATTGCTTGCAGCTGTCGAGCGGCCCGATCGCGACCGTCTGCTTGATCGGCGAGATCGCTTCCTTCCATTTCGCCTCGTCGAGGCAGTAGGTCTGGGCGAACACCTTGGCCGGCGTCAGGCGCAGGATGTCGGAGCCGAGGATGACCTGCGGCGTCGGCGCGTCGAAGATCGCCAGGATATGCGTGCCGTCGGAAGTCGCCTCCTCGTAATGCCACCAGCCCTGGGGCACGATGACGACCTCCTGCGGCGTAATCGGGATGCTGAGCAGCTGATTCGTGAACGGATTGATCATGCTGACGATCGCCGAGCCCGAGATCAGGTAGACGAGCTCCGAGGCGTTCTGATGGTAGTGGGGCTCCACATAGTGGCCCCGGCTCAGGAAGATGTCCAACAGCGAGGCCGAGCCGAGCGTCGGCAGCTGCTTGTAGCCGAGAATGTTGATGTAGTTGCTCGCGTTCGTCCTGAACGCCGTGCTCTTCTTCATGTCGAACGAGAACTTGAGATCGGGACTCGTGTAGTCCATGTACGAAACGGTCATGCTCCCCATCCTTCCCCATGCGTGATGCATACAGAAAAGGATATGAGCCCGCGAATTCGTCCCATTCCGGCATGCCGTCAATTGGCTCCAGGCTGCGGCCGGCTCGGTCCGGTTCGCGAGCCGCGAGGCCAGGCCGCCGTTCCGCTACGGCCGGCTCGGCTCGCCCTTGACCTCGACCTCCCACAGCGAATAGCCGTACGCCGTTCCCCTCGCTTCGCCGAGGATGCGCACCTGCCGCGCCGTCGTGCCGGACGGCAGGATAATGCGGTCGACGCCGCCGTTGCCGCCGGCTACGACTTCGGCGTCGCTCCAGTCGCCCTCGCCCGGAGCCTCGGCGCTCGACAGCTGGACGCGGTAGCGCGAGGCGAAGGCGCCCTCCCAATGCAACGCGATCTCCTCCAGCCGGTGCAGGCCGCCCAGATCAAGCGCGATCCACTGCGGATCGCCGAACGCCGACTCCCAGCGCGTGCCGGCGTCGCCGTCGACCGCCGCGATGGCCGGCTGCGAGGCGGATGAAGCCGTCGCGGCCGCATGCAAGGCGACGTTCGGCAGGACCGAAGGCAGCAGCTCGCGCAAGGCGACGTCGTCGATGCGGATCGTGTGCGGAGCTTCCGGCGTCGTGGCCGAGCCGTCGATCACGTTGCCGAGCAGGAACTTCAGGTCGACCGTGCTGTCACTCAAAGGCGTCACGACGACGCGGTGCACGCGCGAGCTGTCCGCGGTCAAGCGGACCGCCGACTTGCCGACGCCGGCGGCGTTCGTCCATTCGACCTCGATCGGACGGTCGGCGTCGCTCCAAGCGCGGAACGTCAGCTCGTAGCTGCTGCCGCCTTTGAGCTTGATGCCGCCCTGGATGAGCTGGCTTGACCAGCTCACCGGCACGTTCCACTGCGGATGCATCCCGCCATGGTAGTAGATGTCGGCTTGGGCGGCGCCGTCCTCCACGGCGAAGGCGGAGTCTCCGCCCTCGCCTTTCCAATACGTCCAGCCCGCTTCGCCGGCCGCGAACGAGCCGTTCGCCAGCAGATTGCCGTCCGCCGCGACGACCGGCTGCTGGACGGAGGCGTCGGCATAGCCTTCCGCCCGCACCGCGACCGTCGCCGAGCCGGCTTCCAGACCAGCCTCCGGCAGCAGGCGCAGCACGCCCGGCTCCAGAGCGTAGCCGTCGGGCTGCAGCGTGCGCCCGTTCACCGCCACCGAGCGGACCGCCGCCCGCCACTCGGCATCATCGGCGAACGTCAGCTGCAGCTCCGAGCCGGCCGTATTGCCGGCCGTATCGGCGTTCAGCCGCACCGGCCGCTTGACCGGAGCGCCGGCGACCTCCAGCACGACGTTGTCGATCCAGACCTGGTGGCTGCCGGCCGGCGTGCCGGGCAGCTTGCCGAGCAGGAACTTGAGCGCGAGCGACTCGTCGGCGTTCGGCTTGAACGTGTAGGCGAAGTGCTGCCAATCGCCGGTCAGCGCCTTCTCCCCCGAGTCGAAGCGACGGGCGTAGGAGGCGTTCTCCAGCGTCGCCTGCAGCGGCCGCGCCTCGCTTGACTTGGCGTCGAACTCGAGCTTGTAGACGAAGCCTTTCTTCACATTCAGGTTGCCTTGGTTCAGCATGACGTTCCAGCCTTCGGTCCCGGCATTGGAGATATCGATGCGCGCCGCTCCGCCGTCCGTCGCGAAGGCCGCTCCGGCCCCTTGAATGAACGGCTCCCACGAAGCCAGGCCGCCGCTGAAATCGCCGTTCTGCAGCGGGAACAGGTCCACGCCGGAGTAGTCCACGTTGCGATCGGACGTGCGGATCAGGCGCACGGCATCGAGATGAACCTCGCCTGCCGCCCCGCCGAACAGGATGGACAGGCGGCCCAGCGGATCGCTTTCGCCCGCAGGCATCGTGAAGGCGAGCTTATGCTCCGCCATCTCCGTGCCCAGCGCCACCTGCTGGGAGGCGTACATGCGGCTGCCGTCCTGGCTGCCGAGCTCCACGCCGATCGTCCGTCCTGCGGAGGAAGCCCGGGCGCGGAACGTCAGCTCATAGTCGTCGCTCTGCAGCAGCTGCAAGCCGTCCTGGCGCAGCGCCGCGTCCTGCGGAGCGCCTGCGGCCGCTGTCGCCAGCCGGACCTCGCGGGCCGACGGATCGACGGATGCGGTCGCGCCGGCGGCTGTCTCCGCCTCCAGCGTCCAGTACGACAGCCGGTCCATCGTGCCGAGATCGAAGTCGCCGTTGTAGACATGGTTGCCGCTCTCCAGCGGCTCCTTGGCCGCCTGCGGGTCGCGCAGCCGCTCGACCTCCTCCAGGCGGACGTTGCCGATCCAGACGTCGCCGGCCGCCAGGCCGACGTTGAATTCCAGCCGCGCCGCCGCGTCGGTCGCGTTGCCCATCGCGAAGCGGTACTCGAACGGCTTGACCTCCGTGCCGAGCTGCGGCGCGAACTGGTCCGTGTAGGCCGCCCAGCCGTTGTCGGCGTCGCCGCCGAGCTTGACTGCGATCGCGCGTTCTGCGGAGGCTTTGGCGTCGAAGGTCAGCTTGTACTTGCGGCCCTTGACGAGCGTCGCGTGCTGGATGAGCTGCAGCGAATAGCTCTGCAGCCCGCCGTCCGTCGCCGTGATGCGGGCCATCGGCACGGTGCCGACCGTCTCGACCTTGGCCGTGCCGGCTCCTCCGAACTCGTTCGTATGCAGGAAATTCCAGTTCAGCGGGTCGAGCTCCGTCCCCGGCGCCGCGATGTCCGTCAGGCCGCGAGCGTATTCCCGGTCATGGATCCAGCTGCCGTCCACCGGCAGCTTGGCGTCCGCCGGGATCGGCTCCTTGACCGCGCTCGGCTCCTGCGGCGCGCGGTAGTCGCGGCCGGTCAGCTCGTACGCCCGGACGTAGTCGACCTCGACGCGGCCCGGCAGGTCGGAGTCCTTCGGCGTCCGTCCGCCGTCGTAGTTGCCGCCGACCGCCAGGTTGACGATAAGGTGGAACGGCTGGTCGAACGGCGCCGGGAACGCGTATTTGTCCGGCTGGCCGACGCCTTGGCTGGACCATTCGTTCTGCGTCTGGTACAGCTTGCCGTCGACGTACCAGCGGATCTCGCCCGGCTCCCACTCCACGCCGTACGTGTGGAATCCGGTGATGTCCTCGCCATCGGGGAAACGGTATTCCTTGCCGGTGTAGCGGTTGTCCGGCCATGTCTTGCCGTGGTGGAGCGTGCCGCCGACTTCGTTCAGCAGCCGGCCGCGAGCCTCCATGATGTCGATCTCGCCGGAGGACGCCCAGACGCCGTAGACGCTGTCCTGAGGCATCATCCAGAACGCCGGCCACAGCCCTTCGCCCGCCGGCAGCTTCATGCGCGCCTCGAACTTGCCGTACGTCTGGCTGAACGTCGGCGACGTCCACAGCCGGCCGGACGTGTACGGCTTGCCGCCGTGGCTTTCCTTGCGCGCCTCGATGACGAGCTTGCCGTCCTCGACCTGGATGTTCTCCTTGCGGTAGAACTGCTGCTCGTTGTTGCCCCACCCGTCGACGCCGTACTCCGCGCCGTTGCCGAGCTGGTAGCCCCACTTGCTGAGGTCGACGCCGTTCGCATCCGGCTGCGCCGCATCGCCGTCGAACTCGTCCGACCACGTCAGCGTCCAGTCGCTTTCGATCGGCGTGGAGGTCGGAGACGGCGTCGGGGAAGCGGTCGACGTCGGGGTCGGCGTCGCCGACGAGGTTGCGGTCGGTGTCGGCGTCGGGGTGACGGTCGGCGTGGCCGTCGGGGTGACGGTCGGCGTGGCCGTCGGGGTGACGGTCGGCGTCGACGTCGGCGTGGCCGTCGGCGCCGCGCTCGGGGTCGCGGTCGGTGCGACGGTCGGTGCGACGGTCGGCGTGGCCGTCGGTGCCGATGTCGGTCCGACGACCGGAGGCGCGGCGCTCGGCGAAGGGCTCGGCGACAGGCTTGGGCTTGTCGAAGGACTCGCCTGGCCGCCGCTTACGGCGCCGGAGGCGACCGCGCGGCTCTCGCCCGCCGGCACCGGCTCGTTGTTCAGCGTCACGCCTGCTCCGTTTGCCGTGACGCGGCCAGCGGAGCCTCGAATCGTCAGCTCGGAGCCCGCGCCGCCGGCGCCGATCTCCACCTCGCCCGCTTCGGACTCCGGTCCGATCTCGATCGTCGAGCGGCTCTGCGCCTGCAGCCGGCCGATCTCGCTGGAGCCTTCCAGCACGACCCGGACCGGTCCGGACGCCTTGTCTACGACGACCTCGCCGGCCGTGCTGTCCTCCAGATGAATGCTGTTCGCGCCGCCGCCCTGCACGAGGATGCGTCCTTTGACGCGGACGCCCTTCAGCGTCACGTCACCCTCGCCGATGCCCGGCGCCAGGTACAGATCGCCCGCCACCTCCGTGCCCTGCACGACGACGCCGCCGGACTTGACGACGAGATTGCCGGCCTTCGCCTTGACATGCGTACCCGGTGCCGCCACGATGTCTCCCGCCAGCCGGTCCAAGAGAGCGACCTCTTCCTCTCTCGTCACCGGCGCGCCCGGCTTCAGGCTCCCGTCGCCGTAGCCCGACAGGTAGCCGCCGGCCAGCAGCGCCTCCAGCGCCGGCCGCGCATAGGCCGCCGCCTTGGCTCCGTCGGAGTAGGCGGCGAGCTTGTCCGCCGTCATGCCGGCATCCGCCAGCCGGAACAGCTTGGACGCCAGCACGGCGGCTTCCTGCCGCGTGACCGCCATCGAAGGGCGGAAGCTGCCGTCCGGATAGCCTGTCGCGAGTCCTGCGGCGCGCAGCGCCTCGATCGCTCCCGCGTGCCAGGCGTCCGGCTTCACGTCGGCGAATTCCGCCGACGCCCGCTCGGGCGCCGGCAAGCCGAACAGGCGGACCATCAGCTGGGCAAGCTCCGCTCGCGTCACTGCCGCCTGCGGACGCGCCGAGCCGTCCGGATCGCCTGCCGCCAGACCGAGCTGCGCCCATTTCGTCATCACCTCGTCGGACCAGCGGCCGCCCGCTGCAGAACCTGCCGATGGCGAGGCCGCTGCGGTCGCGCCCGAGCTTGTCGATGACGAGGCCGATACGGCCGCGTCCGAGCTTGCCGATGGCTCGGCCGCTGAGGCCGCGCCCGAGCTTGCCGATGGCGAGGCCGATACGGCCGCGCCTGCTTCCCGAGCCGCTCCAGTTGCCGCTACGCTTGCTCCGTCCGCCGCTCCTGCAGCTGACAAGGCTGCTCTTGCCGTCGTCCCGATCGCTTCCGAATTCTTCCCGCTGCCGCTGCTCGGCCGGGCTTGTCCGCCTGCTGCCGGCGCTCCATAAGCCGGCATCGCGCCTGCCGCCACAATGAGCGCGCACAGCGCCGCCGCAACCGCTTTCCCTTTCCTCATTCCGAAGCCCCCTTTTCTTGTTAACGCTTTCATCATGGATTGCCCTTAACTATAGAGGAATCCAATGTTGGATTATATCCCCATATTTCAGGTAGAGTGACGGGAATTCGGATCGGCATGGTCCCGGTCGCTGCAGCCGTGGGCATGCTCCGTGTGACACGGCTGGCCCGAGACAAAAGCCTTCCAGCCACAAGCCGTCGGCGCGCTAACGAAAAAGAGAGACGCTATTTCATCAAAATTCAGCTTCAGGAAATTCTAACGAAACGGAGATGCGCTATCGGTCTAAAATCAAGGCAAAACCGCAGCTCGATGCCCGAATAAGGCTTTTCCGTTTCGTTAGACGGAAAAAAGGTCTCGAAATGAGCAAATAGCGTCACCCAGTTTCGTTAGCCTTTTGCGGGTTTGCGGGTTTCGGGCACCTGCCCATGCGCCCCCTTGGACACAAAGCCTTCCCAGGCAACGAGCAGCAAAGCCGACGGCATCGCGAAACAAAAATTCGGCCTCCCGAGCGGGAAGCCACACTGGGATTAATTCACGCCTCGGCATCGCGAAAGTCCAATGATGGCCTCCCGGCCGGGAAGCCGTTCCGTCATCCGAACGCACGCCCGCAGCTGCGCGTCAGCAAAAATCCGGCCTCCCCGTCGGGAAGCCATGCCGTCTTTCCGGTAGAAGCCCGCAGCTGCGCGTCAGCAAAATTCGGCCTTCCCATCGGGAAGCCACGCCTCTTCCAAGCGAAAGCCAGCGGCGTCGCCACTTCCTCATCCATCGAAAAGCCGCCCCTCGCCTCCTCGGCGCAAGGGCCGTTGCAGCCGCGACATCCGTGCGCATGCCGGCAACGCGCCAGACACAACAAAAAGACGGCTTCCCCTACGCGGGAAGCCGCCTCCTCTTTCATGCCCAGGTCAGTCCTTCAGCTCGACCGTCCAGCCGAACGGGTCTTCCTTCTCGCCGCGCTGCAGGCCGGTGAGCTCGTCGTACAGCCGCTGCGACAGGTCGCCGGTGCGGCCTTCGTTCACCTTCATCGCCTCGCCCTGCCAGTACAGCTCGCCGATCGGCGAGATGACCGCCGCCGTGCCCGTGCCGAACGCTTCGACGAGCGTGCCGTTCCGGTGCGCGTCGGCGACCTCCTGCATGGAGAGCTGGCGCTCCTCCACCTCGTAGCCCCAGTGGCGGAGCATCGAGATGACCGAGTCGCGCGTGATGCCGTGCAGGATGCTTCCGTTGAGCGCCGGCGTGACGACCTTGCCGCCGAGCACGAAGAACACGTTCATGCTGCCGACCTCTTCGATGTACTTGCGCTGCACGCCGTCGAGCCACAACACCTGCGAGTAGCCCTTGGCCGTCGCTTCCTCCTGCGCCTGCAGGCCGGCCGCGTAGTTGCCCGCCGTCTTGGCCTCGCCGACGCCGCCCGGAACGGCGCGCACGTAGCCGGATTCCACGTAGATGGAGACCGGGTTGACGCCCTCGGAGTAGTAGGCTCCGACCGGGGAGAGGATGATCATGAACTTGTACTGATGGGAAGGCGCCACGCCCAGCACCGCCTCCGTCGCGATGACGAACGGACGGACGTACAGCGACGTTCCTTCCTCGGACGGCACCCAGTCGCGCTCGACGACGAGCAGCTGGCGCAGCGCCTCGAGAAACAGCTCCTCGTCGATCGACGGGATGCTCATGCGGGCGTTGGACAGGTTCATGCGCTTGATGTTGCTGCGCGGACGGAACAGCAGCACGCGGCCGTCCTGAGTCAGATACGCCTTGAGCCCCTCAAAGATCGTCTGACCGTAGTGGAACACCTTGGCTGCCGGATCGAGCGTGATCGGCTGGTAGGGCACGATGCGGCCGTCATGCCAGCCCTGCCCCTTGTCGTAATCCAGGATGAACATATGATCCGTGAAGCGGGTGCCGAACACGGAGCCGCGAAGCGACTCCTTGACCTTTGGAGCGGCGCTGCGCTCGATCTTGAACTCGTAAGCCATCTGCGATCCTTCCTTCCGTCGTCCGCCTCGTGCGGCGTTCGAGCATTCTTCTACTAGTCATCCTACCACTTGATCCTCTATAGTGAAAGGATCGGTTTCATCCAGTTCTCCATACCTTCAGGGTATGGCACGCCGGACATCCGTCCGCTACGGCCAGCTTTTCCATTGTTGCCTAAAAGGAGGCTTCCGATATGGATATGCGCCAGCTGAATTACTTCGTGACGATCGCCCGCGAAGGCCAGATCACGCGCGCGGCGCGCGCGCTGCACATGGAGCAGCCGCCGCTCAGCCGCCAGCTGCGGCAGATGGAGGAGGAGCTCGGCGTCGTGCTGTTCGACCGCACGGGGCGCAGCCTGCGGCTGACCGCGGCCGGCAAGCTGCTGCTCGAGCGGGCGGAGCGGCTCATGCGAGACTTTTCCGATACGCTGCTGGAGGTGCGGGAGCAAGGCGAAGGCATCCGCGGCGTGCTGTCCGTCGGAGCGGTCGTCTCGTGCATCTCGCTGCTGCCGGATCCGATCCGCAAGTTTCACCGCCAATACCCCGACGTGACGTTCAAAGTGCATGAAGGCGACCATTTTTCGCTCGGCCAGGAGATGGACGCGGGCGAGGTCGAGCTGATCGTGACGCGGCTGCCGTTCGAATTCGACTCGGAGCCTTCGGCTTATGAAATCGCGCCGCTGCCGTCGGACCCGTTCGCGGCCATTCTCCCGTCCGGCTGGGGGCCTCAGCGGCGCGGACCGATCTCGCTCGCGGAGCTGGCGGAGCATCCCTTCCTCACGCTCAAGACCGAGCGCACGACCGCCATGCACGAGAAGCTGCTCCAGCAGTTCCGGCTGGCCGGCTGCGAGCCGCATATCCTGTGCGAATGCTCCAGCGTCGCCGTCATCCTCGCGCTCGTCTCCGAGGGCATCGGGGCGACCGTGCTGCCGCGCTCCGTGCTCGCCTCGTTCCAGATGTCCGGCATCGAGCTGCGCGAGCTCGGCGGCGACAGCTTCCACTCCGAGGTCGGCATCGTCTGGCGCAAGGACCGCTACCTGTCCAAGAGCGCGGAGCGGTTCATCTCGACGCTGCTTTCAGGGCAGGAAGAAATCCCATGGCAAGAGTGAATGAAAAAACAAGACCGCTCCTACCACAGGAGCGGTCTTAGCCGCTTCAAGCTGATTAAAAAAGGGTTGCTTATGTGCGGCTGCGTTTCGGTATTCCACCGGAGAGAGGTCTTTCATCACTCGGTCGCTTGAGGTGCCGCTGATTGGTTAGTCGGCTTCCCCTTCGTCGCGGTGCTGCAGGGGGACTGTGCGCGGCGAACCGCTGATGGCCCTCCTTACGAAACTCAGCGACGCTATTTTACGAAAAGCAGGCGTTTTCTGATTATAACGAAACGGACAAGCGTTATGCAGCCGTTGAACCGTTGGTTAGAGCGATTTATCGCCGAATAGCGCCTGTGAGTTTCGTTACAATTTCAACTCGCTCCATTGCGAACGAATAGCGCTTGTGAGTTTCGTTATTTGCCAGAACTCCGCCGAGGCAGCTTCGCATTCGAGACGCGTTCAGATAAATAAAATCGGCGATCGCTCTCCGGTGAAAAACCGGAGAGCGATCGCCGTAGGACAAGATCTGGTACGACCTCAAGTTGCAGAGCCCTGGTTAAAAGAGGCTTTCTTGGACGACGCGTGACTGGCGTAGCGGCTCGAATCCAGCCTACGCCGCCTGCGCTCCGCTCAGCCGCACCAGCAGCGCGGCGGCTTGCGCGCGCGTCACCGGAGCGTTCGGCGCGAAGCGATCGCCGCCGATGCCGCCCATGAGGCCGGCCTGCTGCAGGGCGGCCGCGGAAGGCCGCGCCCACGCCGGGATGCCCGCCAGGTCGGCGTAGTCCGGCTTGGCGCCTGCGGCCGGGCTGAGGCCCGCCGCCTTGGCGACGAGCACGGCCAGCTCCGCGCGGGTGATGAGGCGGTCCGGACGGAAGCTGCCGTCCTCGTACCCGCCGATCAGGCCGGCTTCGGCTGCGCCGGCGATGGAGCCGCGCGCCCAGGCCGGGATCTGCGCGGCGTCCTTGAACGCCGCCTGTCCCGCGCCTTGCGGCAGCTGCAGCGCCCGCGCCAGCAGCACCGCCAGCTCCGCGCGGCTGACCGAGCGGTCCGGACGGAAGCTGCCGTCCTCATAGCCTTGGGCGATGCCGAGCTGGATCGCCTGACGGATGCTTGCGGACGCCCAGTGCGTCGCCGGCACGTCCTTGATTGGCGCAGGCGTCGCCGTCGGGCTCGCGCTCGGCGTCGCCGTCGGGCTCGCGCTCGGCGTCGCCGCCGGGCTCGCGCTCGGCGTCGCCGTCGGACTCGCGCTCGGCGTTGCCGTCGGGCTCGCGCTCGGCGTCGCCGTCGGGCTCGCACTTGGCGTCGCCGTCGGGCTCGCGCTCGGCGTCGGCGTCGGGCTCGCGCTCGGCGTCGCCGTCGGGCTCGTGCTTGGCGTCGGCGTCGGGCTCGCGCTCGGCGTCGGCGTCGCCGTCTCGGCGTTCGTCTTCACGACGGCCGGCACGGAATTTCCCCGTCCGGCCGTGGCGCGGATGACGATGTCGTACTTGCCTTTCGAATCGGCGCCTGCAAGCACGTAGGCGTACTTCGTCTTGCCCGCCTCATGCGTCACGGTGACGGTCCAGTTCGCGCCGAGCGCATCGTTCTGCTCATAAATCCGGTACGCGGCAGGTTCGGCTCCGGCCGGAGCCGTCCACTCCACCTGCAGCCTGCCGCCCGCATCGACCGACCAGCGGGCATCCTGCACGGCGGACGGAGCGGCGTCCGTGCGCTTGATGCGGTACGCGTCGTACGCGTCGGTCGTACCCGTTTCCGTCGTCGTGTACGCCTGGAAGCCGACCGCATCGTCGCTCACCTGCACGCCGGTGAACATCTCCTTGCCCGGCTGCTCGTACTTGGCCGCGTACTGGAATTCCATCCCGGGCTTGACGGTGTAGCGCTTGTCGCCGGCGGCGTTGGTGATGAGGTACAGCGTGCCCTTCGGATCGACGACTTGTCCGCCGGCGTCCGGCAGCTTGTCCTTCTGCGGCTCGCCCCCGAGCATCTGGAAGCTGCGGGTATACGTATGGTCGTGGCCGCCGAGCACGAGGTCGACGCCCATCTCGTCGAACACCTTGGTCAGCTCCGAGCGGAAGCTCACGACGTCGCTGTCCGACACATGGCTCGCCACGGAGTACATCGACTTGTGCAGCAGCACGATCTTCCATTTCTTGTCCGTGCGGGCCGCCTCGGCGCGCAGCCATTCCACCTGGTTGCGGTAGATCTGCTGATACTCCGGCGTGCTCGACGCCAGCGAGTATTCCGTGTTGATGACCATGAAGTGCGCCGGTCCGTAGTCGAACGAGTACACCGAGCCGTCCGGCTTGGCGCCCGTCTGCGACAGGTTCGGCAGGTTGAAGTGCTGCGTGAAGTTGCCGTAGCTCTTGGACTCGTGGTTGCCGACGAGCGGTACGAGCGGCCGGCTCATGAGCAGCTCCTTGGGCTTGTCGAAGAACCAGGACCACTGCTCCTCCAGGTCGCCGTTGTCCACCAGGTCGCCCGTGTTGGCGATGAACGCCGACTGCGGGAACTGGCCGATCCCTTCCTGCAGCGTATGCGCCCAGGTGACGAAGTCCGCGTCGGTCGTGCCTTGCGAGTCCGTCGTATAGAGGAACGTGAACGCCTCCGGCTGCGCCGCTTCGGTCCGGAACGAGCCGGCGGGGCTCCAATGGCCTTCTGCCCCGTCGCCGACGCGGTACACGTAGTCCGTGCCCGGCTTCAGTCCGGAAGCCTTCGCCTTGTGGCTCTGGTAGGCCGTCTTTTTGCCTGCGGCCTTGTCGGCCTTGGTCTGGTACGTCTCGACGCGCTCCGCCGAGCCGTCGAACGTCAGCGCCTTGTCCGCCGGGAAGCCGCCTCCCGCCGGAGCGTCCTTCTTCTCGGCGACCTGCAGCTTCGTGCCCGGGTAGTCCTCGTAGGTGTACCAGGCGACGCCCAGCTCCGTGCGCGGGTCTCCGTGGAACGTCAGCGCCACCGACTGCGGCAGCGGCGACCTCGGCGGATCGACCGGCGGCTGCGCGGCCGTCTTGTACGCCAGCAGCTCCATGTCGAAGTACAGGTCGGAGCTGCTCCTGCTTTGCTGATGCACCTCGACGGCGATCTCGTTGGCGCCTTCCTTCACGACGCCGGCCAGCTTGTCCGTCAGGTCGACGTCGTAGAACGACAGCGGAGCCGACTTGCCCTCCACCGACAGCGTCGAGTAGCTGATCGGGCCCTCCGGCATGTTGTAGCGGGCGATCTCCGTTCCGTTCACGTACAGCACCATGCCGTCATCGACGCCGAAGCTGCCGACGAAGCGCTTGTAGTCCGCGGCCCCGCTCAGCTGCACCGTCTTGCGGAAATACGTGGTCAGGTACTTGTTGCTGCTGCTGCCGCCGTATCCGATCGTCGTCGCGATGCCGCCGAACCGCGACGTCGCCGTCTCCGCCCGAACCGGGTAGCCGAGCGGCGCGGCGCCGCTGTCCCAGGCCGCGTCGTCATAGACCGCTCTCCAGACGCTGCCCGGATCGTTCGGCGTCACCAGCACCTTCCACGCCTCGTTTCCTTCGACCAGCTTCAGCGGCGTCTCCTCCGCCGCCTCCGCTTGCTGCGCTGCCGGCAGCGCGATGCCGACCGCCAGCGCGGCGCTCAGCATGACGCCGACGCCCTTCCGTAGCCACTTGTTCATGAGTCCACTCCCGCCCCTATCCATCCAGGTTGCTTTCATCCGGACAAGCGTATCGAGCGCGGTTCAGGGGAAAATCAACGTTTCTTTTCGTTCTTGTAAAGAAATGAAAAAACGGCCCTCCTCCGTCCGGCTTACGCCAGCGTCAGGATGAACCGTTCCAGCTCGTTGGCCATGCCGTACAGGCTGGCCCTCGTCTCGAACTCCTCGCGCGTCTCAGGCAGCGGGAGCTCCTTATGGTAGTCGCGGATCGAGCGCAGCCGCTCGTGGTAGTCGCGGCCGCCGGGAATCGTGTTCCAGTGGTCGGCCAGGTCGTCCAGGAACTCGCCGATCCGGCGTCCCTGCTCCAGCTTCGCATCGACCTGGGAGACGAGCGGCATCATCGTCTTCAAGATGTCGGCTTGCCGCCTTCGTCTCTCATAGTAGGTGTAGAACAGGCTGCGCCGGCCGCTGAAGTCGTTCTCCGTCGCCTGCACGCCGAGCGCCCGCGCCTGCTCCAGCAGCTTGTCGAGCTCCAGCAGCTCGCGTCCGTCCCACAGGCTGCTGCCGTCCTTGAGGTAGATCGCCAGCTCGCGCAGGATGCGCTCGATGTTGGCCTCGATGCGCCGCCGGAGGCTCATCACCTGGCGCTCGATGCCCGGCATGTACAGGTTGACGACGAGCGACAGGCCGAGGCCGATCGCGATCAGCGCCAGCTCATTGCCGATGAACGAGAGCGTCAGGTCGCCGTGGACGTACACATGCATCATGATGACGGAGCTGCTGGCGATGCCGCCGGTGCAGCGCAGCCCGACGCATAGCGGGATCAGCACCAGATAGATCGGCACGAACAGCAGCGCGTAGTACCCGGCCAGCTCGAAGGCCAGTCCCGAGACCGCGATCCCGACGACGCAGGCGAGCAGCCGCTCCCAGATCGCGTTGAACGACTGCCGCCTCGTCTTCTGGATGCAGAGCAGCGTGAGGATGCCGGCGGAGGCGAAGTTCAGCAGGCCGAGCTGCTGGGCCGTCAGCACGGACAGGCTGACGCCGACGGCGGTTTTGAGCGTGCGGAATCCGATCCTCATGTGTGGCTCCTTGTCTGGTCGAAAATGTCCCCTCGATTATAGCACTCGCGAACGCCCGACACGAATCGGCGCTCGCAAAAAATCTGCCCCTGATTCTCGGAATATTCTCCCTTATCTGAAATCTATTTCAGTGGTCCAATAGAGAGGAAGATTCCGCAAGGAAATTCCGAAAGGGGATGGATTGATGAAACGCAAAAGTCTTGCCCTTACCTTGATTCTCATGCTGCTGGTGGCGATCGTGCCGGCGACGGTATTCGGCGCCGCGGCCTGGACGCCCGGCACGGCCTACAAGGCGAATGACATCGTGACGTACGCCGGCAAGGATTACCGCTGCGTGCAGGCCCATACGGCTCTGACCGGCTGGGAGCCGCCGAACGTGCCTGCGCTGTGGACGCCGACGGGCGGCACGACGCCGACTCCGACGGCCACTCCGACACCGACCCCGACGCCCAAGCCGACCGTGACGCCGACTCCGACCGCGACGATCACGCCGACTCCGACGAAGACGCCGACTCCGACGGCCACTCCGACGCCGACGGTCGTGCCGACCGCCACGCCGAAGCCTTCCGCCACGCCTTCGACCGGCAAGGTCGTCGTCGGCTACTGGCATAACTTCGACAACGGCTCCGGCGTCATTCCGCTGCGCGACGTGTCGTCGAACTTCAACGTCATCAATGTCAGCTTTGCCGAGACGCTGAGCGATCAAGCGACGCTGACGTTCGAGCCGTTCCAGACGACGCCGGCCCAGTTCAAGGCCGACATCGCCTACCTGCAAAGCCAGGGACGCCGCGTGCACATCTCCATCGGCGGCGCCAACGCGACCGTCGAGCTGAACACGGCGGCGGCCAAGACCAATTTCGTCAACTCGCTCAAGACCATCATCAACACCTACGGCTTCGACGGCATCGACATCGACCTCGAAGGCAGCTCGCTGTCGCTGAACGGCGGCGACACCGACTTCAAGAACCCGACGACGCCGAAGGTGGTCAACCTCATCAGCGCCATCAAGGAGATCATGGCGACGTACGGCTCCGGCTTCGACCTGACGATGGCGCCGGAGACGGCCTACGTGCAGGGCGGACAGATCGCCTACGGCGGGCCGTGGGGCGCGTATCTGCCAGTCATCCATGCCGTGCGCGACCAGCTCGACTACATCCACGTCCAGCATTACAACAGCGGTTCCATGCAAGGACTTGACGGCAAGTCCTACGCCCAAGGCACGGCCGACTTCCAGGTCGCCATGGCCGAGGTGCTGCTGAAAGGCTTCCCGGTCGCCGGCAATGCCTCGAACGTCTTCCCGGCGCTGCGCGCCGACCAGGTCGCGATCGGCCTGCCTTCATCGCCTGCCGCAGCGGGCGGCGGCTACACGCAGCCGGCCGACATCGTCAAGGCGCTCAACTACCTCACCAAAGGCCAGTCGTTCGGCGGCCAGTACACGCTGCAGACTCCGGGCGGCTACTCCGGCTTCCGCGGCGTCATGACCTGGTCCATCAACTGGGACAAAACGACGAACTACGTCTGGTCCAACGCCATGAAGGGCTACTTCGGCTAAGCCGGGTTGCTGCGGATTGATCTCGAACCGATGGATCGACGGCTGAACTGTACTTGGACCAGCCGAAGCTGCGGGTCTGCGGACGGCTGGAGCTGCCGAGACGCGGACGTCAAAAGCCGCGGGTCCGCGGACGGCACGAAATTCGGCGGCCGTGCAGCAGTTGCTCCCGCCTTCCCGCCCGGGGGACGGAGAGGCCTGACCTAGAAATGCCTTCCCGCCTGGCCGGGATGCCTGCCTGCATGTACCCGACCCGCTTCAGCCTTCCACGGCCGGCTCCCCCGCTTCGCCGAGCCGATCGCCATCTGCCCGGCCTCCTTGCGAGGCCGGGCTTTGCTTTTTTTTGCAGCCGCGCCTCGCCTATCCGGCGCTTCAGCCCCTTTCGTAAAAATCGGCTGAAGCCGTTCTAGGCCGGTTGCGCTGAGGAGCGGTGAGGTAGAATAAGAGAGAAGGGGGCTTGCACGATGAAAGAAAACAAGTATGACGATCCGGACTTTTTTGACCGCTACAGCCAAATGCCGCGCTCGGAGGGCGGGCTGGACGCCGCCGGCGAATGGCCGGCGCTGCGCGCCATGCTGCCTCCGCTGGCCGGCAAGCGCGTGCTCGACCTCGGCTGCGGGTACGGCTGGCATGCCCGGTACGCTCGGGAGCAAGGGGCGGCATCGGTGCTCGGCATCGACTTGTCGGAAAAGATGCTGGAACGGGCGCGCGAGCTGACGGACGATCCGGCCATCGACTATCGGCGCGGCGCCATCGAGGACATCGCCTTTGACCCGGGACAGTTCGACGTCGTGCTCAGCTCGCTCGCGTTCCACTATGTCGACGACTTCTCCGCAGCGGCGGCGAACGTGCACAAGGCGCTCGCGGACGGCGGCAGCTTCGTGTTCTCGGTCGAGCACCCGATCTTCACCGCCTTGCCGGCGCAGGATTGGCAGTATGGGAGGAACGGCGAAAAGCTGCACTGGCCCGTCGACCGCTATCACGACCAAGGCCTGCGCTCCGCCCGGTTCCTCGGCAGCGACGTCATCAAATACCACCGCACCGTCTCGACCTATCTGAACGCGCTGCTTGCGGCCGGCTTCGCGATCCGCCAGCTGTCGGAGCTCGCTCCGACGGCGGAGATGCTGAAGCGCAATCCCGCCTGGGCGGAGGAAGTTCGAAGGCCGATGTTCTTCCTGATCGCGGCCGACAAGCCGGAGCTCGCCTAGCCGACCGGCCACGACCGCGGCCGTCGGGTTGCCGGGGCAGGGCCGTGCAGTCAGGCGCAGACGGCTACACCGGGCGCCGGGGCTCGTGTACGGCGTCTTTGTTCCGGTGGCTGCGATACAATCAACCAAGCTTTGCCGGAAACCCGAAAAGCGTCCGAACCCCCTTCAAGGCGGTTCGGACGCTTTACTTTCATGATGACGCAGCCGGAGCCTCAAGCCGCAAGCCCCCGTCGCTACACCGCCCGCCGGCGGAAATGCAGCCATCCTCCGGCCAGGAACAGCATGAAGCTGCCGCCGATGACGAACGTCAGCGACTCGAGCGGGACGTTGAAGCTCGAGAAGCCGTCCTCCGATCGCGGCATCATCGCGAGCAGCGGCTGCGCCCATGGATACCAAGGCGCGAATCGCTCGGAGTTGATGACGAGCACGTTAGGCAGCGTGAACACCGCTCCGAGCACGAGCGGAGCCGCGAAGCTGGACCACGCGAACGAGGCCCATAGCTGCAGCGCCGCCAGCGGCAGGCAGGCGACCCACCCGCCGAGCAGCGCCAGGCCGAGCTCTGTCCACGGCACGCCGCCGTCCATGCCGCGCAGCAGCCCGCCGGCGAGCAGCGCCGCTCCGAGCAGCAGCTGCAGCAAGGCGATGAGGCCGAGCAGCGCCGCCAGCTTGGATAGATAGACCGCGCCTGGACGGACCGGCAGCGCGAGCAGCTGCTTCCAGCCGCCTGAGGCATGCTCGAAGCGGCATAGCAGCGCTCCGAAGATGCCGACGAGCAGCGGCAGGAACAGCAGGCCATGCACGTTGGCGCTGATGATGTACGCCTCCATCCAGCCCGCTCCGCCGATCGCCTCCAGCGGAGCCTTCCACGCGATGGCGAAAGCGATCAGCGGGCTGACCGGCAGCAGCAGCCAGACGATGGAGCGGCGCAGCTTGAGCCATTCAGCCGACAGCAGTCTCCTCATGTCCGCTCTCGCTCCCCTCGTGCCCATTTCACCGACAGCAGTTCCCTCATGTCCGCTCTCGCTCCTCTCGAGCCCATTCTACCGACAGCAGTCTCCTCATGTCCGCTCTCGCTCCTCTCGTTGCCACTCCGCCGACAGCAGCCCCCCATGTCAGCTCACGTCCTTCCGCGTAAAATGAATGCAGCCCGCCGCGAGCAGCAGCAAGCCTCCGGTCAGCCCGGCGGCCGCCGCACGCAGCGCGGTCGCCGACTCCAGCGCGAGCCACGGCCAGTTGTACGGAACCCAGTCCGGCAGCAGCACCCCGAACATGCTGACGACCATGCCGAGCACGCCGATCGTCATCGGCGCCGCCTGGTTGCTCATCGCCAGGGACAACCCGATCTGCAGCGCGACGAACGGCATCGCCGCCGCATAAGGAGCATAAGACTGCCGCAGCAGATCAAGCCAAGGCAGCCCTTCCAAGCCGAAGCCGAGCGCAAAGCCGAACGCCAGCGTAAACGCGAGCAGCAGCGTGCACGACAGCAGCAGGAGCAGCAGCAGCACGATCGTCTTGGCCGCGAACACCTGCATCCGCGTCAGCGGCAGCGCCAGCAGCTGCTTCCAGCCGCCCGCCGCATGCTCGACGCCCGCGGACAGCGAGGCGACGAGCGCCAGCCCGATGAACAGCGCCGGCAGCATGAGGCCGGTCGTGCCCTGCAGCAGCCCGCCCCACGGGTCGTCCGCGTGGCGCTTCATCAAATAGTCGTAGCGGAGCCCGTAGTTGACGGCCTGCAGCAGGACGACGCCGAGCGGGCCGATGACCGCCAGCGCGAGGATCCATTTCCGCTTGAGCTTGAGCCATTCGGCCGACATCGCCCGTCCGAGCATCAGAGGCTCCCCCCCGTGCCCGTCATCTCCAGGAACACGCTCTCCAGCGACGAGCGCTCCTCCTCGACGCGGTACACGGCATGCCGCTCCCGTACGAGCTCGGCCACGATCGCCGCGATATCGCGGTCGTCGCCTCCCGGCACGGTCAAGCCGCGCTCGTCGCGCTGCGCCTCCCGGCCCTGCTCGAGCAGCCGCTTCCAAGCGGCCTCGGGCTCGCTGACGGCGAGGCGGATGCGGCCGGCGGTGCGCCGCTTCAGCTGCTCGATGCGGTCCTGATACACCAGGCTGCCGCTCGTGATGATGCCGACCCGAGTCGCCATCTGCTCGACCTCGGAGAGCAGATGGCTCGACAGCAGGATCGTGACGCCGCGCTGCTCCGGCAAGCTTTTGATGAGCTCGCGGACTTCCTGGATGCCGGCAGGATCGAGGCCGTTCGTCGGCTCGTCCAGCACGAGCAGCCGCGGATGCCCGAGCAGGGCGGCGGCGATGCCGAGCCTTTGCTTCATGCCGAGCGAGTAGCCCTTCACGGGGCGGTTCGCGTCCTTTTCCAGCCGCACGATGCCGAGCGCCTCCGCGATCCGCTCCGGCGGCGCGTCCAGCAGACGGCGCACGACCTCCAGATTTTCCCGCCCCGTCAGGTGGCCGTAGTACGACGGGTACTCGACAAGCGACCCGACCTGCCTCAGGATGTCGAGCCGGTTCTTCGCCAACTCCTTGCCGAAGACCGTCACCCTGCCGCGCGTCGGCTTGGCGAGGCCGAGCAGCATGCGGATCGTCGTCGTCTTGCCCGCGCCGTTCGGTCCGAGAAAGCCGTATATGTCTCCTTCGCCGATCCGGAGCTCCACGTCCCGCACGACGGCCTTGCCGCCGAGCTTCTTCGTCAGGCCGCTCGTCTCGAGCAGCCAAGGCTGCCGCCCCTCTTGCCCGAGCGGCATGCCGTTGCCATGATTCATGTCCATCACCTCTGCCTTCATCCTAACGGACCGAGGTTAAATCCCGGGGAGGACGCCGGTTAAAAAACGGTTAAAACGCGAAAAACGGACGCGCTTGCGTCCGTTGTAAGGCGGGGTGAAGCTGGCCTCGCCATCGCGGCCTCGTCCATCGCGGGGGAATGCTGGCCTGGGCACGCGCTCGGCATCGGCTGCGTCCTTGCCGAATCGGGCCTCGCCGCATCCATCCTCGCCAAATTCGGCTCCGACTGTCGGCCTCGCCAAATCCGGGCTGACCGAGCTTCTAGCCGAGATTGATCTCGCGGATCTTCTCCAGCGGCACCTTGGGCCGGCGGTCCTCGGTCAGCAGCCCGTTGACCTCCTGCTGCACGTCGGTGATCTGCGTGTAGCAGTAGCCGACGATATAATCCGTCGCGCGGATCGCCTCGTGGATACTGCGGAAGCGCTCCAGGAAGCTATCCTCGCTGCCGGCCTGGCTGCCGTAGCCCCAGCCCTTCTCGGAGCGGAAGGCGATGCCTCCGAACTCGCTGACGATGACCGGCTGCCCCTGGTAGGCGTACCCGTCCGCAAAGGCGTATTTCCACCGGTTGAAGCTGATCCCGTTGCCGACGATATCGTCCTTGGCCGCATAGCGGCGGAGAAATTCCTCCCCGCGCTCGACGTAGTCGTGCAGCGTCAGGATATCCGATACGGTGTGCTCCCAGCCGTCGTTCGACACGACCGGCCGATGCGGATCGAACGCCTTGGTCAAGTGGTAGACCGCCTCGGTGAATTTCTGCTGGCGCACGTCCTTGAGGATGTTCATGACTCCCCACGACTCGTTGAACGGCACCCAGGCGATGATCGAAGGGTGGTGGTACTGCTGACGCACGACCTCCATCCACTCCCGCGTGAACCGCTCCACCGCCCGGTCGTTGAACTCGAACGTCGCCGCCATCTCCGACCAGACGAGCACGCCCTTGACGTCGCACCAATAGAGGAAGCGCGCATCCTCCACCTTCATGTGCTTGCGCACGCCGTTGTAGCCCATCTCCAGCACCCGGTCGATATCCGCCAGGATCGCCTCCTCCGACGGCGGCGTCAGATGCGTGTCCGGCCAGTAGCCCTGATCGAGAATGAGCCGCTGATAGAGCGGCGCGTTGTTGAGCAGGATCTGACCCTTCTCGATCGAGATCTTGCGCATGCCGAAATAAGACCGCGTGCGGTCGGCCTCGCGGCCGTCCTCGTACAGGACGAACTCGACGTCGTACAGATTCGGATGCGCCGGCGACCAGTGGCTATGCTTCCACGGGCCGTTCGCCTCGTGGACGAGATCGAGCTCCAGCTGCAGCCAAGGCCGGTCGAGGACGAGGCTCGCCTGCTTGACCGGCTGCCCTTTCAACGACACGACCGTCTCCAGCCGCAGCTCGCGGTCCGGATGCAGCCCCGCCACCTCGTACTCGAAGCGGACCGTGCGGGCGTCGAGGTCGGGCGTCGTCTTGACGGCTGCCAGATGGGACGGCTCGACGAACTCCATCCATACCGTCTGCCAGATGCCCGTCGTCTGCACGTAGAAGCATTCGAAGCTGTCCTTCACCCAGCGCTGCTTGCCGCGCGGCTGCGTCGCGTCGAGGCTGTCCTCGACCTTGACGGTCAGCGTGTTCTCCGCGCCGAAAGCCAGATATTGCGTGATGTCGAACTTGAACGCCGCGTAGCCTCCTTCATGCTGGCCGACATAGACGCCGTTGACCCACAGCTTGGCCCGATAGTCCACCGCCTGGAAATGCAGCAGCGCGCGCTTGCCCTCCCCATCGGCGGGAATGTCCACGGAGCGGCTGTACCACACTCGGTCGTGATGCTCCTCGCTGCCGATGCCGCTCGCCTTGGTCTCGTACGTGAACGGCACCTCGATGGCGAGACGCCCTCCGAACCGCTGCGGCCACCCGAGCCGCTCCCCCTCGTCCGCGTCGTCGAAGCCGAACCGCCATTCTCCGTTCAGGCTGATCCAGCTGTCCCGGACCAGCTGAGGTCGGGGATAGTCCTTGATGTAGCTTTTGGTCGTCATGATCGCTTCACGCGCTCCTTTGCTCTCCCGAGGCCGGGATCGAGGAATATAACCATTATTATGTTTTATTCCATTTTATTTGTTTTCATTGAGACTATAGCCCCTATTCCTCCTTGATGTCAACGCTTTCTTTTCCTAAATTCGTATCATTCCCTCCTGAAAAAAGCATCTGATGCGAGTGCGAGGCGGAAGAAGACGCATGTCCCCTCTTCTTGCCCGTCCTCTATTATTCCTTATAAATAGCGGCTTCAAGGGTTTAACCTCCAGCAAGTCGGGAATAAACCGCCGCTTTCACCATTTATTCTATAAAATCGAAAATAGTTCTTTCGATTTTCCAGCCGATTTGCTATACTCCGGAATTGAAAACGGTATCATAGGACTCCGCAGAAAGGAGGGGATGCCGGGCGACAGGCCTGACGCGTCCTGAAGGCCAGGTTTGATTTTCATCCATCCGAAGGAGATGATCGTTCGTGAAATGGAAGCCTCTGCTGCTCGCCGCCGCTGCCCTCGCGCTGCTCCCTTCCGCCGCGGGAGCCTACAGCAATCCCTCCTCCCTGCCCTCCTCCTGGCATTGGGCCAACGGAGATTTCTACGGCGAGGGCGACCCGTACATCTTGAAGTTCAACGGCGTGTATTACCTTTACGTCAGCACGGTCGACGACCAGACCGGCGTAAAGGTATGGTCCTCGACCAACCTGGTCGACTGGACCTACCGCGGCCTGTGCGCGACCGATCCGGTCACCAAGGGCGCCTACGCGCCGGAAGTCGTCTACTGGAACGGCCAGTTCTACATGTACACGTCCCCGGCCGGCAACGGCCACTACGTGCTGTCGAGTCCGAGCCCGCTCGGGCCGTTCACGGTGCAGACCGGCAATCTCGGCATGGGCATCGACGGCCATGTCTTCATCGACGACGACGCCCGCTGGTACTTCTATTCGACGGGAGCCGAGCGGATCGACGTCCGGCCGATGAGCTCGCCGGTCTCCTTCGGCGCGCCGGTGTCCGCCGGGTTCTCCATGGCCGGCTGGACGGAAGGCCCGACGACGTTCAAGCGGAACGGAACCTACTACATGACCTATACCGGCAACCACGTCTGGAGCACCGCCTACCGCGTCGACTACGCGACCGGGTCGAGCCCGACGACCGGCTTCGTCCCTGCCGCGGGCCAGAATCCCGTGCTTATCCGCACGGAAGGAAGCAACGTCGGCCTCGGCCACAACTCCATGGTGAAAGGACCCGACCTCGACTCCGACTACATGGTCTACCACAGCCACGCCTCGCAGGGCAACGTCACGTATCCCGGCCGCAAGATGAACCTCGACCGCATTGCCTGGAACGGCGGCCGGATGACCGTGCTCGGCCCGACGACCGCCGCCCAGCCGAATCCGGCCGCGCCGGCGTTCGAGGACCGCTTCGCGCGGACGGCCATCGGCTCCGGCTGGAGCAACGTCGGCGGCGGAACGTGGGGCATCTACAACCAGGAGCTGATGTGGCAGGACACGATCGGCACCTCCGTCTGGCATCGCCAGGTGACGGCCGCCTCGACGGAAGCCGACTACACGGCCGAGTTCCACGCCAAGCAGATCAAGATGGGCACGAGCGCGAATCCGCTGTACGGGTCGGTATTCTCCTACACGGATGAGAACAACTACGGCACCGCCGTGCTGAACCGCAAGCTGAACCGGCTGGAGACGAACTTCGTCGTCGGCGGCGTGTCGCAAGGCTGGCAATACTCGGCCCTGCCCGCCGGGTACGACTATACGAAGTGGCATCAGATCCGCGTGGAGAAGCGCGGCGCGGCCTTTTCCATCTACGTGGACGGCATGAAGAAGCAGACGCGCTCCGTCGCCGGGCTCGGCGGCGGCCGGATCGGCTACTCGACGCTCGACGCCCATGCCGACTTCGGCTATGCGGCGTTCAGCAACGACGTCCAAGGCAGCAGCGTCTGGAACGCCTACAAGCCGCTGCCGGGCACGATCGAGGCGGTCCATTACCGCAAGGGCGGGGAAGGAGCCGGCTACCATGACCTGACGGCCGGCAATACCGGCGGCGCCTACCGGAGCGACGGCGTCGACATCCGCTCCTCCGCGGCCGAGGGCAAGGAGGTCGTCGGCTGGAACCAGCCGGGCGAATGGCTCACGTACCGGGTCAACGTCGCCGAGACCGGCCTGTACGACGTGACCGCCCGCCTCGCCACGACGTTCCCTTCCGTCAGCTTCCGCATCTGGGACGGGGCGACCGATCTGACCGGCGTCGTGCAGGCGGGCGGCAGCGGCGACTGGGAGAAGTGGATCAACGTCGCCAAGAAAGGGCTGTACCTGACGGCGGGCTACCATGAGCTGAAGATCGAGACGGTCCAGGGCGAGTTCGATTTCAGCAGCCTGACGTTCGAGCGGGGACAGGCTCCGAGCGCCTTGACGGACGACTTCGGCGACGGCAACGACAACGGCTGGACGCGCTTCGAGGGCAGCTGGTCCGTCGCGGGCGGCGAGCTGGCGGCGGCGGGAAGCGGCTTCGCCAAGACGGTCATCGGCTCCTCGCTGTGGTCGGACTACTCCGTCGAGGCGGACATCAAGCTGGTCGGCACGACCGGCGACGCCGGCATCCTGACGCGGGTCAACAACCCGTCCAACGGCACCGTTCTGGCGAACAACCCCGACTACGTGCAGGGCTACTATGCCTTCATCAAGCCGGACGGGGTCTATCTCGGCAAGATGAACTACGGCTGGCAGCAGCTCGCTTACGCGCCGATGACGATTGCGTCCGGAGCCTGGCAAAAGGTGAAGGCGACCGTCAGCGGACCGGTCATCCGCGTCTACGTCGGGGACATGAACGCGCCCAAGCTGACGTACACGGACAACAGCCCGTCCGCCTTCCTGCACGGCAAGGCCGGGCTGCGCTCCATGCAGAACGAGACCCGCTTCGACAACGTCAAGGTTTCGCCGTAAGTACAGCGGGCCTCAGCCGACGAAAAGCGGCGTGGACAGAAAAAAGCCCGGCCGGGATCAAGAACCCGGCCGGGCTTTTCGTGCGCTTAAAACCGATCGTTCCCGAGGACTTCGTGCCTGCAAGCCCGGCATGCCGCGCGAAGGCAGCGGAGACCTTGCGAGATGGGGACGAGCCGAGCTGCGGCTTCCCTCGCTAGACCCGCTCCGCTCCGCCGTTCACCGCGCCGGCTCGTTTCGCGCCTCCATCCGTTAGGCGACCCGCAGCTTCGTCCGCGCCGGATCGAGCCGCCTGCCGAATCTCCACGACCGTACCCTCCGGCGACGACCGGACCGTCCGGCTCAGCCCCTGCTCGTGCAGCATCAGCTCCGCGATCGCGAGGCCAAGCCCGCTCCCTTTGGCCGGGGACGGAGCGTCCATGCCGGGGCCGCGATCCTCGATGCGCAGCGTGCCGCCCGCCTCCGCCGTCAAGCGCACGGCGCACCAGCCGCCGGAGGCGGCGTGGCGCAGCACATTGAGCAGCAGGTTGTCGAGCACGCGCTCCAGCCAGCGCGGATCGGCCGTCCACCAGAGCGGCTGCTCCGGCAGATCGGACTCCAGCTCGAGGCCGGCCTGCTCGAAGGCCGGGTACCAGGCGGCCAGCTGCGTGCGGACGAGCCGGGCGGCGTCGAGCCGCTCGGGACGGTACGGGTACTTGCCGGCGGACAGAAGATTGTAGGAAAAGAGATTCTCCATCATTTCCGAGAGATAGTCGAGCTTGCCCGTCATGAGCGCCAGCGACTCGCGGCCGGAGGGTCCGAGCGGCTCCTTGGCGAGCGTATGCGCATGGGCCCGCAGCACAGTGAGCGGCGTGCGCAGGTCATGGGACAGACGGGCGATGAGATCCCGCCGCAGCTCCTCCTCCTGCCGCTCGCGGCGGCGGGCGTCCTCGAGCTGGCGCACCATGCCGTTGAAGCTGCCCTCGAGCCGCCCGATCTCGTCGGAGCCCGACAGCTCGACCGGCTCCGGCAGGCCGCCGGCCGACGGACGCTCCATCGCGGCCTGCAGGCGCACGAGGCGGCGGCGGATGCGCAGGAAAAACAGCATCGACACGAGCAGGAACAGGCCGAGCATGAGCAGCACGCCGCCCGCGTAGACGCCGCCGCTCACGCGGTCCATCCGCTGCGAGTAAGGCAGCGTCAAATAGCGCGGCACCTCCAGCGCGACGAACCCCTCCGCGCGCGAGGAGCCGACGAAGCTGACGACCGTGTAGCGGTCGCCGCTGACCGCGTCCTTCATATATTCGACCGTAAAGGCCGGGGACCAGGCTTCCGGCACATCCTTGCGCTTCGGCATGGCGTCACGCAGGCGGCCAGCTGCGTCGACCCGGAATACATAAGAGCGAGGGTAGCGCTCTTTCCAGGCCGTCAGGCGGGCGGCCGCCTCCTCGTCGCTTGCCCCGCCCATCGCGGCCGCCTCCGCCTCCCAGGCGAGGCGCAGCTTCGTCGTGTCCGAATAGATGGACGGCTCGGACCGCGGAAACAGCCATTCGAGCGAGCTCATCGTCACGACCCCGACGAGCATGAGCAGCAGCGGCAGCATGACGATCGCCGACAGCACGATGCCGCCGTAGCGCAGGAGCAGCGACGGCCGGCGCAGCGACTGGAGCAGGCGGCTCATGACGGCCTCGCCCGATAGCCGATGCCGCGCACCGTCTCGACCAGCGTCGGGTTGGCGGGGTCCTTTTCGATGCGTTCGCGCAGGTACCGGATGTGCACCATGACCGTCTTGTCCCCCTCGAGGTACGGCTCTCCCCACACCGACTCGTATATCTGCTCTTTCGTCAGGATGCGTCCGGGGTGTCGCAGCAGGAAAAGCAGGATCTGCAGCTGCTTCGGCGTCAGCGCGATCTCCTCCCCGCTCTCCCCGTCGGTGACGGTCAGCTCGCGCGGGCGCACGAGCAGATGCCCGAGCCGCACCGGCTGGTCCTCGCCCTTGCCGAAGCGGCGCAGCAGCACCTCGATGCGGGCGGCCAGCTCCTCCGGGTGAAACGGCTTCGTCATGTAGTCGTCGGCGAAGCGCAGTCCCTGCAGCTTGTCCTCGACGGCCGAACGGGCGGACAGCATGAGGATGGGCAGGCCGGGGCAGCTCCGCTTGAGCTTCTGGCCGACCGTGAAGCCGTCCAGGCCCGGCAGCATGACGTCGAGGATCGCCATGTCGGCCGCCTCCGCGAGCGTCTCCGCTCCTTCGCCGCTTTGCCGCCACTCCACCTCGTAGCCGCGCTCCCGCAGATCGCGCGCCAGCCAGCCGCCGATCTCCGGGTCGTCCTCGATGTACAGCAGCCTCGCTTTTCCGTTCATGCGATACCTCCTCCGCTTCGTTTGGTCCGAGCCTGCTTCACTCGTTGGCTTTCCGCCTTTCGCGCCGACCCGCGCCTCCCGCTCCGAGAATCGACTGGGCAATGATCCTTTTATCATAGTCTTTCCCGCAGGCGCTGCGATAGTTAAAATTCGTTTAAAAGCATAAGGCAGTCCGCATCTCTACAGCGCTCGCCGGCCCGCTCCGTTCGCCGCATGATTCTCGTTTCGCGCCGCCGCATGAAAAGGGATCGGATGCCGGAAATAGAAATACGGCCTTCCCGGTTCCAGGGAAGGCCGTATCTGACTTCTGCTTTTTATCCGCGGTTCGCCTGCAGATCGATCAGCCCGATCAGCGCCGCGGCCGCCTGGGCGCGCGTCACCGGCTGAGCCGGCGCGAACTGGCCGCCGCCGATGCCGTTCATGAGGCCGGCGTCCTGCACCGCTGCCACATACGGCTTCGCCCAGGCTGGAACCTGAGCCGCATCGGCAAAGTCCGGCTTGGCGCCGGCCGGCGCCTGCAGCCCGGCGGCGCGGGCCAGGACGGCGGCGAGCTCGGCGCGCGTCAGCGTGCGCTGCGGCCCGAAGGTGCCGTCCGCATAGCCGCCGATGATGCCGGTCGCTGCCGATTGGGCGGCGTAGCCTCGGGCATACGCCGGGATCTTCGCCGCATCGGCGAAGCGGCCCGCGTTGCCGCTGTCCGTCCAGCCGAGGGCGCGGCCGAGCATCGCCGCCAGCTCGGCGCGGCTGACGCCGGCGTCCGGACGGAAGCGTCCGTCCGCGTCGCCGGTCACGATGCCGAGCGCAGCCGCGCGGCTGATGGCGCCAACCGCCCAGTGGCCCGGCTTGACGTCGCTGAACTGCGGCGCGGGACTTGCCGTCGGAGCCGGGCTGGCGCTCGGCGACGGAGACGGAGCCGTGCTAGGCGAAGGGCTCGCCGTCGGGCCCGGGCTCGGCGTCGGCGTCGCGATCGGCCCAGGACCCGTGCCCGTATCCGGCGTCGGCGTCGGCTCTGCGCTCGGCGTCGGCGTCGGCTCTGCGCTCGGCGTCGGCGTCGGAGTCGCGCCGCCCTTCGCCGCGAAGCTCCAGATGTCGGAGCGCGCGTAGCCGCTATGCTCGTCGCGGGCGACGGCATACCACTCCTGCAGCCCGTCCGTCAGGCCGGTCCATGCCGCGCGCGCCGTGTCGCCGCTCGCGGTCTTTTGCACAGAGCCGATCGGCGTCTGCGTATACACGCTCGCGGTCATCGAGTCGGTCGCGACCCGCTTGACCATGGGGGCGAGGTTCAGCTCGAGGCTGAACTCGTCCTTGCTGCCATGCACGTCGGTGTCGTAATAGTTGTAATCGTCCAAGTACGGCGAGTACGTCTTGATGTCCACGCGGTTCGCCGCGAGATTGAACTGCATCAGCCGGATGTAGCCGAGGCCGCCCATCTCGGCGCCCTGGTAGTCGGCGAGCATCTGGTAGACCTTGCGGTCCGGCACGCCGTCGCCGTCGTCGTCGATCTCGTCGATCTTCGTCTCGGCGTCATGGTAGTGGCCCGACAGCACCGCGAACACGTTCTTGTTCTTCGTCACGACATGCTCGTAGATCTCGTCGGCGATCGGGGCGCGGTTGCCGGAGACGAGCAGGTACTCGTGGAAGGCGAGGATCGCCTTGCGCTCCGGATGCTGCTGCAGCACGTCGTCGATCCACTGGATCTGCTCCTTGCCGATGCCCCAGCCCATGTACACGATGATGAAGTCCTGGCCGCCGGCGGAGATCAGGTCGTAATGGCCGCGGTTGTTCTCGTAGGAGCCGCCGTAGTAAGGCTTGTCCTTGAAGCGGTCCTCGCCGTAGTTCTTGCCGTACTCCGTATAGTCGCCGGTCTGGTGGCCGACGTCATGGTTGCCCGCCAGCACGCCGTACGGCATGCCCGCGTCGTCGAACGGCTTCATCGCCCGCTGGGCGTTCTCCCACTGCTCGGGCTTGTACGACTTGTCCACGATGTCGCCGGTATGGATGACGTACTTGATGTCCATCGCATCGCGGTTGTCCAGCACCCACTTCGTATTGCCCTCATAGATGAAAGGCCAGCTCTCGGAATAATACTGCGTATCCGACATCCAGACGAAGGAGAAGTCATAGCCCCGCTCCGAGGAGGCGGCGGCAGCTCCGCCCTTCTGACCGTCCGCGCTTGCGGCTGCCGGGGCGGCAGCGATCTCGTCCTGCACGAGCGCGTGCACGACGCCGTCGACGGCGTAATCGCCCGCCTCCACCGAAGCGCTCAGCTCGAACGACTGCTCGTCCGCCGGCACGTTCTGCGCCAGACGCTCCCACTTGGCCGCAGACGCGCTCCATGCGTACAGCGTCACCTTCCGGCCCGCGAGCGAGCTGCCCTTCCATGCCAGACGGACCTCGTCCTGCGGCTTCACCGCCGCGTCCAGCTTGATCTCGAAGCGGTGGTACGGGAAAGCGTCCGTGCTGTCGTTGACCAGCTTGTCGCCGTCTTCCGACGCGATCCGGGCGTACTCTTCCGCCGTGAGCTCGCGCTCGCCGTCCGGCTTCAGCACCGGAGGCGGCTCGACGGCCGCCTGGCCGGTGAACGCCCGGAACGATTCCTTCCGCTCCGCGCTATGCTTGAAGCCCTGATAGAAGCCGACGCTCAGCTCGTCGCCCGTCGGGTCGACGACCCGCACGGCCAGCTCCGCCGAGGAGCCGGAGACGTCCGCGCCTTGCAGCGGAGCGACGAGCTCCGGCGCCAGCGGGTTCTCGTCCGGCACGAGGAAGCGGACCGTCCGCTCCATCCGGTTGCCGGCGTTGTCCTCGGCCGCGACGACGAGCGCATGCTCGCCGCCGCCCAGCGCAGAGCTGGTCGCTGCGTAAGGCAGCTTCGCCGGCTTGCCGTCCAGCGTCGCCGCGACCGAACCGGCCTTCACGCCGGAGAGCGCATCCGTGACGGCCGCGTCGATCGTGAAGGCGCCGCGGTACGTCTTGCCCTCCTCGACGGTCGGCGCGATCGCCGGAGCCGTGTTGTCCACGACGACGCGGCGGGCAAGCGACAGCCCTCCCGGTCCCGTCAGGCCGATCTCATGCCCTCCGTCCGCCGCCGTCGTCGTATCCCAGGCGTATGTCCGGGAGCGCAGCTGCTCGGCGAGCAGCGGGAACTTGAACTCCAGTCCGACATGCTTGCCGGCGGAGTCGCCCATGTCAATGACCTTGCTCCGGTCCGCAAAGGCCGGATCGTAGACGACCGTCCCGTCCGCCAGAATCAGGCGCACGTTGCGGATCTGGAAGTCGTCCTTGTTTTCCTCCGTGCGGTCGTCGAAAGGACCGGACTTGGAGCCGGCGCGGATCCAGATGCCGTTGTCGCCGGCCTTCAGCCGCTCCTGGCCGATCGGGTAGAGCAGCGTGCGCCACGACGGGATCGGATCCATGAACGTATAGAGGATCTCCTGACCGATCGTCACCGCGTTCTTGAAATAGTAGTCGACGCCGCTCGCGTCGAACGCCAGATAGGCGTCCTGCTCCAGCGAGGCGTACACGCCCTCCGTCACCGTCCTGCCGTCCAGCGCCAGCTGCAGCTCGCCCGGCGCATGCTGCTCCGCCGTGCCCTTGAGCGCATGGATGCCCCGGATGAACTGGCCTTCGGCCACGTTCAGGCGCAGCGGCGACTTGTCGCGGCCGTCCTTCACCGGCACGCGCACGGCCGGCAGCTCCGTCCGGTTCTGGCCGTCGGAGGCGACGGCCTTGTACTCGACGTAGCTTTTGCCGATCAGGTCGGCCGCCGGGACGAGGTAGTGATAGTACGTGTCGTTGTAATCGCGCGTCAGGTAAAAGCTCGCCCAATCGCTCTTGTCGGTACGGTACTGGAGCTGGACGGACTTAATGCCGCTCTCGTCCTCCGCCTCGAGCCGGATGTCGAGATCCTGGGCCGCGTCCGCCTCGGCGACGCCGGTGCGGTCGAGCAGCGCCGGAGCGGCCGCGTCTTCCGCCACATGGACCGGACGGGCGGGCAGCTGCCACGCCTCTACGCTTCCTGGAGTCGATCTGGCCGCGGCCGGACCGAGGTTCAGCATATCCTTGCCGCCGAGCGTCGGGTAGCGGTATTGGATGCCTTTGTCCGTCTTGACGTCCGCTCCCTCATAGGAAGCGACCGCGAGGTCGACACGCGCGTTCGTGCCGACGACGAGCGCGCGCGGCGAGCCGTTGGCCATGCCGGCGCTGTGCACGCGGAACAGGCTCTGCCCTTCGACCAGCGAGCTGCCGAAGTTCGCGTTGAACTGGGCGGCCGTCGCCGAGCCGTTCGCTCCGTTGATGATCCACAGCACGATGGCGCTCCGCGCCGGGATCGTCACCTGCTCCGGATCGCTCGCCCAGACGACGTCGGCTTCCGGCCCTTTGTCCGGGTAGCGGTAATAGAGCTTGTAGTCGCCAAAATCAAGATCGCGATCCGTATTATTGTAGATTTCGATGAACTCGTATCCGTCGGAGCCGCCTATGTTCGCCGTGTCCGGCGTCACCTCGGTGACGAGCAGCGGCGGCACCCGATCGGGATCGAGCTCCGGCAGATCGATCGGCACGACGGCCGTCGGCGTCGTGTCCTTGGCTCCGCCGTTGTCCGCCTGGATGTAATAAAGCAGCGACTCCTCGGCGACGGCCGCCGCCGGAATGCTGCCGGCATACGCCGTGCCTCCGTCCGTGGAGCGCAGCGCGACGCTTTTGTACACGGACTGGTTGACCGTGCGGTAATAGACGGTCGCGGCTGCCGTCGGAAGCGGCTGGCCGTCGCCGTCCGCCACCTGAACGACGATCGGCAGCGCTTGTCCGCCCTTGGCGGACGCGGCCGGCTCATGCGCGACGACCGGCTGGCCCTGCACGACGGCAGGCGGCGGCGCAAGCAGCTGGCCCGCCTCGACCGAGCCCGGCGTCGGCACGGCCAGCACGGCGTATTTGCCTTGCTCGGCGGTGCGGGAGGCTTGATAGTGGACGCCGAGGGTCGTACCGCTGCTGCTGATGTCAGCCTTTACATAAGCGGCAATCGCCTTGTCCTGGCCTTCGCTCTTGACGACGACGGCGCGGTTGCCGTCATTGGCGAACGCCGAGAAGCCACCGGTCTGGGTCGGCAAGGAGACGACCTGGCTCTCCGCCAGCTCCGTCCTGTAGAAGTCATTGAACGAAGCGACCGCCTTCTTCTCCGTATTGTTCCAGAACACTTTCGTCTCGCCGGGGGCAAGCACGGTATTCGCCGGGAGGCTGAACTTCAGATCCGGCGAGCTGCTGGCCGTATACCGGTAATACAGCGCGTCCGTCACGTCCTGCGGAGCGGCGCTTCCGTTGTGAAGCTCAAAAAATTCGTACACGTCCGTCCCGACATGGTCCGGCACGATCTCCGTCACGATGACCGGCGACAGCGAGCCGCCGTTCGGAGCCGGGGCCGCCGCCGCTTCCGGCAGCGGGCCGGCGACGGGCAGCACGCCCGCGATGAGGCTGGCGGCGAGTCCGCCGGCGAGCCATTTGCGCCACGGCATGTTCCGCAGGCGTCGCTGCATGTCGCGCAGACGGCGCTGCACATGCAGCCGGCCGGGCAGCTTGTCCTGCCGGGAGAATTGCTCATTCGGCTGGCGCTGACCGTCCTGCCGGCGGGCGTGAACGTCCGAAGCGGAGCCAACTGCCTTCCCGCCAGCGGCCTCTTCGATTCCGAGGCTAGTCCCGCTGGCGGACGCCGGCGTTTGTTCCGTCATCCATCCCTCAGCCTGGAGCCCCCGGCGCTTTTCTTCATTCGGCATCTGCCTGTTCCTCCTCTTGTCGCAGCAGGCCTGTCCACTCCGCCTGTCCGCGATCCGATGTCTCTCATTTCCGAACCCATCTTTACTAGGCTAAAGAACGTTTGTTATCCGGGCATCAGAGGCAGATGGAGAAACGGTAAATTCGTTATTCGGGGAATCGGCTCAGCAGAAATGGACAGGCGGCGATGAAGGGGACCGGATGGCTCTCGCTCGACCTCCGCCGCCTCCGACGCCGCGATGACGGGGTCCGGACTACTCTCACTCGACCTCTACCGCCTCCGAAGCTGCGATGACGGGGTCCGGACTACCCTCCCTCGACCTCCGCCGCCTCCGGAGCTGCGATGACGGGGTCCGGACTACTCTCACTCGACTTCTACCGCCTCCGACGCCGCGATGACGGGGTCCGGACTACCCTCCCTCGACCTCCGCCGCCTCCGACGCTGCGATGAAGGGGTCCGGACTACTCTCACTCGACCTCCGCCGCCTCCGACGCCGCGATAAAGGGGTCCGGACTACTCTCACTCGACCTCCGCCGCCTCCGACGCCGCGATGAAGGGGTCCGGACTACTCTCACTCGACCTCCGCCGCGTCCGACGCCGCGATGACGGGGTCCGGACTACTCTCACTCGACCTCCGCCGCGTCCGACGCTGCGATGACGGGGTCCGGACTACCCTCCCTCGACCTCCGCCGCCTCCGACGCCGCGATGAGGGGGTCCGGACTACTCTCACTCTACTTCCGCCGCCTCCGGAGCTGCGATGAAGGGGTCCGGACTACTCTCACTCTACTTCTACCGCCTCCGGAGCTGCGATGAAGGGGGCCGGACTACTCTCACTCGACCTCCGCCGCCTCCGAAGCTGCGATGACGGGGTCCGGACTACTCTCACTCGACCTCCGCCGCCTCCGGAGCTGCGATGAAGGGGTCCGAGACGGCTCTCGTTCTCCCTCTCGTTTCTGCGGCTTGCATCCAGGACTTCCGGAGCATTTCGGGGAATGGCCACAACCTCCGCTTTCCTGTAGCGTCCAATTGGGCGGAATAGCCTACAGCATCTACTCTAGATTTACATGAGAAAGGAAGTCATCCTTGCATGTTCCTCCACCGTCCATCAGTCCGTCCCGCGGACTTCGCGCCGCATAGACGCCCCGTCCCGATCGCGGCATCCGCCCTGTTGGCCGCGTCCCTGCTCGCCGGCTCCATCGCGGCGCCTTCGCCTGCCGCCGCGCGAGGCGCCGGCTTCGCCGATGTCCCCGCCAAGCATTGGGCCGCCGGGGACATCGCCTGGGCCGTCGACGCCGGCTTCGCCCAAGGCGACGGCAACGGCCGCTTCCGGCCCTCGGCTGCGCTCAGCGAGCCGGAATTCCTCGCCCTGGCGGCGCGCGCCTACGGCGCGGCGCCTGCCGTGGGCGCAGCCTCCGGCGCGGCCTGGCACTCGCCGTATTACGCCGCGGCCGCCGCCGAAGGCTGGGCCGCGTTCCATGCCGCGCAGCCGGCCGCCCGCTATACGCGTGGCGAAGCCGCGCGGCTGCTGGCCTCCGTCGCCGGGCGCTCCGGAGGCGAAGCCGACGCCGTGGCCTGGCTGCTCGCGGAAGGCATCGCGAGCGGGCGCACGGCGTCGACCGCTGCCGGCTACGAGAGCGGCAGCACGCTGACCCGAGCGGAGGCGGTCGCCCTCCTCCGCCGGATGCTCCGCGCCTACCCGGCGGCGCAGCCTCCCGTGTCGCCTGGCCCGTCCGCTTCTCCTTCGGCTTCGCCGGCGCCGTCCGTTTCTCCGTCCGCTTCGCCTGCCCCGTCCGCTTCTCCTTCGGCTTCGCCGACGCCGTCCGCCTCGCCGGCACCATCGGCCTCGCCGTCCCCGGCGACGGCCGCGCCCGGCCCGCAGCTGCGCGGCATCCAGCTCGGCGACGGCGAAGCGGCGCTGCTGCAGGCGCTCGGGGCGCCGGACCGCAAGGACCCGGCGCTCGGAGGCTTCACTTGGTACGTCTACAACAAGGACTACAGCCGCTACATGCAAGCCGGCATCAGCGGCGGCAAGGTCGTCGCCCTCTACTCCGGCTCCCCGGCGGCCTACGAGGACGGCGGCGGCCTGTGGAAGACGCTCCGCCCGGGCATGAGCTCCGCCGCTCTCCAGCAGGCGAGCGGCCAACAGCCGGCCGCCTCGGCCAAGACGCACTCCTTCGTCTCCGGCGGCATCCGCACGACGCTCTTCCTCGATACGCTCGACGAGGGCAAGCTCGACGCCGTGCTCGTCGTCGCCGGCTCCCCGTCCGGGGCCGAGCCGGCCGCCGAGGCGCTCGCTTCCGGCTACGAGCGGCAGGTGTTCGATCTGACCAACGCCTTGCGCGTCAAGCGCGGCGTGGGCGCCCTCGCCTGGGACGACACGGCCGCGCTCGCGGCCCGCAAGCACAGCACCGACATGGCGAAGCGCGATTATTTCAGCCATTCCAATCCGGACGGGCTGAGCCCGTTCGACCGGATGAAGGCCGAGGGCATCCGCTACACCGCCGCCGCCGAGAACATCGCCTACGGCTACCGCTCCGCCATCGAGGCGCATAACGGCTGGCTCAACTCCTCCGGCCACCGCAAAGCGATGCTTTCCGACGGCTACACGCGGCTCGGCGTAGGCGTCTACGACAATCGCTACACGCAGAATTTCTACAAGCCGTGAGCCTTCACGGCCATGCCCAACACCCGCCGCCCCGATGGGCCGCGGGTGTTTCTTTCGCTTGTTCAAGCTCCTATGCGCCGCTCTCGCTTTTCCGCAGCTCTTCTCCTGTCCCCGCCGCTTCGCCCGTATGCTCTCGTCCGACCGTCTCCCGCTGGCCTCCCCGCCCCCCGGCAAGGTACAATGAAGCATCGGCGGCCCTTCGCCCCGAACGACACCTGTGCAAAGGAACGGCTTATGAATCCAACCGAATTCCGTCCCGGCGACGGCTTCACGGCCAGCGTCCGCGACTATCTCTACATCTATGCGTGCCACGAGTCCGAGGCCGAGCTGTGCGCGCTCGAGCTCTCGTGCCTGTTCCCCGGCTTCCTCATGACGCCGGACAGCCGCGCCTTCCGCCATGCCCGCCGCCTCGATCCGAGCCGCAGCCCGTTCCTCAAGCAGCGTCTGGACATCCGCGCCGAGGCCGCATCCGAGCCGGAGCTTCTGGAGGCCGCCGGAGCCGTCCTTTCGCCGGGAGAGCGCCTGTTTCGAGCCCGCTATGTGAAAACGGGGGCGCTGGACCAGCATCCCGACCGCCGCCGCCTCGAGCTGGAACGAGCCCTCGGCCTCGCCGTCACCGGCGAGCCGGAGCTGAAGCGGCCGGATGTCGTCTACGGACTCACCCGGCACGAAGGCCGCTGGCTGGCCGGCGAGCTGGCCGAGGCGGAGCCGCTCTGGCTGCGGCACCAGGACAAGCCGCGCCAGTATTCGACCGCGCTGCCGACGCGAGCCGCGCGCGCCGCCGTCAACATCGCCGCTCCGGGAGAGCCGGCGGGCAGCTCGCTCGTCGATCCGTGCTGCGGCATCGGCACCGTGCTGCTGGAGGCGCTCTCGCTCGGCTTTTCCTGCCGCGGCAACGACCTCAACCCGCTCGCCGCCGTCGGAGCGCGGGAGAACCTGCGCCATTTCGGGCATGCCGAGGAGCTCGTCTCCATCGGCGACATGCGCGGGCTGAGCGGAGCGTTCGACGCCGGCGTGCTCGACATGCCTTACAATCTCTGTTCCGTGTCCCCGCCGGAGGAGCAGCTCGGCATGCTGATCGCGCTGCGGCGGCTGACCGGCCGCGCCGTCGTCGTGACGACCGAGCCGATCGAAGCGATCCTCCAGGAAGCGGGCTTCCGCATCGAGGCGACCGCGCGGCTCACCAAAGGGAATTTCGTCCGGCTGTTCCATCTTTGCCTTGCCGACGGTTGACAGCCTCCGCCGGGCTTGATATAGTGTAATTACGAACATACGTACGCTCCAAGCATGCGGAAGCACCGCAGCATTGGGCTCATCTCGAGCCTTTTTGCTGCGGTGCTTTTTGCGTCGGGAGACAAGAGAGGCGGAGCGGATCGCTCTGCAAATCTTGTCCTTCTCGGAATGGATCTTGCTTAGCCGTCAGAGGACGGCGAATGCCGGTTCGCCCTGCTTGGAGCAATTTCAAAAGGAGGCTTCCGTCTATGTCGCTGTTCTCTGCCGTCCGCCCGAGGCGCGGCGCCGCCCGTCCGAGCCGCGTCCGCCGTCCCGTCTTTATCACGCCTGCTCCTTCTTTTCCCCCGTCCCGCATCCCTCTGACCTCTGCATCTGCCTCGTCGCCGTCATCCCTTGCCCTGAATTCGCTGACCTCTGCGTCTGCCTCTGCCTCGTCTGCTTCTTCCCTTGTCCTGAATCCGCCGACCTCTGCACTTGCCTCTGCCTCGTCTCCGTCATCCCTTGCCCTGGATCCGACAACTCCTTTCCCTGCTCTCGCGCCGCTATCTCCTGCGTCGGCCGCACACGCGGCGGGCCGTTCGAGCCGTCTTGGTCGGAGCGGCTTCGCTTCGCCTCTGCTGCTTCTTCTGCTCCTGCTTTTGCTTCCTGCCGCTCCGGCCGTTGCCTCCTCGATCGAGGTCAGCCCGAGCGCTCAGGCCGCCTTCGAAAAGACCGCGTCCCAAGCTTCGCCGGAGGCGGCCAAGCGGATGAACGACCGCATGCGGCAGTATGCGAGCCAGCTCCAGGAGCTTGCAGCCGTCCGCAAGCAGGCGCAGGACGCGCACGCGGCGGCGGCCAAGCTGGCGACGGCGGTGCGCCAGGCCGCGGCCGCCATCGACGACGAGGCGATCCGCGCCCAGCAGGCGCGCGTGGCCAAGGCCAAGGGCGTGTATGAGCCGCTCTACGCCGGCTACACGGCGCTCGGCCAGCGCAGCCGCAATGCCGGCAGCAAGGAGACGGCCAAGGCGCTGCGGCTGCAGGCCGACCTGATGAAATCCGGCGTGCAGCTCGCCCGCCAGGCCGTGCGCCTGCAGGAAGAGCAGCTCGCGGAGCTGCGCCGCGCCCGCTCGGCCAAGATTGCCGACGTCCGCCGCATCCTCGCCGGCCTGGAGCCGGTGAACGACACGCTGCGCGTCCGCAAGGCTGCCGCCCGCATCCCCGAGTCGGCGCTGCGAGACGCGCTCCGGGACTTCTCGGCCGCCGCCCGCAAGAGCGACGCCGCGCTCGTCGACCGCGCGCTCGGCTCCATGCTCGGCAGCGGCTCGCAGCTGCTCGCCCAGTGGCGGGCGATCGCCGAGCTCGAGCGGCAGTATTCCGGCATCGCCGAGCAAGCGCGCCGCCGGCTGGCCGGCTACGGCGTCACGGCCGGGTGAGCGGCTCGACGCCTGCGTCGGCCCCGGAGCTTCGATCCAGCGGCTGCCTGCCAGCCGCTTGCGACAGTCTTTCGGAGGCCGCTTCCGCCGCGTCCGCTGCGCGGGAGGCCGCGTCGATGCGCCGTCGGAACAGCGCCGTAAGGATCGCGGTCGTCAGATAGAACAGGCCGGACATCGTGTAGACGGCTCCGACTCCCCAGCGGTCCGCCATCCAGGACAGCAGCACGACGGACAGGCCGAACAGCGAGTAGACGAGCGTGTTCTCCGCGCTCATCACCTTGGGCAGCTGCTCCGGCGGACAGACCTTTTGGAATACCGTCCGCCTCGTCACCTCCCGCAGCTGCTGCGGCGGCCCCATCAGCACGACGAGCGCCAGCGCCAGCAGCGGAGCCGTCGTCCAAGCGAAGGCGAGCGTGAACAGCCCCATCAGGCCCGCGCCCGCCGCGATCGACAGCGCCGGCCAGCGGGACAGCCGCCGCGTGAAGGCGACGACGAGCAGCCCGCCCGCGATGCAGCCGGCGAAGTACCCGGCGTTGATGAACCCGTACCATTCGGTGCCGGAGCCGAGCTGCTCCGTCGCATAGACGAGCAGCAGCGCTCCGATCCACGTCGCGCTCACCGTTCCCTCGATCGTCTCGATCCAAAAGATGAGCCGCAGCACCGGATTGCGCCAAATATTCCGCCAGCCCTCCTGGACCGATGCCCATGCGCCGCCTGGTCGGCTTTCCGCCTCCGAGCCGCCGGCGCCCGCAGCGAATGTCTTCCCGCTCCCGTCGAGCCTCGCTTTATCGGTTGTCGTTCCATCGTTGTCAGCTTCAGCGCCACGGGCCGACGCTCCGTCTTCGGCCGCATCCGCGGCTTCTCCTGTTCCCTCGCCTGCCGGCTCGCGCAGGCGAAGCGTCATGAACAGCGCAGCGGCATAGATGGCGAGCGTCGCGTTCAAGACCGGCGTCGCTCCCAGCCAGGCGACGATGACGCCTCCGGCCGCCCATCCGGCCATCATGACGATCTGGTCGGTCGTGGACATGAGGCCGTTCGCGCGCAGCAGCTCCTTTTTGCCGACATAGCGGGGCACCAGCGCGTTGCGCACCGGCGTCGTAATTCCGTCGGTGAAGCTAAGCAGCCCGATCAGGGCAAGCACGCCGCCGATCCCGGCCTCGTCCAGCCCTCGCACAGCCAGCAGGAGCACGAGGAACAGCAGCACCTGCAGCAGCTGGGACAGCTGGATGAGCCTCGTCAGCGGCCAGCGGTCCATTACGATCGGCGCGGCGATGCCGCAAGCGAGCTGGCCCGCCACGCGCGCGAGCGGCACGAGCGAGGAGAACAGCGCCGAGCCGGTCAGCTCGTAGACGATCGTCACGATCGCCAGCAGATAGAGCGTGTCGCCCAGATTGGATAAGCTCTGCCCCGCCCAAAGCCAGCGGAATAACCGAGGTTGGTTCATGATAGCCGGCTCCTTTTCAGCTGAACCGCAGGTTCGGTCCAAGCTTGAACTTTATAAATACTTTTCTTTATAAAGTCATCATACGGAAGGCCGGCTCTCGCTGTCAATTCCCATTTCATTCGGCATGGCTTGCCTACGAGCTGCTTCAGCCCGCGAGATTCATCCCGAAACGAAAAAACTGCCCGGCCGTCATTCCAGACGGCCGGACAGCCTTTGCCCTGCTTTTACCGCTCAAGTCTCGCCCGACGATCCCGCTCAAGTCTCCAGCCAGACCGTTCCGGTCCGGCTCACGTCGCAGCCCGTGATGGCGCCGAGCTCCTTGCGGAATGCCGGCTGCCCCAGCACTCCAAGCAGCTCCTCCAGCAGCCGCTCGTTCGCTTTCGTCCGCAGGACGACGAGATCGTACCGCTCCTGAATGAGCGGCACAAAATCGATTCCGCTGACGAGCTCCGCCGCCTTGGCCATGCCCACTCCGGCATCGGCTTCCCCGGAAGCGACGGCCGCGGCGACCTCCATATGGCTGTTGACGCAGCGGTCATACCCGGCAATGCCGGCGGCAGCGAGTCCATGCAGCCGAAGCTGCTCGTCCAGCAGCACCCTCGCACCGGCGCCGCGCTCCCGATTGACGATGCGCAAGGCCGGCCGGCCCAGATCGCTCCAGCCCGTCAGTCCCAGCGGGTTCCCTTGCGCGACGTACAGCCCCGCCGGACGGACGAGCAGATTGACCGCCAGCAGAGGCGCGCCGACAAGCAGCTTGCGGATGTAAGGCAGATTATACGTATCGGTGTCTCCGTCCCAGAGATGGGTGCTGACGACATCCGAGGCTCCTTGATACAGATCGATGAGGCTGTCCAGGCTCCCCTTATGCGACCGGAGCGCGCGGAACCCCGCTCGGGACAAATGAGCGGCCAGCAGGTCCATGCCGGGATCCTGCCCGGTCAAGACGACCGGCCGAGCCGGCGCGCCCGCCGTCGGTCGGACAGCTTCCAAGCCGCTGTCCTCGCTTGCGGCGGAATCCGCCGTCAGGCCCGCCCCTCGGCGCGCTGCGGAGCGATCGCGCCCGGCATTCGCCGCTGCCGTCGGGCCGCGCTTCGCGATCGTCTTGTCCCCGGACCGGCTCGACGCCGCTCCGCCCCCCGCCTCCCGCTCCTTGGCCCTCCGCTTGTAGGCTTCCAGGTCGGAGGCGTCTACGCGCATCTGCTTGCCGACTCGATACGCGGGCAGCGCCCCTTTTTTAATCAGGTCGTAGACGGTCAGCTTGGATATTTTCAGCAGTCGGGCTATTTCTTCCGTCGTATAGGATTCATCCGGCATGCGGCATCTCCCCGGCTTTCGCGTTAATGTCGATCTTCAGTGTACCATACATCGGATCGGCTCATTTACAACCGTGTCTCTCCTCTATATAATCATACTAATTATAGCTAGATATAACGAAATCATACGAATCAGAGGAGAATCCACCGATGCCAAGACACCGCCGTTCCGTGTTCCCGTTCCTTCCAAACGCCTGCTTCCTGCTGCTCGCCTTGGCGCTGCTGCTTGCCGGCTGCGGCCAGGCCTCCGACTCCGACCGCGCGAATGCGGGAGCTGTCTCCCCCGATTCTCCGGCATCGTCCGCCGGCGTCAAGCCGAGCGCGGAGCCAGGCGCGCAGCCTTCCCCGGCGGGCTCCGAGCGTGTCCGGCTCACCGTCTCCGCCGCCGCCAGCCTGACCGAGGCGCTCGGGGAGATCGAGACCTCCTTTGAGGCCGCGCATCCGACCCTTGAGCTCAACTTCAATTTCGGCGCATCCGGCACGCTGCAAAAGCAGATCGAGCAAGGCGCTCCCGTCGATCTCTTCATCTCCGCCTCGGGCAAAAACATGAAGGCTCTGGCCGATGCCAAGCTCGTCGACGCCGCCCATTCGGCCGATCTGCTGGCGAACAAGCTGGTGCTCGTCGTCTCCCGGGACAGCCAGCTGGCCCCGAGCAGCCTGGACGATCTCACGGACAAGGCCTACTCCCGCATCGCCGTCGGCATTCCCGAAAGCGTGCCGGCCGGCCAGTACGCCAAGCAGGCGCTGGACAACTCCGGGCTCTGGGACGCGCTGGAGGATAAGCTCGTGCAGGCGAAGGACGTCAAGGCCGTGCTGCAGATGGTCGAGACGGGCAATGCGGAGGCCGGCTTCGTCTACGAGACCGACGCGCTCGGCTCGGACCGGGCCACGTTGGCGCTGAAGGCAGAACCCGCTTCGTATTCGCCGATCCTCTATCCGGCGGCCGTGCTCGCCGAGACCAAGCATCCCGAAGAAGCGGCCGCATTCTATGAGTACCTCCGCTCTTCGGAAGCCATGGACGTTTTTCTCCGCTACGGGTTCTCCGAATCGCCATGAGCGTGTCCTCGGTCGATTGGGAGGCCTTCTGGCCTCCCGTTCTGCTGTCGCTGCGCATCGCGCTGCTCGCCTCGATCGCCGCCCTCGTCCTCGGCACGGCCGCCGCGCGCTGGATGTCACGGACGCGGCTGCGCGGCAAGCTGCTGGTCGAAACGGCGTTCCTGCTGCCGCTCGTGCTGCCGCCGACCGTCGTCGGCTTCGTGCTGCTCGTCGGATTCGGCCGCCGCAGCTGGGCGGGACGGCTGATCGAGGCCGTCTTCTCCTCGCCGCTCGTCTTCACCTGGTGGGCCGGCGTCCTGGCTTCCGTCGTCGTATCGTTTCCGCTGGTCTACCAGACGATGAAAACGGGCTTCGCCTCCATCGACCAAGACCTGGAGCAAGCCGCCCGCTCCGCCGGAGCGAGCGAGCTCCAGGTGCTGCGATTCGTCGCGCTGCCGCTGGCGTACCGGTCCCTGCTCGCCGCCTTCGTGCTCGGCTTCGCCCGCAGCCTCGGCGAGTTCGGAGCGACGCTCATGATCGCCGGCAACATTCCGGGCGTGACGCAAACGGTGCCGACCGCCATTTATGTCGCCGTAGACAGCGGCCAGACCTCCATGGCCTGGGCATGGACGATCGCGATCGTCGCCTTCTCCTTCGTGCTGCTGCTCGTGACCGGGGGCAGCCGCTCCCGTGATTCCATCCGAGAGCACCGTTAGGCTCCGCCTTGGCCAAGGCCCTCCGTGCGCATTCCGATCCGCCCAAAAAAGGGACAAAGCCATTCGCATGGCTTTGTCCCTTTTGGATTGCGGGAGGGCGAACGCTCGCCCCGCTCCTCTTAGCTGCCGCTTGGCTGAGCCAGCTCGGCTTGCTTTTGCTTGTATACTTCCTGCCACTCTTCCTGGTAGCGGCGGTAGAATGCCGGATAGCGGAAACGCAGCTGCAGGATGCCGTTCATGAGCTTCTCCGGCTCGGCGTCCAGGCGGCTCAGCACCTCGGCCGGCAGCTGGGCGCGAAGGCCGGCAGCCGCCTCCTCGTTGAACTCGCCGTAGTACCATTCCATGTTGCGAATGACGATGGCCGGATGGACGGCCGTGTCCTTCTGCAGCTTCTCGAGCTCCTTGGAGAGAGCGTGCATCTCCTGCATCTGCTTGCGCAGCTCGCGAATCTCCTCGCTCTTGCTGTCCATGCCGTAGACGAGCTCGGCGAACAGCTCAGCCTCGCGGAAGCGTCCCGCCTGCATGTAGGACTGGCACTCGAGCAGCAGCACGATGCGGGCGCGCACGAGGTCGTCGCCCTGCTCCAGCGACTTCAGGAAGCGGCGGACGCGCGTCTGGATCTTGGACCAGCGGTCCCATTTCTTGAGGTCGATGACGCGGTTGATCTGAGCGACGAGCAGCGGCAGATGGGCCGGCCCCTCCTCGCCTTCGGCCGGGAGCGCCTCCTCGACGATGCGCCAGGCGTCCGCCTCGCGGCCCGTCCGGATGTAGGCCGCCGACAGCAGGGCAGCGAAGTCCGCCTTGCGCTCCGGATGCTCGGCGACGAGCGCCTCGAGACGCTCGACGACACGGCCGTAGTGGCCGAGCTCTCCGAGCAGGTTGGCGATCATCGCCTGGACGTCCGCCTGCTCCTCGGCGTTGGCAGCCGTCTGCAGCAGCACCTTTTCCTGCGCCTCGACCGCTTCCCACTTGTCCTGGGCGATGAGCGCGTACAGCACGGCCGCCTGAGCCGCGCCCAGCTCGGGCTCGCGCTCCACGATGCCGCCCAGATGACTCTCGGCCGCGGCATAGTCTTCGCCCGCGATCGCTTGGCGCGCTTCCTCCAGCAGGCCCTTCAGGGCGTCGCCTTCTTCGCCGGAGAGACCGTTTTCAGTCTTTTTGTCGATTTCGCCGATTATGATGGAGAACAGGTTCTCGATTCCTGGTTTCAATGTCCCTGCTTCTTGCGGGGAAGTTTGATTTTGCATGTCGAATTCCTTCCTCTCTGCTTCCCCAGACGCAGCGCTCCAAGCTGGCGGAAGCCAGGCTTCCGGCCGCTGCCGGGACCATATCCCGTCTATTATACCATAGCTGGGGGCGATTGCGGATACTGGGAGATTCCACTAAGTAGACGCGCAGCCGGCGCCGATGGTTGCACAGGGGAAAAAGCCGGACCCGAAAAGCCGGTCCGGCTGCGTCCCTTCCTCGCGCTAGGCGAGCAGATCGGCGTAATCCTTGCGCCGCTTGAACTGAGCGGCCGCGTACGAGCAGGCCGGCTCGATCTTGACGCCTTCGCGGCGCGCCTCGTCGACGACGGCTTGCAGCAGGCTCGAGGCCAGGTTCTGGCCCCGATGCGAGGGCGATACGTACGTGTGGTCGACGATCCATACCTTGCCGCCGTCCGACGGGGCGTAGGTGATTTCTCCGATCGGCTCCCCGCCCTCGCGGATGACGTATCCATTCCCTGATTTTTCCGGCTCGGTTGCGGCCATGGACGACTCCTCCTTTGCGGCGGCGCGCTTTCGGCTCCTGCCTTCTGCTATTGTCATACCCGATCCAGGGCTGTCTTAGTCAGCCGGCTTCAGCCGAACCGGTGGCCCGCCGCTTCCGGCAGCTGGTAGCGCTCCGCGAGCGTGCTGCGCGCGAGCAGGCCCGCCGGCCGCTTTCCCGCACGGCGCAGCTCCTTCGTGTACTCGCCGATCGTCATGCCGTAGCTTTCCTTGAACAGGCGCATTAAGTGGCGGGGGCTGATGCGGGACATCTCCGCCAGCCGCTTGACCGTCACGTCCTTTTCGTAATGCTGCTCGATATAGGTCCGGACCGTCTCCAGCGCCGCATCGAGCTGCTGCTCCGTACCGCTCAGCGCTTCCTTGAACAGGCGATGCAGCAAATCCTCGAAGACGGTCTGCCCGCGGAACCGCTCCAGCGGATCGAGGCTGCTCCGGCAGGCGCAGACCGTCTTGCACAGCGACACGAGCGCCGCCGCCGGGTAAGGCAGCGGCTCCCCCGACAGCGGAATCGCCGTCGCATGGCGCGGCAGCGGCACGGCGCCGCCATCCGACTCGTCCGACGTCAGCGCCTGGAACCGGAACACGTACATTTCCAGCCGATAAGCGGAGACGACGTCGGCGCGGAGGTTTTCTCCGGGGGGACTGATGTAGACGACGCCGCTGTGCAAGGGCACGGCGCGGTCTCCAGCCGCCAGCATTCCCTGCCCGCCCGTCACGGCGACGAGCCGGAAGTCCGATCGCCACTCCGGCCGCACCGGGCTTGGCCCCGCCGCCGCGAACGGCGCCGCATCCCGCAGCTTGAACCAGATTTCGTCCAGCCCTCGCGGAATTGGCAAGTCCCTCTGTCCAGCCTGCTTCTCTCCTGCGCCCATTGTCATCCACCGTCCTTGTCTGAAGAATGTCCTGCCTAAGCGCGGTCACAGCGCATGGTGTTTCTCCATCTTAGTGAAAATGATTCTCATTGTCAATTAAGTGCAGCGCTGTTCCGGAAGCATGAAAAAAAGCCGCTGCTCCAAAGACGAGCAGCGGACTGGGAAAGCTTTGATCCGTCAGACGGCCGGACGGGAGTTGCGGGCGAGCGCCGGTCCGTAGCGAGGAACCTCGCCGTCCCGACGGGTCTCGCGCACGAGTCCCATCCGCTCGAATACGCGCAGCTGACTGTAGACGGCGGTCGCTCCCGCGCCGCGGCCATGTCCGTGTCCGGACGCTTGCAGCTCGCGGACCAGCTGCTCCACCGTGGCCGACGTGTCGGCGGTATAGATATATTCGAGCAGCGCGTAGCGCTGGGGATTGAGGCGGATGCCTCTTGCTTCGATCTGAGCGACAGCTTCCTGCAAGCGGCAAGAGGACGGGGCGGCAGGAGACAAGGGCGACGGAGCGGCATTGCGTCGGGTCGGCGCGATGGCCATGACAGACCCACTCCCTTCACGAATTAATTCTATTTAATAATGATTATAATTAACTCCAGAGAGCTTTGCAATGCCCGCTTTTCTGCGCCCGTGCCTTCCCGCGCCGTTTCCCGCGCCATTTGGTCCCGCCCGCTCCTCTACTGGCTCACGCCCTCCCCATAGGGGCTGCGGATGACGGCCGAAGCCGGAATGCCCTCCCATGGCTTGATCATGGCATTGTAGTCCAGGACGGCCTTCTCGATCGAGGCGCGCAGCGCTTCCTGGCCCAGCCGGATGCCGAGGAGCCGCAGCTGCTCCTGCGCGTACTTCATGGCCATCGCCAGCTTTTGCGGCCCTCCGCCGTTCGGATAAGCGGACTCCGCGAGCGCCGCGGCCTCCTCGGCGATGCGGTGCAGCAGCACGCGCTGATGCTCCCCGGCTTTTACCGACAGGTACGCGACGCCGCGGCGGCACAGGATCGGCGCCGCGACGATGACGGCAAGCGCCAGCAATGCGGTCATCGCATCCTCTGCAAAAGCCGCCCAGACAGGCCATTCTTCGATATCCAACATGAACCGTTCTCCTTTGCTCCTCAAGGTGTCTGCCCCCAGCAGGGCGGGCTCGTTTCTGGCTCTCCGGCTCCGGCCGGAAAGGCGATCTCCTCCTCTCCTCCCTTCGCAGCGAAGCGAAGGGGATACCATGCCATAACCGCGATCGCGCAGTCAGAAGCAGCCGGCCGCGGCCCTTGGTGCAACTCGCTCCTGTACCTAGAATTAGGCCTTTCCCTCCCGTTTCCCTTCTTTGTGCCCGATATCGAAAGAACGCTTCCAGGATGACGATAGAATGAATGGGACGAGAACATTTGTTCCCGCTCGATCAGTATAGTAAAGGCGCGGCTCCTTCGTCAACCCCAGCGCGGAAGCGGTCCCATTCGCGACGAAAAATTTTTTTCCGCCCTCTTTTTCCTCCGGTTTCCATCCCTGCCGGCGCCATCCTAGGCTACGCCCGCCCGGGTGCCGAACGGACCGCCGGAGCCCCCTGTTGCCCGCGCGTGTCCGAGAGCGCTATCATGGCCGCCTCGCCTGCGCTCCCGCCACCTGGCTCCCGCAAGCGGAGACGGGCCTCCGAGCGCGCTCGGACACGCTTGTCTCCCCCGTCCTCCCTCGCTTGCGGCCGGTGCTCCGCTCCTGCTTTCAACCGGCTTCGGCGGGCGGCTGCCGCCCTTTACAATTGAATCGGGGCACGTTACGATAGCTCCAGTGCTTAGTTCCCGGCAGCGATTCCGGGAAGCGGGGAAACCACTATTCAGGGGCGAATCGATTCGGGCGGCATCAAGCCGCGCCGATCCGTAGGGTACCATCCACCCGAGTCCGTCAGCTAACCTCGTCAGCCTGAGATGGGTCATCCTTCAGCGTGAGCTTCCATGGCCCGATTGCCTCGCAATGGGCCTCTTTGCGTTATCCTCATCTCCAGGCCTTCCCTTCCGCGAGGGCGCTGGCCCCCCGCTTTCCGTCTCGGCTGCCCGATTCCACGATGAAAGGGCGCAGATCCATGAACCAAACGACCAAAGCCGTCATTTTCGATTTCGACGGAACGATCATCGACACCGAAACCGCCTGGTACACCGCTTTCCATGATGCCTACAAAGAGCATGGCGTGCACTTGACGCTGGAGATGTACTCCGGCTGCATCGGCACGAGCCTGCACCGCTTCAATCCCTATGAATACCTCATGACCGATCTCGGCCTGCCGATCGACCGAACCGAGTTCCGCGAGGCGATCCACCGCCGCCACGACGAGCTGATGCGGCAGGAAGCGATTCGTCCCGGCGTCCAGCATTACCTCGACGAGGCCCGGCGCCAAGGACTGCGCATCGGCCTCGCCTCCAGCTCCAAGCGCGAATGGGTGCTCCGGTTCCTCGGCCAGCTCGGTCTGACGGACTACTTCGAAGCGATCCGCACCGCGGACGACGTGGAGCATGTCAAGCCTCATCCCGCGCTCTACCTGCAGACGATGGCAGCGCTCGGCGTGCGGCCGGAGGAAACGGTCGCGATCGAGGACTCGCCGAACGGCGCCAAAGCCGCTCACGCCGCCGGCATCCGCTGCGTCGTCACGCCCAACGCCATCACGCGCAGCCTGGAGTTCGGCCCCTGCACGCATCGAGCCGACTCGCTGGAGCAAATCGACTTCAACCGCCACGTCATGATTTAACCGAATATTCCGAATTCGATTGCAAAGAGACAAGATTCGATTCGAAAGGGGAGCGTCTATCTTGAATGCAGCACAACCGAATCTGGCGATGCAGGAGCTCGCGGCCGGGCGAGTCGGAGCCGAGCCGGCAAGCCACTCGTCCCCCGTGCGGGAACCTGCCCCCGCGCGGCCCAAGGCCGTCCACTTCGGAGCCGGCAACATCGGCCGCGGCCTCGTCGGCGTCACGCTGGCCAGAGCCGGTTACGAAATCGTATTCGCCGCGCGGAATCCGGAGCAGATCCGCCTGCTGCGGGAGCATCGCGCCTACGAGGTCGAATATGCCGACGAAGCCGGGAGGCGCGAGACGGTCGGACCGGTCGGCGCCGTGGCGATCGGCAAAGAGAAGGAGCTGGCCGATGCCATCGAGACGGCGGAGCTGATTACGACGGCCGTCGGCCTGTCCGCGCTGCCCTCCATCGCCAAGGTGCTGGCCAAGGCGCTGGAAAGCCGGCTGGCGAAGCCCGTCGGCCGGCCGCTGCCGATCATCGCCTGCGAGAACGGCATCCGGGCGAGCAGCCAGCTCAAGCGGCTCGTCTTCCGGCACTTGCCCGAACGGCTTCGCGAGCCGGCCGAGCGGCAGCTGGCCTTTCCGGATTCGATGGTCGACCGCATCGTCCCGGCTCAGAAGCAGCCGGATCCGCTCGCGGTGCGCGTCGAGCCCTTTTCGGAATGGATCGTCGAAAAGGGCGGGGCGGAGCCGATGCGGCGCATCCGCGGCGTCCGCTACGTGGGCGATCTCGACCCATGGATGGAGCGCAAGCTGTTCACCGTCAACACCGGCCACTGCGCCGCCGCCTATTTCGGCTACCTGGCCGGATTCCGCACGATCCAGGAGGCGCTCGCCAGCGAGCCGGTTCGGTCCAAGGTGCGGGAGGCGCTCCGGGAGACCGGAACGATGCTTGCCCGCCGCCACGGCTTCGACGCCGCCGAGCATGAGGCCTATATTGAGGAGACGCTCCAGCGCTTCGCCAATCCCGCTCTCTCCGACAAGATCAGCCGCATCGCCCGCTCGCCGCGGCGCAAGCTGGGGCAGGGCGACCGCCTCGTCCGACCGCTGCTGCTCGGACACGAGCTCGGCTTGGAGATGCCCGCGCTGCAGGAGGCGATCGCCGCCGCGCTCGCTTATCGCCATCCGCTCGATGCCGAATCGGTCGAGCTGGAGCGCCTCCTCCGCCGGGACGGACTGGAAGGAGCGCTCAGCCGCAAGCTCGGCCTGCCGCGGACGCACGATCTTGTGCGATCCGTCTGCGCCGCTTACGACCGGCTCGGGCGGTAACCCCGCCAAGGCGGCGGCTTGCCCCCGATTCTACGGAGGCCCGAATCATGCCCAAAAAGCTTCTCCAATCGCCCTTCAGGCTGAATGGAGAAGCTTTTTCGGCTTGGACTTTATTGCCCTTGGCTGTCCCGTGCTCAGGGCGCGATGCGGTACACGCAGCGTCGGCCGCCGCTCAGCAGATGCTCGGTCCGCTCGACCTCGACGCCCTCGCCGAGCACGCCGCGAATCATGCCGGTCTCGAACCGGCACAGGCTGGCGCAAGCCTGGGCCGCGTCGCAGATCGGGCAATGCTTCTCGGTGAAGACGTACGTCCCGTCCGGCTCCCGCTCGTACTCGGCCATATAGCCCTCCGCCGTGCGGAGCTCGACGAGCCGCCGCAGCTTCTCCTCCAGCAGCGATCCGCTCTCCACCGCTTGCTCCGCCTCGCCCGCAGGCAAGGAATAGTGGGCGATCTGCTTGCCGTTGCGGACGGCAAGCAGCTTTTCGAGCCCCTCCTCGCCGAACGTCTCGCGCACCGAGTCCATGAGACCGATCGTCAGCTCCGCGTAGCCCGCCGGGAACAGCCGATTGGCCTCGGACGTCAGCGCCCATAGCTTGGCCGGCCGGCCCATCGCGCGCGGCTCCTCGCGGTGGTCGATCAGCCCTTCCTTCTCCAGTCCGTACAGATGCTGCCGCACCGCCATGCCGGAGACGCCGAGCCGTCCGGCCAGCGCGGCGGCGTCGAGCGGGCCGTGCTGCTTCAGGAGATCCACGATCTGCCTGCGGGTCCGGGTCGCGCTGGCGCTCTCGGGCTGTTTGTCTTTCGTCGACATCCGTATCCTCTCCCCTCGCTCTTCGCCGCCTGCGCGGCTCTTTTCCTAGATTGTAAAGATAAGCGTTGACAAAGTCAAAGGGAACCGGATACAATCCTTCTGACTTTTCTCTTATTGGTAAAGGAGTGGAGGCCCATGCCGACCGAATTTCCCGTCCGTCCGGGCCGCAAGATCATCACGATCGGCCTGCTGCTCGGCCTGTTCGTCGGAGCGCTCGACGCGACGGTCGTCACCACCGCGACCAAAAGCATCGCAGGGGAGCTGCACGGCCTCTCGCTGCTGAGCTGGATCTTCTCCATCTATACGCTGACGACCTGCGTCACCACGCCGATTTTCGGCAAGCTCGCGGATCTGTACGGACGCAAGCCGGTGTTTGCCGCCGGCATCGGCTTTTTCGTGCTCGGCTCCGTCCTCTGCGGCGCCGCCTCCACGATGGAGCAGCTGATCGTCTTCCGCGCCATCCAGGGCATCGGCGCCGGAGCGCTGTCTCCGGTCGCCTTCACGATCGCCGGCGATCTGTATCCGGGCGAGGAGCGCGGCAAGGTCCAGGGCGTCTTCGCCTCGGTCTGGTCCGTCGCGGCACTCATCGGCCCCGTCGTCGGCGGCACGTTCGTCGACCACCTCAGCTGGCGCTGGATCTTCTACATCAACGTGCCGATCGGAGCCGTCTCGTTCGCGCTCGTATGGATGTTCCTGCGGGAGGAGCGCGATCGCTCGGTCCGGCCGTCGGTCGATTACGCCGGGGCGATCACGTTCGCCCTGTGGGTCAGCGCCCTGCTGTTCGCGCTGCTCACCGGCGGCGAGGCCTATGCCTGGGATTCGCCGCTCATCGTCGGACTGCTGGCCTTCGCGGCCGTCGTGCTCGGATGGTTCCTCTATATCGAAAGCAAGGCCAAGGACCCGATGCTCCCGCTCCGGCTGCTCGCCAGCCGCCGGCTCGGCGTGCCGTACGCGATGGGCTTCGTCATGTTCGGCGTCAGCTCGGGCCTGACGATCTACGCTCCGCTGTGGATCCAGATGCTGCTGGGGCATTCGGCTACCGCCTCGGGCTTCGCGCTCATGCCGATGTCCATCGCCTGGCCGCTCGCGGCCAACTTGTCGGGCCGATATATGTTCCGCCTAGGTCCCAAGCGCTTCATGGCCGCAGGCGTCATCATCGCCGCGTCGGCGGCGCTGATGCTGCTGCTGCTGCAGCCGTCCACCCCGCTCGTCTGGCTCGTCGCGCTGCTGACCGTCGCCGGCTTCGGCCTCGGCTGCATCAACACGCCGATCCTTGTCACCGTGCAGACGTCGGTCGAGTACGAGCAGCGCGGCGTCGCCACCTCGACCAACGCGCTCATGAACGCGTTCGGCCAAACGATCAGCGTGGCGCTGTTCGGCCTTCTGTTCAACCGATATTATCAAACCGGCGGAACCTCCGCCGACCTGGGCAGCGGCCTCCATGCCGTCTTCCTGCTGATCGCGGGCTTCGCCGCGCTCAACGTGCTGCTGCTGCTCGCGCTGCCTGCCGGCAAGCCGCGTGGCGGCCAGGCGCAGAATTCCGTCCAGCCCGCTTCCGCCGGCTGATCTCCTGCGGCAGCCGATGCCGGATCAAGAAAGAAAGAGCCTTTCGAGTCGGACTCGAAAGGCTCTTTCTGCGCGCGGCCGTGGCCCCATGGACCGAGCCGCGACGAAGCCCGCAGCGCGATTGAGCTTCCATCGCCGGATGCGGCGCCTCAGCCCTCCGGCGGAGCGTCGTCTGCGACCGCTCGTCCGGCATCGACGCGGCCATGGGCCCAGCACAGCCCGCCGTCTCCCGTCCGATCGGCCGTCGCCAGCAGCCGGGCGCGGATCTGCTCGCCGGTGAACCCGAGGCTCGCCAGCAGGGCGGCTGCTCCTGCCACATGCGGAGCGGCCATCGAGGTGCCGCTGAAGTACGTGTACCGTCCTCCGGCGTAGGTCGAGGCGATCCGCTCGCCGGGAGCGGCGAGCTCCACCCACGGCCCGTAGGCGGAAAACGCCGAAGGCAAGTCCTGATGATCGACCGATCCGACGGCGATCACCTCGTCGTATGCGCCGGGATAGACCGGATCGGACGAGCCCGTATTGCCCGCCGCGGCGACGACGACGGCGCCCTTGGCGACCGCGTAGCGGATCGCCGACCGCAGCGCCGAGGAGCGCGCCGGACCGCCGAGGCTGAGGTTGATGACCTGCGCGCCTTGATCGGCCGCATAGCGGATGCCGGCGGCGATGCGCCGCAGCGTGCCGTTGCCGGAGGCGTCCAGCACGCGCACCGGCAGCAGCGAGACGCCCGGCGCGATGCCGGCGATGCCGATGCCGTTGTCCGCCTCTGCCGCCGCGATGCCGGCCACATGCGTGCCGTGGCCGTTGCCGTCTTCTCCCGTTCCGTCCGGGTCGACGAAGTCCTTTCCAGGCAGCACCTTGCCCGCCAGGTCCGGATGCGCCGAGTCGATGCCCGTGTCGAGCACGGCGATGATGATGCGCCGGTCCCCCCGCGTCGTCTCCCACGCCAGCTCCGCGCCGATCTGTCTCGGCCCGTGCTGCAGGCTGTAGTAAGGATCATCGGGCACGAGGCACGTCCGGTAGACGAAGTTCGGCTCCGCGAACTCTACGCCGGGATGCCGCTCGTAGCGCTCCTTGAGCCGCCGCGCGCTCGCCCGTCCCTGCGCGGAGCGGACGACCTGCAAGCCTGTCCGTCCCAGCTCCTCGACGATCTCGCAGCCGCAGCGCCGATGGATACGGCGCTTGCCCTCCAGCGAAAGCCCCTCGGCGAACTTCACCAGCACCTCGCCCGGCTCATGCTCCGGCATGCTTCGTTCCGCCAGCCAAGCCCCGGCCTGTCCGGCCAGCCACCAGGCGCCGGCCGCGACAGGCAGCAGCACGGCAGGCAGCCATGGCCAATCCATCATTCGAACCGCCCCCTTGTCGCTCGCAGCTTGTCGCTGCCTTACTACTTTATGGGGGGGTCAAGCCGATGGCTTGGGCCGCTGCGGCGGACAAGCGAAAAGGGCTCGGGCCGCCGGCCCGAAGCTCGGCGAGCCGGCTCCGCCGGTTCAAGCCCGCTCGCCACGAGCCCGGCGCTCCACATCAAAAGCCGTCCCTTGCCGTCCGGCGCAAAAGGAGTCTGTCCTCCGGCCTTCTTTTCCTCTTTTAGGCCCGCATAGGGAAGAATAGAATAAAATAAAAAAAAGCCCGCCGCCCGTCCCGCCGCCTCAGCGGCGCAGGGACAGCAGCGAAGCGATCGCGATGAGCGTCCTTCCGAGCCGGGATTCTCCCGAACGCCCGGCCGGCGCGTCCTGTTCCAGGTCCAGACGCCAGATCCCTTGCCGCTCCAGCCTTCGGTACCGCTCCTGCCGGAACTGCTCCAGCTTCTCAGCCAGATATTGCTCTTCCATCATGGTCCTCATCTCCCGTCCGATTGATCTGGCTCCATCGTCTGAACGTCCTTTCGCCGAGCTGCCGAAGCAGCGCTCCCCTGCGGCTGACGTTCCGGCCCTCCTCCTGGCGGAACTGCTCCAGCTTCTCCGACACATACTGAATCTCCAACATGCCCCTCATCTCCGTTCGCTTGATCTGACTCCAGTATGCGCTAGGCAAAAAGGGCTAAAAAGCGTATAATCACTTCAACTCTTTTCCTCTTTTGCCAGTCCGCCAGCCAGAAGGAGGCCAACCTCAATGTATGCGACTGAACGATACTTGTCCCTCATGGAGCGGTTTTCGGGCGATTCGGCACCCGGCTCGCCCGTCGAGGCGACGCTGGACGGCATCGCCGCCGCGCTGTTCTGCACCCCCCGCAACGCCAAGCTCATCCTTCGCCGGCTGCAGGAGGAGCAGCTGATCGAGTGGCTTCCCGGACGCGGACGCGGCCATCGTTCGCGGATCGTGTTCCGCCACCCTAAGGAGCCTTACCTGATGGAGCTGCTCCAGGCGGAAGCCGAGGCGGGCAACTATCCGGCCGCCTTCGAGCTGATCGGCCAGTACGCCGGCGGCACGGCCGCGAGGGAACGGTTCCTCCAATGGCTGGATGGACGGTTCGGCTACCTCAAGGAACAGCAGCAAGGCCAGCCGCCGCGCGACACGCTTCGCTTTCCGCTGCTGTACGGCGTGCGCACCCTGGATCCTTCGCATCTCAACTATGCGCTGGACGCGCATGTGATGCGCCAGCTGTACGACCGGCTGCTCCAGTACAGCGAGGAGAACGAGCGCATCATCCCCGCCGCCGCGCATCACTGGAGCGTGAACGGAGATGGAACCGTGTGGACCTTCTTCCTGCGCAAGGGGGTGCTGTTCCACGACGGCGCCGAGCTGAACTCGCGCGATGTCGCGTTCACCTTCGAGCGGCTGCGCCACGGCTTCAACCGCTGGCTCATGCGCAGCGTGCGGAGCGTGGAGACGGTAGGCTCCCATGTCGTGCGCTTCTATCTGGAAAAGCCGAACTTCATCTTCGACCGCTTCGTCTGCGCCGGCGCCGCCGCGCTGCTGCCGGAAGGGCTGCGGGGCCTGCCGGAGGAGGAGTTCTGGAAGCGTCCGATCGGCACCGGTCCGTTCCGGCTGCTCAAGCACACCTCCTGCGGCCTGGAGCTGGGCGCCCATGAGCCGTATTATGGCGGCCGCCCTTATCTCGACGCCGTCGACATGGTCGTCCTGCCCGAGAGCTGCCAGCCGGCCTCGGTCGCGCCGAGCGTACCCGGGCTGCTGCGCATCCGCGACGGCTTCTACCACGAGCCCGAGACGGCTCCGCCGTCGGAGGAATGGTCGTCCATCCACAACGTGAACCACGGCTGCGCCATGCTCGGCTGGAACATGAACAAGCCCGGTCCGCATCAGTCCGAAGCGTTCCGGAGGGCGGTGCGCATGATTCTTGATCCGTCCGAGCTGCTGGGAGAGCTCAAGGACAAGAGCATCCTGCCGGCTTACGGCTTCCTCCCGGAAACGAGCGCGATGCGCTCCCCCGAGCCGCCCCGGCCGGATCGGCTGCGCGCCGCCCTGCGGGAGGCGGAGTACGACGGCACGCCGATCCGCTTGATCGCGCAGTCCAAGTACAAGGACGAGGCAGGCTGGATCACGCGCAAGCTGGCCGATTGGGGCATCCGCGTCGAGCTGGAGCTGGAGGGAATCACCTGCGAATCCGGCTTTCGCCAAGCCGATCTGACGATCTGGTGCATCGTCATCGCCGAGGACGAGGTGTGCGAGATCGAGGCCTACGAGCACGGCAATTGCATCCTGGGCAACTTCCTGACGGACGATACGCAGACCTGGATCCGGGGACGGATCGATGCCGCCCTGGCGACAGCGGACGCGGCCGGACGCCGGCAGATCCTGAGGCAGGTCGAGGAGCAGCTGCGCGACGACGGCTCGATCATCTTCCTGCACCACCAGCAGCTCAGCACCTACCTCCATCCGTCCGTGCAGGGCGTGCGCCTCAACCGGCTCGGCTGGGTCGACCTCAAGAACGTCTGGCTGGAGACCTGCCTCGCCGCGCCTGAGCTGGCCGCCGCGGAGCTGCGGCCGTAAGCCCGCGGAGCGGCCGGCCTGATCCTTGATTACGATCCTACTACGAGCCGCCTCGCATCCGTTATCCAACGCTTCTGATGGCAGCCATCGGCTCCGCCGATGGCTGATCGGAGCTGCGGCGGCGTTTGCCGTCGCGTCCCGCTTTTGAAGTCGATGCAGCCGCCCAGCCGCGAGCCGGAGCGGCTCTTCGACGTCCTATCGTTCGGAGGAGGCGGGGAAGATCGGCTTCAGCCGTTCTTCCCCGCCTCTGCAAAGCCCTGGCCGCCCGGTGCGAGTCCGGGCGCCTGAGCGATCCGCAGGAGCTGCATGCCGAGTGCGAACGGCTGTGGAGCGGACTGAACCGCTGGTTCGAGGAGCTGGGGCTGAGTATCGGCGCCCGGTCGAGGTCGAGCCGGCCTCAGGCGAAGGTTGGTCTTGGGTACCGTTAGGAGAAACGGCGGAAGAGCGCGAAGCGCTCGCCCGACTGCTCTCCGGCGAGCGCTGGCCCTATCATGGAGTGGAGCGGCCGGAGGCCGAGGCGATCCGCGCGGCGTTCGACGAAGGAGCTTACCACGGGAACGAGACGAGGACGTTCTGGATCGAGGACGCCGCCGGCGCCAAGGCCGGCTTCATCAAGATCATGGATGCGCAGGATCCGACGGTGCTGTTCGACCTGCGCATCCGCGAGGCCTATCGCCGCCAAGGGGCAGCGCGAGCCACGCTCGGCTGGCTGGCGGACTGCGTGTTCCGGGAACTGCCTTCGGCCATCCGCATCGAGGGCCACACCCGCATCGACAATGCGGGGATGCAGGCGGCGTTCCGGGGCACGCTGTTCGTGCGGGAAGGATACTACCGGCAAAGCTGGCCGCAAGGGGGTCAGCTGTACGATTCGCTCGGCTACGGCCTGCTGCGCAGCGACTGGGAGCGAGGCGAGGCGACGCCTGTTCCGGCGGAGCTGCGCTGAACCGCAAAAAGCTTGCCCGATTCGGACGGATGGTCCGGTCGGGCAAGCTTTTTTTGAGAGCAGACTTTTATAGCTGCGAGGGAGCGTTTCGCGGCTGCGGAGCGAATCCGTGCTCTAGTTACCACGTACCGATGCCTTCCCCGGCTGCGAAGCGGATCAGTGCTCGATTCGCTCCTCATGAGGGCGCTTCATCCGCTGAGCAGCCGCAGTCGATTCGCTCCCGCGCCGCGGCCGCCAGCTCAGCTGCCGCAGCAGCTGCTGCACGGCCGCATGCGGAGCATGTCGCAGCCGGAACGCGCGCGCGCCTTTGCCGGTCGCGATGCTGACCGTCAGGCTCGCCCTGCCCCGGAGCCGCTGCATCGGCGATTGGGTCCTGCGGTGCCACTGGATGCGGCCGCCCGGCAGCAGCAGCTCGGAGCGGATGAGCGCTCCGAGGCGCAGCGACAGCTGCCCGCCCTCCAGCGCCCATGCCGCATGGCGATGCTCCAGCGTGCCGTAAACGAGCACGGCGGCCGGAACCAGCGCCGTAAGCCAGCGGTACGGATCGGGAATCCAGATCCATCCGGCCGCCGCCGGAAGCAGGGCGAAGAGAGCGGGCCAGCCGGCATAGGCCGACCAGGCGGAGCGTTCGACGCGGCTCCAATCCGCCGGCAGGGCGAAGGCCGGGGCGAAGCCTCGCAGAAACGCTTCCGCTTCCGCCCGCTTCAGCACCGGAAAGAGCAGCAGATGCCGCTCCTTTTCATCCGCGTTGCCGGCGATGAACGCCCGCACCGCCACCCAGCCGAGCGGCCGGTGCAGCAGCGGCTGGGCAAGCTCCAGCGCTTGGATGCGGGAGATGTCGATCGTCTGCCGCTTCTTCTCCAGCAAGCCGCGCTCGACATGCAGCTTGCGGCCCCGGCGCTCGAGCCGGAAGCCCCAGTTCGAGTTGAGGAGCTGCAGCGCGGTCAGCAGCCAGGCGGCGACCAGCAGCAATCCCGTCGCGGCCGCGATGGCGTAGGCTCCGAACAGCCGCTCCATCTCGTCCCTCAGGTCGATCCCTCGCAGCCAGCCGCTGTCCGCCGCGCGCGAAAGCAGTCCGGCCAGCAAGAGAAAGACAATGCCGGTCCGGTAGGAGGTGAGCGCATAGCCGAGCAGGTCGCTCGGCCGGATTCTCCGCTGGACGACCGGTTCCCCGGTCCTCCGCGCTGCCGCCGGAGCGGCCGATTCCGACGGCAGCGATTGCCGTTCCGCGCCAGGCGCGGCCATGAGCCCGCCGTCTCCGAGAACGCGCGCATCGCCGGGCATGGGCGCATCGTCCCCTCCGTCTCGCGCACTGATGGCCATCGGCGCATCGCCTTCTCCGCTTCGCGACTCTCCGGCGATCGGCGCATCGCCTTCTCCGCCTCGCGCACCGATGGGCACCGGCGCAGCGCCTGCCCGACGGAGTCCGTCGTCGGCGCCGGCGGACGGCTCGTTCCAGCGATCCGCCTCCCCGCCCTCATCGGGCCCGGCTTCCGCATAGCCGAGCAGGCGCTGCAGCCGCGCGGCCTCCGCAGCGGACAGCGACGGCAGCACGGCCTCCGCCTTTTCGCCGCCGCCGGCCGTCTCGATGCGGAGCTGTAGGAGGCCGAGCGCGCGCTCGGCAAGATTCTGCCTCGTGTCCACGGATTGGATACGCTCCTGCTGGATCCAGACCGTGCGGCGGCTCCATACCCCCTGCTCGATCCGGATCGATCCCGCCTCCACGGCGTATCCGAACCGCCGCCAGCGCAGCCACGCGGCAGCGAGCAGAGCCGCGAGCCCGAGGCCTCCGAGCAGCGCGCCGAGAACGACGCGGCTGACGTCCAGTCCAGTCGCTCTCGGCACCCACAGCACGAGCAGCGGCAGCAGCGGCAGCATGCCGTACATCTCTTTGATTCCCTTGGCCAAAAAAAACAGCATGGAGGCGGGATGCACGCGCCGCAGCTCCGGGCCGGCGGCTGCGTCAGATTTCATCGTCCGCCCTCCTCGTCAGCTCCGCCAGCCGGCTTCGCATCGCCTCCGCCTGCTCCTGCGGCAAGCCGGGAATGGCGTGGCTGCCTGCTGCGGTCGCCATCGTCAGCGTCGCGATGCCGCAGCGCTTCTGGATGGGACCTTGCTTCGTATCGATATGCTGGATACGGACGACCGGGATGAGCGTACGCTTGCGGATGAAGATGCCATGCGCCAGCTCGATCTCATGCTCCCGCACGAGGTACCCCCAGCTGCGGTGCAGCAGCCTCGGCAGCCACAGCAGCTCCAGAGCCGCTCCGGCCAGTCCGAGCGCGCCTGCGCCGGCCGCGATCCACCACGGCCAGCCGAAGCGCGCCGACAGCAGAGCCAGCGCCAGCACGATGGCGGCATAGACGCCGCTCGTGATCGCCCCCTCCAGCCGCCGGGCGCGGATGACCCGGGGATCGAGCGCCTGCAGCGGCTCGTCCGCATGCGGCTCCTCGCCCGGCGAGGGCGGCCGCTCCGGCATCGTCTCCGTCCTGTCGTCCGGCTTGGTTGCGGAGTCCGTCCCCAGCCGTCGTTGATCCTGCTCCATGGTCACAGCCCTCCCTGATTGATGGTCCATCCCGCCTTCTACGAGCCGGACGGCCGCGGGGTTGCCGCGCCGTTGCCGCGCTTGCGATCGACGGAGCTCCGAGCGGCTGGACGCTCGGAGCGCCGCCTCCCGGAGCCGGCCGCAGTCGACGACGATGCGGCCCTTGCCCGGAAGACGGCAGATGCCGCCTTCATCTCCGCGGCGCGTCGCTTCCTTGAGGCAGCGTCACGCGGAACGCCGCCCCCTTTCCCGGCTGCGACAAGGCTTCGATGTCTCCGCCGTGCAGGCGGACGATGCGCTGCGCGATCGACAAGCCGAGGCCGCTGCCCGACCCGGCAGCCGCAGAGGTCGGCGCGGCGGCCGCCGTCCCGTCTTTCGGAGCGACCGCGCGCGCCCGGTCGGCCTTGTGGAAGCGCTCGAAGATATGCGGCAGCTCCAGCGGCGGGATGCCCGGCCCTTCGTCCGCGATGACGACCTCGAGCCGTCTGCCCCCTGAGGGTCCGCCCGATTCTCCGCGCTCCCAAGCGGCCTCCCGGCCCTCCCGGAAGCGCATCGCGACGCGGAGCGCGCCGCCCTGGGGGCTGAACTTGATCGCATTGCCGAGCAGGTTCAGCCACACTTCGTACAGCAGTCCTTCATCGGCGACAAGGGTCCCCTCCGCCAGCTCCAGATCAAGCTCCAGCTCTTTGGCGGTCCACTGCCACTCGAGCAGCAGGATCGCCTGGCGCAGCTGCTCGTCCAGCCGGTACGAGCGTCTGTCGAGCGCGCGGTCGGGCCGGTCCACGTCGGCGAGCAGCAGCAGCTGGCGGCTCATCGAGCTGAGGCGCCGGCTTTCCTCGTCGATGATCGTCAAGTAGCGCCGCGTCTCCTCGTCCCTCGCGGCCGCCCCGCCGTCCAGCAGCGTGCGGATGAAGCCGCGGATCGACGTCAGCGGCGACTGGAACTCATGCGAGACGTTGGCGACGAACTCCTGGCGCATCCGGTCGAGCTGGCGCACCGCGCCCGCCATCGCCGTGAACCTTCGCCCGAGCTCGCCGATCTCGTCGCGGCGCGCGGTATCGACACGCACGTCGTAATCGCCGGCCGCCATCCGCTGGACCGCCCGGGTGAGACGCTTCACCGGCGCGACGATCAGCCGGCTCATCGCCGCGATGAGCAGCAGGCTGAGGCCGAACGTGCTGGCGAGCAGCACGGCGAGGATGATCCGCACCTCGCCGATCTGGCTTTCCAGATCCGGGCGGATGAAGACGGCATCCGTGCCGCCGTCCGGGCGGGAGAGCGGGAAGCCGTACGTATTGCGAGCGCTGTTTTCGAAGTAGGCCAGCAGCTTGAACCGCCGGTCCTCCTCGGTCATGCCGGGGTAGACGCCGCCCGAGCGCACCTCGCGCACCGCCGTCTCCGGCGGGAGGAACCCGTGCCGGAAAGCAGCTCCGTACGCCCGCTCGGACCCGTCCGGCTCCACGACATAAAGCTGGTAGCTGAGGCCCGCCACCGCCTGCAGCGTCTCTTCCCTGCGCTCCGCTCCGGCGAGCGCGTCGAGCTCGCGCACCTGCCGCGACGCCGCCTCCATCGCGTGCTCGCTGCCCGACTTGAGCTTCGCTTCATAATAGAAGCTCGTCACGGCAAGTCCTCCCAAGCCGCTCACGAGCGCGATCAGGACGAAGATGAACACGATGCGGAAGTATAGCGTCCTCATCCGCGGCGACCTCCCGGCTCCAGCTTATAGCCGAGACCGCGGATCGTGACGATCGCGAAATCGTCGCGGTACGCCTCGAAGCGCTCCCGCAGCCGCTTGATGTGGACGTCCACCGTGCGGCTGTCCCCCTCGTAATCGGCGCCCCAGAGCAGCGAGATGAGCTGCTCTCGCGTATGGATGCGTCCCGGCTGGCTCGCCAGCTGCGAGAGCAGCTGGAACTCGCGGAGGGGCAGGGTGAACGTCTGGTCGCCCGCCGTCACCTCATAGCTCTGGCGGTCGATGACGACCTGCCCCAGCGCGATCGTCTCGGAGCTGGCGATCCGATAGCGGCGCAGCAGCGCCCGAATGCGAAACAGCAGCTCCTGCGGCTCGAACGGCTTGACGAGATAGTCGTCGGTGCCGGCCGAGTAGCCCTTTTCCTTGTCCGCCATCTCGCCTCGGGCCGTCAGCAGGATGACGGGCAGGTCATAGTGACGGCGGATTTCTTCGGTCAGCTGCAGCCCGTCCTTATGGGGCATCATGACGTCGACGACCGCCAGATGAACCTGCTCCCGCTCCAGCACGACGACCGCTTCCTCCCCGTCCGCCGCTTCGGCCACCGCGTAGCCCTCTCTCGTCAGCACGAGCCTCAGCAGCTCGCGGATATGAGGATCGTCGTCGGCGACGAGCACATGGATCCGCATCATGTCCCTCCTTGCGTCCCGCGCCGCTGCGGGCCGGGGCATCTTCTGTCCGTATCATGCCTCATGCAGGGGGGCAAGCGCAACTGGAGGCGGTTCAACGCAAAAAGCCGGAGACGAAGGCTCGTCTCCGGCCGCTGAAGCTCCATGCTCGCGCAAGCCGTCCCAATCGCAGCGCCGGCGCTGCCGGTCAGTCGGCGATTTTGATGAGGGAAAGGGATGCCCCTTGGCCTGATTCCAAGATTACGGTTCCCATCATGCCAAACAGCTGCAGCGAGACGATATCGCCGGCATTCAGCCGCACGAGTCCGGAAGCCTGCCAGCGGGACTGGCTTTGCTGATTGACGAGGGTGAATTCCGGCCTTTCCAATCCGCTCACCATGACGCGCGAGCTCGACATCACGGCGGTCGTGCTGCGGATGCTGTAGCTCAAGTAGTACCAGCCGGAATGAAACACGGTGTAGCTCTGGCCTGCTCCGGTTACGGAGAACGCGCTGTCCGACGCGACGAACGTCGGCATCGGAACCGTCGTGCCTCCGAGCACTACGGCAATCATGCTTCCCATCGTGTTGTACGCTGACATGCCGGGCAGCAAGCCCGTGCCGGCCGGACCTTGGATGCCCTGGGCTCCGATCGGGCCGGCCGGACCTGCAGGTCCTGGCGCGCCGGCGTCGCCTTTGTCTCCCTTTTCGCCCGGATCCCCTTTGGCTCCGGCCGGACCGGCCGGGCCTTGGGCGCCAGTGTCGCCTTTGTCTCCCTTGTCTCCCTTGTCTCCCTTGGCGCCCGCATCGCCTTGATCGCCTTTGGCACCCGGCTCGCCCGCGTCTCCTCTGTCTCCCTTATCGCCTTTCGGACCGGCTGCCGTGTCTCCGGGCTCGCCCTTCGGCCCTTGAGCGCCGGTCGCGCCCGTCGCACCCGTGGCACCCGTGGCACCCGTCGCGCCTGCCGCACCTGTCGCGCCGGTGTCTCCCTTGTCGCCTTTGTCGCCTTTTTCGCCTTTGGCCGGAGCCTCGGCAGGCGAGCCGGCTTCGGCGCCGGATTCACCGAGCGTCAGCCGCTTCTCCTTGGCGTTCCAGGACGCGGTCAAGCCGAGCGCATCGGCCAGCGCCCGCATCGGCAGGAACAGCGTGTCCTGCTGGAACAGCGGCTGTACGACTTTGCCATCCGCATCGACGAGAGCGGTCCGCTTGCCGTCGAGGTAAAAAGCGATCTCCAGCCGCTTGAGCTCCAGCTGCTGGGAGGGAGCGATCCGATCGACCGCTGTCGCCGTCTGGCCGCCTGCCAGCGTATCCAGACGCACCTCCTTGTTTACGCCGCTCCACTCCGTCTTGTAGCCGGTCGCCGCCGCTACGGAGCGGATCGGCACGTACAGCACGCCGTCCGCGATGATGGCGTCCGTCCTCGTTGTCGTCCCGGAAACCTCGACCGATGTCTTGAGCGTCATGCCGCTCTTCGCCTCCTTCGCGGCGAATGCCGTGCCGCCAAGGGCGGATGCCAGCAGCAGGGCCGCCAGCAATGCGCTTGCTTTTTTCAATCTGCTTACCTCCTGATAAAAAGTATTCAGCTATAAAATATACAGTTAAATTATCGGAAAAAAGGTCTTGAAAACGAATAGATTTATGAATAAATATGCACGGTACCGCGCGATTGTTCAGAAGCCGCGCGGTTCGGCAAGCCGCCCCCGTTTCCTGCGCCCGGTCGCCGCCACGGGGCGATTGAAGCCCGTCCCGGCTTCATGGGGCGGGCCGGCGCTTTCTCTTTTCTGATCCGGCGGCTATACTAGCGGGACAAGGTGATCGACCGCGAAAAGGAGGCCGAAACGATGAAACCAGCCAAAATCGACCCCCGCGTGCAGCGGACGCGCCGGCTGCTGCGGGAAGCGCTCGTGCAGCTGACCGAGGAGCGCGGCCTGGACGGCTTCTCCGTGCAGGAGCTGGCCGACCGGGCGACGGTCAAGCGGGCGACCTTCTACCTGCATTATGAGGACAAGCAGGCGCTGCTCGCCGAGTACATCGGAGAGCTGCTGCAGGAGCTGAGAGTCGCCATGTTCGATCCGGACGGCCAGCCTCCGGACTACGATTACGCCAGCGGCGAGCCGCATCCGAGCTTCGTGAGGCTGTTCCGGCATCTGGCCGAGCGCTACGACGTCTATCATGCGCTGCTCGTCCGCAGGCGCGTGCCGGAGCTGTCGTCGGGCATGGTGGAGATCGTGCGCCAGTTCGTCGCCGAAGGACTTGAGTTCGCCCAGCCGGACGACCGCCTGCTGACGGCCCGCCGCGACGTGACGCTCAAGTATACCGAAGCCGCTTACGTCGAAGTCATCATCTGGTGGATCGAGCGGCAGATGCCCTATGCCGAAAAGGAAATCGCCGCGCAGCTCATGGACCTGTCGATCCACGGCCCGTACAGGGAGCTGCCTGCCTGGGCCGGTTCCGGTCGAGGCAAGCCGGGCGGCGGCTGAGCAGCCCGCTTGCAAGGCGGATCGGCCCGCTCCGCGCTTCGGCTGCGGCGGGCGAGGCGGCTTCGCGGCGCTGCCCCTGCGGCGGCAGCGAGCCGCGGCGCAAAAAAGCCGTTTCATTTCCGCACGGACGGAAAGAAACGGCTTTTTAGACTTGCTCGAGCACATGGACCTGACGCGCTCCGCGTCACATTTGGGGAGTCATTCCCCGCCTAAGGATTACAGCGCCGTCCAGCCCCCGTCGATGACGAGCTCGGAGCCGGTCATGAAGCGGGACTCGTCCGAAGCGAGGAACAGCACGCCGTACGCGACATCCTCCGGCTTGCCGAAGTACGGCAGCTTGGTGAACGTCTGGTAATACGGCATGGCGTCCTTCATCGACGGCTCGGTCATCGGCGTGACGATGATGCCGGGATGCACCGAGTTGACCCGGATGCTCTGCTTGGCGTATTCGACGGCGGCGGCTTTGGTGAGCGTGCGCAGGCCGCCCTTGGCCGCCGTGTAGGCGCTGGAGCCGGCCATGCCGACGATGCCTCCGATAGAGGAGATATTGATGATGGAGCCGGCGCCGACCTTCTGCATTTCCGGAATGACCGCCTTCATGCCGACGACGCAGCCGGTCAGATTGATGTCCAGCACGCGCTGCCACTCCGTCAGGTCCAGGTTGCCGATCGTCGTGCGCGCCGAGATGCCGGCGTTGTTGACGAGGATGTCGACCTTGCCGAAGCGGGCGACCGTTTCTTCGACGACATTCGTCCACTCCTCTTCGGATGCGACGTTATGCTTGAGCGCAAGCGCCTCGCCTCCTGCCGCCTTGATCTCTTCCGTGACCTGGTTCATCGCCTCGAGATTCACGTCGGTCAGCACGACCTGCGCTCCCTCGCGGGCGAACAGACGCGCCTCCTCCGCTCCCATGCCTGTAGCCGCTCCTGTGATGATCGCCGTCTTGCCTGTCAGTCGTCCCATTGCTGTCGTTCCCCTTTCCGTCGGTTTGAAGCCGCATGCTTCAAAGATTCGGCCAGCGGCCCGTTCGAGCGGTCCGCCTTGCCGCATTCTGCAAGCGCTTCATCCGTTGCATCCCCAGTATACGACGATTCATCTATTTTGTGAAGTAATATACAATATGTACATTAAGTTTGCAGAGGAAAGAAATGGATCCTGGACATTCAACCACTCAGGACGGCAGCAGAGCCGCAAGACCTTTCGGAAAAAGCAAAAAGCAGCCGCAACTGCGGCTGCTTGCATCATTCACGTTGCCTGCGATCCCAGCAGGCGCGGCGAGGACGGCTAGTCGCGGACTTCCGCGATGAGCTCGATCTCGACCGGCGTGTGGAACGGCAGGTCGCTCGTGCCGATGGCGCTGCGGGCGTGGCGGCCCTCCTCGCCGAACACTTCGATCAGCAGGTCGGACGCCGCGTTCATGACGTACGGCTGGTCGCCGAAGCCCGGCGCGCTGTTGACGAAGCCGAGCAGCTTGACGATCTTGACGACGCGGTCAAGGTCGCCGAGATGCGCCTTCATGGCGGCCAGCAGGTTGATGACGACCTGGCGGGCCGCTTCCTGCCCCTGCTCGATCGTCAGGTCGGAGCCGACCTTGCCTTCGTACATGAGCACGCCGTCGATGCGGCAGTCGAAGCCGGAGGTGTAGATCAGGTTGCCGGTCCGGTTGACCGGGATGTAGGAGAATTTCGGGGCCGGCAGCTCCGGCAGCGTGATGCCGAGCTCGGCAAGTCGTTTTTCAATGATGGACATAGGTAGGTTCCTCTCTTCTTGGGAATGGGAGGCCGGCGGAATCCGCGCGGAACCGCCGGCCGCAGCAAGGATCCGCCTGCTCCGAGCACACTTCGCCCAGAGGCGATGCCGCATCGGTCGGCCTCTGCCTCAGCGGCCGGGGCCGCCATGGGCGTGCCCATGGCCGCAGGCGCAGGACGAGGCCCGCAGGAAACCGCCGCCGCGCGCGCCGGTGTGCACGCCGTCCTGCATGGCGATGCGGCCGGCGACGACGACGGTCCCGATGCCTTCGGGCTGCTGCTTGGGATCGGAGTAGGTGGCGGTGTCGCGGATCGTGTCCGGGTCGAAGACGACGAGGTCGGCCGCGTAGTCCGGCACGATCAGGCCGCGCTTGCCGAGGCGGAACCGCTGCACCGGGAAGCTCGTCAGCTTGCGCACGGCATCCTCGAGCGTCAGCACGCGCTCCTCGCGCACATACTTGGCGAACACGCGCGGAAACGTGCCGTACAGGCGCGGATGCGGCATGCCGGTCTCGCAGGTGAGGCTGTCGGACGCGATGAGCGAGCGGCTGTACCCGATGATGTGGCGCACGTCGTCATCCGACATGTGGAAGTAGACGATCGGAACCTGGCCGTCCTCCTCCAGCAGCAGGTCCATCATGCAGTCGGCCGGGTGCACGCCGCGCGCTTCGGCGATCTCGGCGATGTGCTTGCCCTCGAGCGCGGCGTTCGCTCCGCTCGCGGAAGCGACGAAGACGCTCTGCCAGCCGGTCGAGCAGACGAGGTTGTCCCAGTCGTCCTGCTCGCGGCCGAGCTCCTCGCGGATGCGGCGGCGCAGCGCCGGGTCGCGGAACGCCTCGAGCGCCCCGGGGATGCCGCCCTCCAGCACCCATGGGGGCAGGATCGTCGTGAGCGACGTGGATCCGGCGTTGTACGGATAGACGTCGACGGTGACGTCCATGCCGCGGGCGCGGGCGTCCTCGACGAGCTCCATCGCCTCGAGCGCCTTGCCCCAGTTGGCTTTGCCGGCGGCCTTGAGATGGCTGACATGCAGCGGGATGCCCGCCTGCTCCGCGATCCAGATGACCTCGCGCACCGACGGCAGCAGGTTGTTGCCCTCGCCGCGGATATGGGTGCTGAGCAGGCCGTCGTAGCGCGGCAGCACCGAGCACAGCTCGGCCAGCTCCTCCTTGGAGGTATAGCTGCCCGGCGAGTACAGCAGGCCGATCGACAGGCCGATCGCGCCGGCGCGCAGCCCTTCCTCGAGCAGCTCCTTCATGCGCTGCAGCTCCGCCGGCGTCGCCGGACGGTTGTCGAAGCCCATCACCGCGATCCGCAGCGCGCCGTGCGCGACGTAGGTGGCCATATGCTCGGCGGGGGCGGAGCGGCCGACGTAGTCCATGTATTCGCCCACGGTGTTCCACTGCCATTCCTGCTTCGTGCTGCCGATGACCGGCGAGATGTAGCTGCGCAGCAGCTCCTCGCGGTCCGGGAATACCGGCGCCGGCGCGAGGCCGCAGTTGCCGACGACCTCGGCGGTGACGCCTTGGCTGAGCTTGATCTCGCTGAGCGGATGGTCGAGGATCATCAGGTCGGAGTGGCAATGGCCGTCGATGAAGCCGGGCGCGATCACCTGGCCCCGGACGTCGATCGTCTCGGCCGCCTCCTCGTCGATGCGGCCGACGGCGGCGATGACGCCGTCCTTGACGCCGACGTCGCCCCGGTACCACGGGTTGCCGCTGCCGTCGACGACGCGGCCGTTCTTGAGCACTAGATCCAGCATGCGATGGTCATCTCCCTTATTGGATGCAGCCGCGCGCGGCGACCGGCACCCGGCGCAGACCGGACTTGCCGCTCACGTACACGCTGCCGTGCAGGTTGACGGTGCTGCAGATATGGTTGGGCACGATGCGCAGCACGTCGCCCGGCTCGCAGGTATCCTCGGGCGAGATGCGGATGACGCCGTGCTCCTCGTTCATGCGCTCGAACACCGCATGCGGCAGCCCGATGACGCGGCCGAAGCCCTGCAGATGGAGCGGAGGCTTATCCGGCTGCACGTCGGTGGCGAACGTCTTGCTGCCGCCGTCGATGACGATGCGGTCGGGCGCGGGACGGCTGACGACCGTCGCCCACACCTCGGCGGCGCAGTCCTCCGGCCGGCAGACGCCGAATGCCGTCTGCATCCGGTCCTGGAACACATAGGTGCCGGGCCGGATTTCCGTCACGCCGTCGATCTCGGCGGCGTAGACGGCCGTCGGCGTCGAGCCGACGCTCACGTCGCGGATCGCGACGCCGCCCCGGCGCAACGTCTCGGCGACGCCCGCCATGAGGCGGCCTTCCTCGTGGCCGGCCGCCCGCAGGTCGAGCGTCGGCGCTCCGCCGAGCATCGCGCCGCGGTAGGTGAAGATGCCGGTCAGCGACAGCCCCGGCATCGCCGCGATCTCCCGCGCGAGCGCAAGCGCCCCCTCGGGCGGCACGCCCGTGCGCTGCAGGCCGCTCTCGATCTCGAGGCGGACCTCCAGCGCCAGCCCGGCGGCCTCGGCGGCCGCCGACAGCTGCCGCGCGCCGGCGAGGCTGTCCACGCCGACGATGAGCCGGACGCGCCCCGCCAGCTCGGCGGCGCGCCGCGCCTTGGCGGCGCCGACGACGGGGTAGGCGACGAAGATGTCGCCGATCCCGCCGTCCGCCATCACCTCCGCCTCGGACAGCTTGGCGGCGGTGATGCCGCAGGCGCCTGCGGCGACCTGCCGGCGCGCCAGCTCCGGCAGCTTGTGCGTCTTGACATGCGGCCGCAGCCGCACGCCGCGCCGCGCCGCCTCGGCGGCCATCGCCGCGATGTTGGCGTCGACCGCCTCGCTGCGGATGACGACGCATGGCGTGTCGATGCCTTCCGCAAGCAGCCCCTCTGCTCCTGCCGACGTCTCGTTAAGCTCCATCCCCATCGCTCCCCTTCGCTTCCTCCAGATCGCTGTACAGCGTGTACTTCGAGATGCCGAGGTAGGCGCACACCTTCTCGCCCGCCTTCTTGATGAGAAACGCTCCCTTGCGGTCGAGCAGCGAGACGAAGCGGATGCGCTCCTCGCGCCCCATAAGCGCGGGCGGGCAGCCGACCGCGTCCTCCGCCTCCTGGATGAGCGAATCGAGCAGGTCGCTCACGTTGCTCACGAACGACTCCTGGACCGGGGGCAGCTCCTGCAGGCCGATCAGCCCTTGGAGCACTTTCTCCGCGGCCATCAGCTCGGAGATGTCCAGATTGATGCAGAGCGCGCCGATCCCCTTGCCCTCGTCATCCTTGAGGTAGATCGAGGTCGAGCGCAGCAGCCGCCCGTCCTTCGTCCGCGTGACGTAGTTCTGCCGATGGCCGCCCTCCGACGTACCGCGCATCACCTCGAGGCCGAGGTTCGTGCCGGGATCGCCGACCTTGCGCCCGGTGACGTGGCCGTTGGCGATGGAAACAATCGTACTGTCGTACGGCCGCGACCAATCGTGCACGACGACCTCGCAGCGCTCGCCGAACTGCGCGGCGATGCCCTCGGCCAGCTCCGTCAGCATCGGCAGCATGGCCGCTACCGTCCGCATCGGCCTTCCTCCCTTCGACCGGATTGACGGATTCCGTCATCCGAATGCGATTATCCTTCATTCCTGTCCTCTCTATCCTACACCTACAGACATCGAGCGGGCAAACTTTTTTTCTGTTTCCTGACGGTTTGTCAGGATGCAAGAGGAACTTTCCGCCACCGCTCAGCGTCTAAGGAAGTGAGGACAAGAAGAACAAAGAAAAGGGGATCCATGAAATGAAGGATAAAGCGTCGAAGGAGAGCTTGATCGAAGGCTTGTACGAGGCTCACTTGCCGGTGTCCGACCTAGAGCGCAGCCGAGCGTTCTATGCCGGTTTAGGCCTTCGCCAGGCTTGGGAGGACGAGGACACGATCTTTTTCTGGATCGAGGAAGGACGCAGCTGGCTCGGCTTATGGCTCGCTCCGGAGCTGGCGGCGCTGCCCTACCATCCGGCGATCCGGCACGTGGCGTTCCGCACCGACTGGGAGGGGCTCCTGCGCAGCGCGGCCTGGCTCGAGTCGGCCGGCATCGAGCCGGTGCCGTTCGGGCGGCAGCCGGACGCTTCCCCTTTCGTTCGCCCTCACCAGGCGAACGCGTCGATCTATTTCGACGACCCCGACGGCAACAGCCTGGAGCTGATGTGCTCCGTGGCGGTGCCCGAGGACTGGCGGGAGCATACGGGCAAAATTCCGGCATCCGCGTGGCCGCCGGACAAAGAACCCCAGCGTTGAAGCGGGCTTCCGGGCGTCGTCTGGCGAGCGCACAGGCGATCCGCCCTCTCGTCATGGGCGCGGCGCTGCGAGCTCGCTGACGGTAACCTTGTCGCACGAAGGAACGGCCGTACTCGGCAAGGAGCCTCTCCGCGAGCGGAGACGCTAAAGAGCCTTCATCCGCTTGTGCGGATGAAGGCTCTTTTTCACCTGCGGCCTGGTTACGGGGGATCAAGCCTGTCCCTTCGGGAGCCGCCAGCTTGGGGAACCCGCGTCCCGTACGCAATCGTCATCGCCGAACTCCTTCGACCCGACCGCCCCGAGCCGCGTTCCGCCTATGCGCGGGCCGGTGCCGGCACTTCCTGCGGATGCGGCTCCGTCACGAGCGCGACCGCGTCGGCGTTGCTCTGCACCTGCTGCGGATTTTTGCAGCCGGGGATGACGGACGTCACCGCCGGATGGCGCAGGCACCAAGCGAGCGCCCAGGCCGCCATGTCGACGCCCTGCGGCACCTCTTCCACGGCGATGCGCTCTACTTCCTCCAGGCGGCGGCGCACCAGCTCCGCGTCCTGGCGATGGCGCACGTCGGTCGCGCCGAAGGATGTGCCCGGCTTGTACTTCCCGCTCAGGAAGCCGCTCGCGAGCGGGACCCGCGCCAGCACGCCGAGGTCCTGCGCCTGACAGGCGGGAAAGACGCGCTCCTCCGGCTTGCGGTCGAGCCGGTTGTAGACGACCTGGATCGCCTGCGAGCCGACGCGCGTCGAGCCTTCCGTCTGGTGGAGATTGTCGTTGCTGCCGATGGAGGTGCCCAGATGGCGGATCTTGCCGGCCTGCACCTGCTTGTCCAGCGCCGTCCACAGGTCGTCGTTGTCGAACGCCGCGTCCGGGCCCGAATGGAACTGGTACAGGTCCACGTAGTCGGTCCGCAGCGCCTTCAGCGAGGCGTCCAGCTGGCGCACGACGTCCCCCGCCCCGTACACGTCGGTCCGCTTGAACCGCTCATGGAAATGATGGCCGAACTTCGTGGCGACGATCCAGTCCTCGCGCTTGCGGCGGCTCAAGTACCCCCCGATGAGCTGCTCCGACAGATGGTCCCCGTAGCATTCCGCCGTGTCGATCAGGTTGATGCCGAGCTCCGCGCCCTTGTCGAGGATCGCGTCGACCTCGTCCTGCGAGAAGTCCATGCCCCATTCCCCGCCGAATTGCCAGGTGCCGATGCCGACGACCGACACGTTCAGCTCCGTCTTGCCCAAGCGTCGATAGTTCATTGAACAATCCCTCCTTTCCTCCAGCTTACCCGCCCCGGAAAGCGGATGCAACCGAGCTTGGGGCCGCGGCCCCTTCCGCGCCCCCGTCGGCCCTCGCCGCTTCTTTTCCTATTGCCGAACCGGATTTTCCAAGGTATAGTAAGAGCACTTTCATAGCATGCATGGGGGCTCGATGAAGTCGGGCTGAGACTGCGGCCGCATGCCGCTGACCATTGATCTGATCTGGGTAATGCCAGCGTAGAGAGAATGCATCGCGCCACTCGGGCAAGGCCCCGTCCGTTCGGAGGACATCCGTCCTCCGCTCCACTCGGGCGGGCAATCCTTTCCCGACCGGCCTGCCGCGCGCAGGCCGGCCGAGTCCCTGCGGCCCGCCGCCGCAGGGGACGCACGCGCGCTTGTCCGATTCCATCTGCCCGCCGGCTGTCCGGCGGGCTTTTTTCGTATCCGCCTGCGGGCAGCCGCCCCGGGATCATGCCGCTGTGAGAGATCGACTCCCCATTCGAAAGGAAGCTGATCCTCCCATGTCCACCGCAACCCCGTCCCGCCGCCGGCCGCGCTCCGGCCATCGCCTCACTCTCGCCGACATCCTCGTCACGATCGTCATCTCGGTCGTCTTCGGCCTCGTCTACAAGGTCTGGGGCCCGATGTACGACGTCCTCAAGCCGCTCGGCCTGCACGCCGAGCAGCTCAGCTACGGCATGTGGTTCATGGCCGGCACGTTCGCCTTCCTGCTCATCCGCAAGCCCGGCGTGGCCATCCTGGCGGAAGTCTCCGCCGCCGCGATCGAGGCGTTCCTCGGCGGATCGTGGGGCATCTCGACGCTCTGGTACGGCCTGTTCCAGGGCCTCGGCGCCGAGCTGTTCTTCGCGTTGTTCCTGTACCGCAAGGCCGGTCCGATCGTCGCCGTGCTCGCCTCCATCGGTGCCGCCGTCGCCTCGATCTTCATCGACCGCTACTACGGCTACATCGACCAGCTCGCGTTCTGGAACTACGCGCTGTTCGTCTCGATGCGGCTGCTCGGCAGCATCGTCATCGCCGGCCTGTTCGCCTGGGCGCTGGCCCGCGCGCTCGAGCGCACCGGCGTGACGAGCCTGCTGCGTCCGGCTTCCGCCAAGGACTACGACGCGCTGGAGGGCTGAGGCGATGCCCTTCAGGACTAGGCGCGAGGCAGCTTCGCAGAGCGAGGCGCGGATAAGCGTAGCCGGAGCGGCTGCGGGCCCGGCGCTTGATCGCAACGCCGCTGCCGGTCGCACCCCACGGTGGGCGGAAGCAGCTGAAGCGGCTGCCGGAGGCTGCGCCTCGGACGCCCCGGACGCACCGGTCGCGGCCGAGGCGATCCGCCTGCGGCTCAAGTACCCCGGCGAGGACGCGCCGCTGCTGTTCCGCGACCTCGACGTGACGATCCGGCGCGGCGAGAAGGTGCTGCTGCTCGGACCGAGCGGCTGCGGCAAGTCGACGCTGCTGCAGGTGCTCGGCGGCCTCGTGCCCTCGGCGATCCCGATTCCGCTCAAGGCCGAGCGGCTCGTCGTGCCGGAGCGGCCGGGCTACGTCTTTCAGGATCCGGAGGCGCAATTCTGCATGCCTTATGCGGACGAGGAGATCGCGTTCGCGCTGGAAAACCAAGCCGTGCCCCGCCAGGAGATGCCGGGACGGATCGCGGCGTGCCTGGCGCAGGCCGGTCTCGTCCTGCCCGATCCGCATACGGCCATCTCGGCGATGTCCCAAGGGATGAAGCAGCGGCTCGCCGTCGCCTCGATGCTGGCCGTCGGTCCCGACGCGCTGCTGCTCGACGAGCCGACCGCGCTGCTCGACGCCGACGGCACGGCCCAGGTATGGGACGCGCTGCGCCGCATCTGGGACGGCCGCACCGTGCTCATCGTGGAGCACAAGATCGACCTCATCGCCGGCGACATGGACCGCATCCTGCTGTTCTCGCCGGACGGCCGGCTGGAGGCGGACGGTCCGCCGGAGCGGATTTTCCGCGACTGCCGCGAGCATCTGCGCCGCTATGGGGTGTGGTACCCGGGCTTCTGGGACGACGAGGCCGCGCGGCGGGCCTCCGGATGGGGCGGGCCGACTCCGGCCGCTTCATCCGGAGAAGCGTCCGCGGAGGAGAAGGCTCTCGGCGCTTCGCCGCCCGCACCGCCCCCGGCAGGCGCGGAGAGCGCCCGGGACAGCGTTCGGACCGCGTCCTCTGCGCCGGCGATCGGACCGCACGCCGCGACGCTCCCGCACGCGGCCGCCTGCACGGCTGCGCGGACACCGCTGCTGGAGCTGGACGGCTTCGCCGGGCTGCGCGGCCGAGAAGTCAAGGTGCGGGCCGACCGCCTGCGCGTCTGCGCCGGCGACTGGATTGCCGTCACCGGAGCCAACGGCGCCGGCAAGAGCACGCTGCTGCTCGCCATCATGCGGCTCGTCCGCAGCGAAGGGCGGATGCGCCTCTTGGGCGTGCCGGATACCCGGCTGCGCAAGCCCCGGCAGGCGGCGCAGCTGGCGGCGTACTGCTTTCAGAATCCGGAGTTCCAGCTCGTCACGGACAGCGTCGCCGAGGAGCTGGCGTACTCCATGCCGGAGGGACTCGCTCCGCAGGAGCGGGCCGACCGTACCGGCGAGCTGCTCGGGCGGTTCGCGCTGAGCGGGCTGGAGCTGCGCCACCCGTATCAGCTGTCGATGGGACAGAAGCGCCGTCTGAGCGTCGCTTCCGCGATGGCCAGCGGCCAGCGGCTGCTGCTGCTCGACGAGCCGACGTTCGGCCTCGACGCCGCCGGCACCGTCTCGATGATGGAGCAGCTCGAGGAGCTGCGCCGGAGCGGCTGCGCCATCCTCATGGTGACGCATGACGACGAGCTCGTCCGCCGCTTCGCCACCCGCCTCTGGCAGGTCGAGCAAGGAGTCGCGCGGGAGCTTCCCGCTCCAGTGCGGCCGGCTTCGGCTCCGGCTCCGCCTCCGTGGGACGGACCGGACCGCGAACCAGTCCGCGAGCCGGCTCGCGGACTGGTTCGCGGACTGGATTCCGGACCGGGTCGCGGTCCAACGGCCTCGCCGCCCACTTCCTCCGTCACAGCCCCCCTCTCCCGTCCTTCCCTTCCGAAAGGAGCGCCGTTCCGATGAACCTGGCCTTTCCCTACCGCGAGACGTGGCTGCACCGCGTCAATCCGACGCATAAGCTGGCGGTATCGGCGCTGCTGTTCGTGCTCGTGCTGCTGACGCATGACCCGAACGTCATGCTGCTGCTCGCCGTCGCCGCGCTGCTGCCGCTGGCGCTGTTCACCGGGCATCCGCCGCTGCGGCTGCTGCTGTACGCCTCGCCGTTCCTGCTGCTGTTCGTCAGCTCCGCGTCCGGCATGATGATGTTCGGCAGCGGCGAGACCGTCTGGTTCAAGTACGGCTTGATCCGCATCACGGAGGAAAGCTTCTACCGCGGCCTGCATCTCGGCTTCCGCTCGCTGCAGGTGGCGGCCGTCGGCCTCGCGTTCGCGCTGACGACGCGGCCCGTCGCGCTGTTCTACTCGCTCATGCAGCAGCTGCGCCTGCCGCCGCGGTACGCCTACAGCTTCCTCGCGGCGTTCAACATGCTGCCGCTGCTCGCGGAGGAGTTCGTCACGCTGCGCCAAGCGCTGCAAATACGCGGCGGCCGCAGGCCAAGAGGCCTGCGCGGCCTGTACGAGCGCTTGCGCCTGTACGCGATTCCGCTGCTCGCGCAGTGCATCCGGCGCGCCCACCGCACGGCAGCGGCGATGGAAGCCAAGCGCTTCGCCAGCGGCGCCGGCTCCCGCACCTACTATTACCGCTACTCCCTGTCGGCCGCTGACGCCGGGTATGCCCTCTACGTGCTCGCCTCGACGCTGCTTGCCTGGCAGCTCGGCCAGCAGTGGCCGCTGCTGCCGGTCCGGAGCGTCATTTGATTGAATTATTAGCGGCAAATTAGCGGCAATCAAGAATGTTGTGGTATGATTGAAACAAGGAGGGATGGCATGTTTCATCCTCGTTTTCAAACCACCATTCGGATGCTGAACAGCTTATTGGAAATTCAGCGTTCCAGCGTCATTGTCGAACAGCTTCCTATGCCAGTCGATATCTTGGAGCAGCTTCAAAAGGAAGCCAAGGAAACAACCGTTCTTTTGTCGACCCGCATCGAAGGCAACGAGCTGGATGATGACAAAAAAAGAGCCGTTTTCTACAAACATAGCGACATCGAGAAAGAACAGGAAGTCTACAACCTGATGAAAGCCCTTGAGTTCCTAGATGATGCGGAATCAAGAGAATTGCCCATTACGGAAGAGTGGGTCAAAAAACTGCATGCCATCATCAAAATCAGCCGTGGCGGCCGTCCAAGGCTCAGCGAATACCGGGAACAGCAAGTCGTCGTGGGAAGAAGAAACGAGGCCGGCTTTTATATGGCTCCAGAGCCCTCCGACGTCCCTGTGCTCATGGAAGACTACGTGGCCTGGCTCAACTCTCCGGAAACGCATAAGCTCCCTGCACCAATTCGGGCGGGCATTGCGATGTGGCAATTTCTGACGATCCACCCTTACATGGACGGCAATGGCCGAACGGCTCGAATGATTGCTACGTATATCTTGCGTAGGGGACAGTTTGGATTAAAGAAAATTTTCGTGCTCGAGAAATTCTATGATCGTAATTTAAGCGACTATTATCAGGCCTTGCAGATGGGGCTTCCGCATAATTACTACTTCGGCAGGCACGACGCGGACGTGACGCAATGGCTGGAGTACTTTATGGAAGGTTTGGCCGAGGTGTTCACGCAAGCAGCGGAGATTGTCCAGGAAAAAAACAAGGAACTGCTCCATGTAGAACCTGAGCCGATTCGTCGGCTGGACATGGATCAAAGAAAAGTATACCGTCAGCTGATTTTCAAGCAGGAGGAAGTCTCCGTATCCGAAATCATGACGCTTCTGGACATGAGAGACCGCACGGCTCGTGAAAAGGTCAAGCAGTGGATTGCATCCGGTTTTTTGCAGCCCCGAGACCCGAACGCGCAGAGAGTCCGCACCGTGATTCTCACAGAGACCTACGAGGAGCTGGCAAAGGAAATTCGGGAAAATCCGAAGCAGCATAGCTATATGCTGACTAAAGGAGAGGCCTGACTTTGCCGAACCGGCCGTCCCGGACCGAGTACGCCGCCTGCGGCCGGACGAGGAGCGCAAAAAAAGGCTGCCCGCTCATCTCGTGGATGAGCAGGCAGCCTTTTGGGTCGCTTGCCGAATCGGAAGCTTACAGCTTCACGACGTTTTCGGCTTGCGGTCCGCGGCTTCCGTCAACAACGTTGAACTCGACCGCTTGGCCTTCGTCCAGCGTCTTGAAGCCTTCGCCCGTGATGGCGGAGTAGTGTACGAATACATCGCTTCCACCTTCAACTTCGATAAAGCCGTAGCCTTTTTCGGCGTTGAACCATTTTACTGTACCTCTTTGCATGTGTTGCACCTCCTGCCGTGCTGGGATCTAACCTTTGTATCTGAGATGCAACATATTCAGGGTTATTGAGCAATAACGCAACCAATATGAAGATTCAGCCGAGTGGTTATTACGGTTATGGTAGCATATCCATGAAAGCAATTGCAACCGGACTTCCAGCAAAAAGGAAAAATTTTCTGACTTCGGCCCCTTCGGCTCCACCCGCCTTTGCTGCGGCTCGAATCCCTTCGCTCCCGCGGCTCAGAAGAAGGGAGGCGACGCTTGCGTGGCCTCTCTCGCCGCAAGCGCCGCCTCCCGGCTCCACCTAAGTCCAAGCCCAGAAAAAGCCGTCCCGGTCCCAGGCGATCCGCCCCCGATGGAGCTTGCGGAACGCCTTCTTGACCTCCTTCTCCAGCGAGGCGTTGCCCGCCTCGTTGACGAACACGTACGCCTCGCCGTAGACGGCGCGCACATGGGCGATCGCCTCCTCCTGGCGGAGCATGCCCCTGTCGCGGATCGTCTCCACCATCCACTCGGCGATCTCGCCTTCTTTGCTCCGGCTTTCCTTAACCGGACTTTTCTCCGTGGAGCCTTCCTGGCCTGTTCCTTCTCCCCGACCTTCTGCCGCCGAGTCTTCCGCAGCCTCGGCTGCCCCATCGCCGCTGACGACGGCCAGCCCGTCCAGCCTCACGACGGCCTCTTCCTTCTTGCTCTCGTTCATGCCGCAACCTCCCGCAGCGCGCTCTACCGCCCCGCCATGCTCCGACAGACGGGCGCGCCGGTTTCTTTCCTCCATCCTACACGAAATCGGCGACGCTTGCTTGAATCGGGAAGAGCCGCGCGAGAGAGCGTTGGCGCCGGGCAGCCATCCGGGCCGGCCCGACCGGACGGGTGCCGCGAGAGTCGTGCCGCTCCCTGAGGGTTCGCGCCCCTACAGAGCGGAGCCGCCGCTCGCGTCGAGAAGCTGCCCCGTTACCCAGCGGCTGTCGGAAGAAGCGAGGAACGCGGCGATGTCCGCCACGTCCTCCGGCTCGCCCCAGCGGCCGAAGGCGGACAGGCCGGCGGCATACGCCCGCCCTCCCGTATCCTGAAGCATGACGGCATTCATCTCGGTATCGATGACGCCTGGCTGGATGGCGTTCACCGTAATGCCGCGCGGCGCCAGCTCCTTTGCCAGAGCCAGCGTGAACGTATCGACGGCTCCCTTGCTCATGCTGTAGGCGAACACGCTCGGCGATGCGGCCTTCGTCACGAACGACGACAGATTGATGACCCGTCCGCCGTCGTTCAGACGGGGCACCGCGTGCTGCGCTACGAAGAAGGGGCTCCTCGCGTTCAGGCTCATCACCTGGTCGAACGATGCCTCCGTCGTCTCCTGCATCGCTTGGATCAGCCCCATGCCGGCATTGTTGACGAGGATGTCGAACCGGACGGATCCGGTGTCCGCCCCCAGGTCCCGATCCAGCTGCTCGAACATTCCCCGGATGCCGCCCACCGTGGCGAGATCGGCGCCGACGGCCAGCGCACGGCCGCCTTCGCGGCCGATCTGCTCCACGACACGCTCGGCTTCCTCGCGTCTTTTGCCGTAATGGACGACGGTCAGCGCCCCCTCCCTCGCCAGCCGCAGCGCGATCGCACGGCCGATGCCCCGGCTTGCTCCTGTGACGAGCGCGGTCTTTCCTTCCAGCCTGTTCATCATCGTGATCCTCTCCTTCGTTCGGTTGGTCGCCTTGCTGTTCCGTTATATCAGGAGAAGCGCAGCGCGATGTTGCGGTGTCATCGCCGCGCGAAGGGGGAGCGGATGGCGGACGTACCGGCTGAAAAGCAAAACGGGACGAGACGGAATCCCTATCCGCCTCGTCCCGTTTCTGGCATGACTTGCTGCCGCGCCGGCTCCAGCAAGGGAGCTCCTACCCTTGCTCGGCCTGCGGCAATCCGGCGTCCGCCGCAAAATTCCGGTCGCTGCTACTCCAGCGTCACGTCGTCGACGTACACCGTGCCGCCGCCGGTCGCGTCGTACACCTGCAGGCCGATCGCCTGCAGGAACGACTTGTCGATCGGCTTGCCGTAGCTGTCCGGGCCGTCCAGATCGATCTCGTACCACTGGTACTCGCTCGTCAGCGGCTTGCCGTCCGCCGCCGCCCAGGACCAGCCGCCGCCATGCTTGAGGAACAGCTGCGCCGAGGCGCTGCCGCCCTCGATGCGGGCGCGCAGCCGCAGCTTGGAGCCGCTGCTCAGATCGAGCGCGCCGACGCGGGCGATCTCGCCGTTCTTGCCGGCCTCCGGGCTGGAGCCGATCGTCACCGCCAGCGCCTGGCCGCCGCCATCGGCAGCAAGCGCAGCCGCCCCGAGGCCGATGTCGTTCCCGCCCGCTGCCCAGCCGCCGAGCGACTGCTCGAAGTTCTGCAGCACGCCTTTCGGCAGGCCGGCTCCGCCTTCTCCGCTCGGCACCGTGCCGGCGTCCGGATCGGTCAGCGCCCGGATGTCGTCGAAGTACATCGCGCTCGACAGCTGATGGCCGTCCGGCACCGCGTTCGTATAGATCGAGAAGGCGTTCACGCTCTTGAGATTCAGCCGCGTCAGCGTCCCGGTCGCGCCGTTGGCCGGCTGGAAGTCGCGGAAAGGCGCCACGACGAGCTGCGGCTCGGTGCCCGTCGTGTCCGGGTAGTACTCGTAGGTCTTGCCGGAGGCGTTGATCTGCATGACGAGCTTCTGCCCCTTGCCGTCCGGCTGGTACCAGAACCGGAGGACGTTGGAGCCCGACCAGTCGGCGCCGCCCATCGACTTGGTGATGCCCGCGTAGCCGCTCGAGCCGAGCGTGTAGCTGTATTTCAGGCCGTAGCCGCCGCCGTTCTTGCGCGCGGAATCCAACGACGCCGAGGCGCTGTCGCCGCCGGCATGGACGAATTTGGTCGCCAGCGCCTCGTTCTGTCCCATGTAGCCCTCGAAGTCATCGACCGACGCCGGATCGAGCGAGGCGTCGACGAACATGCTGTACAGGCCGATGCGGTCGATATAGATGCTGCCCGCGCCAGACAGGCCGCTGCCCGCCAGCGAGACGTACAGCTCCTGCGATGCTTGGAGCTTGGCGAGATCGGTCAGGTCGAACTCCGGCGCGTAATGCGCGTACACCTGCTGCCCGACCGTCACCGTCGGCAGCTCGTTCAAACGGACCTGCGTCGTGCCCATGCCGTATTTCGCCTCGAAGTCGGGCGGCAGCATGCCGAACGCCTGGATCTTCGCCTCGCCGCCGCTCGCCGTGCCCAGCTCCAGCGGGATGTACGCATCCAGCTTGACGCGGCGGACCTGGCTCATGTCCGTCAGGCCAAGCTTGGCCGCGGCGCCGTTCAGCTGCAGCTTGATCTCCTGCCACGTCTCGGCCGGGTCGAGGCCGCCGACGTCGACCTTGAGCGCGCCTCCTCCGTCCCACTCCGCCCGCTGCGCCTCTCCGACCTCGGCCTTCCAGCCGCCGCCGCTCGACGCTCCTTCCAGTCCATCGTCGAACGTGTACTCGCCCAGCAGCGCTTCCGGAATCTTCACCGCCACCGTCTTGCGCTCCTCCTGCAGCAGGCTGCCGTCCGCCACGTAGACCCGCACCGTCACGCTCGCCGCCGTGCCGTTCAGCCGGCCGTCGATCGGCCAGTCTCCCTCATAGAAGCCGGTCGCCGGATTCAGCGCCAGCGGCTGCTCCTGCGCCATGCCGTCCGCCGTCATGACGACGCGGGCTCCGTCCGCGTGCAGCACGCGCACCCGCACCTTGTAGCTGGACGTGCGGACCGTCGCTTGGTTCGTCGGCGAGGCGACATGCACGAACGGCTTTTCTTCCGCCGCCTGGACGCTGCGGTCGTAGGCATGCCGGACGCCTTGCGCGAACAGCGTGTACGGCTCCTCGTAGAAGCGGATGAAGTCCGGCAGCATCTCGTTCGGCTCGCCCTCGGCGCGCGGATACGGGACGTAGGTGGACGTATCGCCGAAGTTCGCCCAGGTGAGCATGTAGGCCATCCGCTTGGCGTCCGGATCGGACTGGAGGGCGGCGGTCAGCCGGGTGTAGAAGTCCGGCGTCGCGTTGCCGGATGTCTTCATCTTCTGGTAGCCGAATTCGGTCAGCGCCGCGATCTTGCCCCTCTCGTCCGCCACGCGGGAGACGGTCGCCGCCTCGACGGCCACGCCGTCGAACCAGGACTGGCCCTCGCCGTTGTAATAGCTGTCGAAGCCGATCAGATCGACGTAGCCGTCGCCCGGATACGTCTCCAGGTAGCGCTCCTTGTCCGTGCCGAAGCCGCCTCCCGGCGAGTAGGCGTACAGGAAGTTGCGCACGCCTTTGCGGTCGCGCAGGTACTCGACTGTATAGCGGAAGATTTCCTTGTACTCCTCCTTGGTCGTGAATGCCGCGCCCCACCAGAACCAGCTGCCGCTCTGCTCGTGGAACGGACGGAAGACGACCGGAATCGGCTTGCCGCCGTCATCCTTGAGATGCAGGGCCAAGTCCGCGACGAGGTCGAGGAACTCGTTGTACGCATCATGGTTGCTGCCGCCCGGCAGAATCGTCGAGACGACGTTGCCGCGCAGGTCATAGAAATCGCCGCCGGTGACGAAGTTCGGCATGTGCGCGCTGAGCGTCAGCACGCCGCCGCTTTCGTAGGCTTTTTTCATGACGGCGGCGAGGTTGTCGCGGCTTTGGAGCGGATCTCCTTTGACGCCCGGCTTCTCATGGCCCTCCAGGCTCAGCGTGTCCCAGCCGAACACGGCCGGGTCGTCGCCGACGGCGTTTTTGGCGTCCGACTGCGTGCCGTCGCGCTCCGTGATGCTGAGGCCCTCCGTCGTCGCGTGCTGCTGGCCGAACAGGATGCCCGTGCCGCGAATTTCGTTCAGATAGGAGAAAAGAGAGCGGGTCTCCGCCGTCGCCTGGCGGTCGACCAGGTCGATCGTCTGCGGCGTTGACGTCGGCGTTGGCGTGGCCGTCGGCGTTGGCGTGGCCGTCGGCGCTGGCGTGACGGTCTGCGCCGGAGTCGCCGTCGGCGCAGCAGTAGGCGCGGCCGTAGGAGCCGGAGTCGAGCTCGCCGGTGTCGGCGTCGCGGCCGGCGTTGCCGCTGGCGTCGTGCTCGGAACGGCCGACGGCGCAGGAGAGGCCGCGCCGATCGGCGCCAGCGCTCCGTCCGTCCAGCGGTACTCGCCGGCCAAAACGGCTTGCCCGTTGACCGTGCTTCCTCCTTGCGGCACGGCCAGCTTGCCGATACGGACTTGGTCCCCGATCGTCAGGCTGGCCCTCGCACCCAGCTCCAGCACCTCGACCGACGCGCTGCCGGCGAGCTCGACGATGGCCGTCCCCCGGACGTTCAGCCGCTGCACCGTGCCGCCGGTCAGCACGAGGCGCGCCTTGCCCTGCTTGCGCTCGATGACCGTCTCTCCGAGCGTGGAGTCGGTGACATGGATGGAATGCTCGCCTCCGCCCGCGATCCGGGTCGTGCCGGCCACCTGCACGCGCTCCAGGGCGGCGTCGCCGTCCCCGATGCCGGGGGCAAGGTACAGGTTGCCCTCGATCCGCATGTCCTTGAGCTTGACGCCGTCCGCGTTCACGACGGCATGTCCCTCCGCCTCGCCGCTGCGCTCCGCTCCCGGCTTGGCCTCATACGCCGCCACCAGGCGATCCAGCAGCTGCGCCGCCTCGGCTCTCGTCAGCTTGGCGTCCGGACGGAATGCTCCGTCCGGATCGCCTTCGAGCGCCGGACGCAGCGCGGCGACCGCTTCTCGCGCATAAGCGCGGATGGAGGCGTTGTCGCTGAAGCCCGCAGCCGCCGCTCCGTCCGCCGCCTGCAGCTCGAATGCCCGCGCCAGCAGCACGGCCGCGTCCTGGCGGCTGACGGCCGCGTCCGGCAGCGCCTTGTTCGCGCCGTCGCCTTGGTAATACCCGGCCTCACGCGCTGCGGCGAGCGCCTGGGCATACCAGGCGGACGACGGCACGTCGCGGAAGGCTGCGGCGGAGCCGTCGGCCGCATAGCCGAACAAGCGGTTGATGACCGCCGCGAGCTCGGCCCGCGTCATCGTCTTCGACGGCTGGAAGCGCCCGTCGGGATAGCCGGTCAGCAGACCTGCCTCCGTCCAGCGCACGATCGCTTCCCGAGCCCAATGTCCCTGCGCATCGGCGGAAACGGTTGCGGCAGCCTGGCCGGGCAGGCTGCCCGCTGGAGCGGCTGCAGCGGCGGGCGAAGCCGCGAGCGCGGCGGCGAGCGCCCCGGCCAGCCAAGGGGTCGTTTTGGTCATGGTTTCCTCCCTGTTGAAATGAGGTGGATTCCGCTTTTTGCAAGCGGTTACATTTCTTCCTTCGAGTATAGGTAACAGATGCAGGAAGAAATAGGGAGCGTCTTGCTCTTTCTTGGAATGGGTTGTCCCGTTTGTTAGCTTGCCGTTAGTTGCGCAGCGCAAGTCCAGTTGGGAAGCTATCCTCCCGGAACCGTCAACGACTCGTTTTCAAGGTTGATCCAGCCGATCCTTGCCCGCCTCAGACAGCGGCCCTGTTCGGCAACAGCCGGATTCCCGCCTCTGCCGGTTCCGCGCCATAGCCTCCCCGGTCGAGCAGCGGATAGGCGGAGAGCGGGCCTTCGTAGACGATCTCCAGCTCGGAATGCTCCAGGAATTGATGAGGAGCAGTCAGCGCCGGCGACTGGTCGAACAAGGCAATCCCGCTTCGTTCGAGCGCATGGGCGACGAACTGCGAGCAGAAATAGCGGTCTTTCGGCTCGAACCGCAGGTTCAGCACGAAGCCGAGCAGCCCGAACAGGTTGTAGCCGTAACGGTCCTCGGTCTGTTCAAAAGAACGGATGACGCCGCAGGCTCTCTGATACTGCTGCTCCGTAACGTCGAGCCGAAGCAGCGCGCAGGTCGTCCTCGGGTACTCTCGGCACATGCGTTCCGCTTCCTCCCGGACGAATCCCGCCGCCAGAGGATGAGCAAGGTCTTTGCGACCGAAGCTGAACATCTGCCGAAGGCAAGGGTCCAGCGCCAAGGAGGCGTGATTGTAGGGCGCTCCCGTATACGTTTTAATCAGCCGCGTGAACAGCGTGCCGGTGTCGGTAAGAAGGATGTACAGCCCTCTCCCTTTTTGTTCCCTCGAAATGCCCATCGCCTTTTCGCCTCCTTGGCTCGATGGAATCAGCGTACCATCGCGGCCGGGCGGCTCGGAAGCGTCTGCGGCCGGACGCCGGTCTGGACCCGGGACCAGTACCGCCACGCGGCCAAGGGCGTGGGCACCGGACAGGACGAGCTTGACGGTCTGTCCGGTCCGCTTCACGAGGGCGAGGCGGCTTCCGTCCGGAGAAGGCAAGATTCAATCGAAGCCTTCGGGCCACCGCGCTCCGCTCTTTGCTGTTTTTGTCACAAGCATTTGCTGTCTTTGTCACAAGCATAGAGCATCTGATTTTTGCCTGAGATATGATACCAAGTGTTACCCGATACGGCCAGCCCGTGGATGAATCGGTCTTTTAGTCCTCATTCGGCCTTCCCTCTCGGCTTCTGCTACCCATGTACCCGCCCCCGATCGGTTGAAAAGGCATGATCGACGGCGAAAGGTGAAACCATCCGGCTCCGCGGAGAGTAAAGGAGAGCAACGACACGCGAAAGGATGATGAACCGATGACCCACAACCACCGGCTCCGCCTTCCCGCGCGAGCCGTATCCTTCGGACGCCGGCGGCTGCTGGCGCTGTTGCTCGCCCCTGCCCTCCTGGCCGGCTGCTCGCTGCCGGGCAGCGTCGACGAAGCGATCGGCGGCGTGAACGATTCCCTCACCTATGTGAATGAAGCGACGACCTATATCAATGAAGCGAGCCAGTTCTCGAACCAGCTGCCCGATCTGGCGCAGCAGGCGCTGACCGATCCGGACGCGCTGGCAACCCTGGAGTCGGAGCTGACGGCCATGAAGTCGGACATCGCCGCCTTCAACGGCTTGACCGCGCCGGAGTTCGCCTCGGCGGTCGACGCCAAGCTCGAGCAGGCCAATGGCGTGCTCAACGGCCAGATCGACAGCCTGCTGCAGACAGTGAACAGCGGCCAGCTGACCGCCCAGGCGATCGAGCAGTCGCAGATCGGCCAGACGCTGACGCAGATCACCGAGATTTTGGATCAAGTGAAGCAGCTCGGCGGCTGACCGTCGAGCTGCCAATCCAAAAACCGGAGCCCCCTTGATGGGAGCTCCGGTTTTTGGCTTTTAAGGCGTATGGCTCAGCCGCTCACATAATAAGGCGCCATGAACAGATACACGATGACGCCGGTGAAGCTGACGTACAGCCAGATCGGCATCGCCCAGCGCACGATGCGCTTGTGCTTCTGCACCTGCATCGTCCAGCCCCAGACGAGCGCGAACAGCGCCAGCGGCACGATGACCGCCGCCAGGAAGCTGTGCGTGATGAGGATCGTGAAGTAGATCGGCCGCACGATGCCTTCGCCGCCGAACTTTGCCGTCTCGGGGGACAGGTAGTGGAACGTCAGGTACGTCACCAGGAACAGCAGCGTCGACGAGAACGCCGCCAGGATGAAGCCCTTGTGCAGCTTGATGTTCTTGCGCAGGATCGACACCAGCGCGGCCACGAGGAAGATGAAGGTGAAGCTGTTGAGGATGGCGTTGATGCGCGGCAGGACAGTGATGTCCCAGCCGACGCTGCCCTTGTAGCCGATCGGCCCGAAGAACAGCGCCAGAATGATGGCGTTCGCCACCAAGGAAATGCCGATGATCCAGGCCGTGAAATTGCGGCCGGATGTCGGCTGGATGGAATTCGGAGACTCGTTCAAGGCGGATGATCCTCCTTCTCGCATTGCCTGTTGATACTTTCATTATAGGCAACGGCATGTCCTTCATGTGTGACAACACGTTGAATCTTGCCCGTTCCGGCCGCCGCAGCGCCGAACCGCAGCCGTCCCGAGGCTCAGACGGCCGTCATCACCCAGCTGTCCATCGCCTCCATCCGTTGGCCGGAAGAGACGCATGCGGCGAGCAGGCCAAGCTGCGACTCCAGCAGCTCGCGGCTCTTGCGGGGGAGGCCTTCCAGCCGGGGCAGCTCCTCGGCCAGCGGCCCCAGCGCCAGGTCGACCTCCCAGCCTCCGTCCTGAAGGCCGCCAGCCGGGAGGACCGCGTCCCCGGATACGCTCCATCCGGCGGCTTTCGCGATCCGTGTGATGTCCGCTGGGGCGAGCAGCGTGCGGACGTTCGCTTCGCTGCCCGTCTTGAAGCACTCGGCCTGCGCCTGCACGAGCACGGCCAGCAGATGCGGCAGCTGCCCGATCCGGCTGATGCGCGGGTCCCATTCGGCGAAGCAGAGCCGGCGGCCCCACCGCCGCGCGCGGACGAGCAGCCGCTCCAGCTGCTCCGGCGACTGCAGGTACCAGGAGCTATGGGAGAAGACGATGTCGTCGAAGGCACGGTCCCCAAAGTCCACTTCGTCCCGCAGCACGTCGAGGCCGAACTCCACCCGCACCGGACCGCCGATTCGAGACTGCTGCAGCCTTGCCGCCGCCTCGCCTACAGTCATCGGCGCTCCGTAGCCGGGCGGCGCGATATCAACCCCGTGCACGAAGCCGGACGGACCGACCAGGCAAGCGAGCACCGCGGTCGTGTCTCCTTGCCCGCATCCGATTTCCAGCACGCGCGCGCCCTCCCGGATGGCCCAGAACTCCGCCAGCCTCATGCGATGCGCGGTCTGGACCCGCTGCACCTCGGCCAGCCTTCCCTCCAGCCCGAGGCTGTCCAGGATCGTTTCCAGCATGCCGTCCATTCATTGTCCTCCTCGTCTGCGTGGCTGCCGCAGCATTTCTCCCAGCTTATCCTTTGCCGGCACACGACGCAATCTCCCGCGATTTGGCCCCCTATTTCGTTGATTTCTCACCGTTCAGCAGCGGGCTGCCATCCGGTACAATGAAGGACAGGATCATGGAGCCCGCGCCGGCGGCGCAAGCGGCCGTGCGGCGACGGAGGGCATAGGGGGCAAGCGACGATGGATACGACATGGAGATGGATCGGAGAGCTCGGCGAGGTGGAGGCCGGACTGCGCGAGCTGACGGATGGACTCGGGCTGGGATGGAAGACGGAGATCGGCGGAGACAGCGCTGCCGACGGCCGGAACGTAACGGTCCGCGTCGAGCGTGGCGGCGAAGGCTTGGCGGCCGGCTATGGCGACGGACAGGCATGGATCCGCTATGAGCGCAAGCATCAGTTTTTCCGCGCGTTTTCGCTGCTGCTGGAGAAGGGCGTGCAGGGCGAAGCATGGGAGCTGGAGGAGAAGCAGCGGATCGGCACGGTCGGGCCGATGTTCGACCTGTCGCGCAACGGCGTGCTCACGCTGGAGGCTTGGCGCGACCTGCTGCGCCGGATGGCGCTCATGGGGCTGAACAGCGTCATGCTGTACATGGAGGATACGTACGAGATTCCAGGCGAGCCGTATTTCGGCTATATGCGCGGACGCTATAGCGAGCAGGAGCTGCGGGCGATCGACGACTACGCGGACCTTTTCGGCATCGAGGCGTTCCCGAGCATCCAGACGCTCGCCCATCTGGAGGAGTTCCTCAAGTGGGAGCCGGTCAAAGGCTACAAAGACACCAAAGGCGCGCTGCTCGCCGATGACGAGCGCGTGATGGAGCTGGTCGAGCGGATGATCGAGCGGGCGACGGCTCCGTTCCGCAGCCGCAAGATCCACATCGGCATGGACGAGGCGGAGGAGGTCGGACGCGGCAAGCATCTGGACCTGCACGGCTTCGCCGGCCGCTTCCCGATCATCGCCGGGCATTTGCAGGCGGTGCTGGACATCGTGCGCCGGCGCGGCCTGGCCCCGATGATGTGGAGCGATATGTTCCTCAAGCTCGCTTCCGCGAATGGAGCGGAGCATTTCGACCGGAACACGGTCATCCCCGAGGAGATGGCCCGCCACATTCCGTCCGACGTGGACATGGTGTACTGGGATTACAATCACTTCGAGCCGGAGCACTACGAGGCGCAGCTCGGCAAGCACCGTCCGCTCGGCTGCCGCGTCGTGTTCGCGGGCGGCGTCTGGGTATTCAACACGTTCGGCGTCAACTACGGCCTGTCGCTGGCGGCGACCGAAGCGGCGCTGCTCGCCTGCAAGGCCGAGGGTGTGGACGAGGTGTACGCGACGATGTGGGGCGACGACGGCATGGAAAGCAATCCGTTCATCGCGCTGCTCGGCCTGCAATACTACGCGGAGCAAGCCTACTGCGACGGCAAGCCGGAATGGAGCCGGGTCGAGGCCCGCACGCTGGCCTGCACGGGTACCGAGGCGGCGTCGTTCCTGCTGCTCAGCGGCCTCGACGAGACGCCCGGCGCGGAGCCGGGCAACCGCAAGCAGACCAATCCGTCCAAGTTCCTGCTGTACCAGGACGTGCTGCTCGGCCTGTTCGACCGCCAGATCGCCGGCCTGGAGCTGGACGCGCACTATGCGGAGCTGGAGGCGCAGATCGCCTCGTCGCGGCGGCCGGGCACGGCGCTCGATCCGCTGTTCGAGGTGCCGGAGCGGCTGTGCAGCGCGCTGCGCTGGAAAAGCCAGGCCGGACTGAAACTCAAGGCCGCCTACGATGCAGACGACCGCGCGGAGCTGGAGCGGCTCGCGTCGGAGCTGCTGCCGCGCATCGCCGAGTCGGTGCGGGCGCTGCGCGAGGCGCATCGGCGCCAGTGGCTGTCGATGTTCAAGCCTTTCGGCTGGGAGGTGCTGGACATCCGCTACGGCGGCGTGCTGACGCGTCTCGACACGGCCGCGATGCGCCTGCGCGACTACCTCGATGGCCACGCGGACCGGCTCGAGGAGCTGGAGCAGGAGCGGCTGCCGTACAGCAGCGTGAACCTGGAGCAGGGCGGCAGCGTCGGCTGGTGCAGCTACTACTACCGCATGGCCAGCCCGAACGTGTTCTACCACGTGCAGAATCCTTTCTGAGCCGGAGCCGACTCTTCGTGAAGACCGAACGAAACCGGATGCCCGCTTCTGCCTTTACGGCGGAGCGGGCTTTTTTCCATTTGGACGAGCACGCCGAATTTCTGAAAACGAGAGCTTTCGTCCCGCTGAACGGCGTTTCCGTCTGCTCGCGCAGCGTTCGATTCACCCATGCAACCTCCGCAGACCCGCGCCGCGCGCGATTCATGATCTCCGCCTTCCCCACCGTCACGGCATCCCCCACGCTAACGACGGCAGAAACGCTTAGATGCCCATTTTTCGCACTCTCGAAAAGCTAACGACGTGTCAGACGCTTCCAGCAGCCAATCGCCTCCTTTTGCTCGCTTTTCCTCACCTTTGGTGCGGCTAAGCGTCCTACGCGTCGTTAGAATTTCAGTGCGACCCATTTCGGCCTTCTAACGGTCTGATTCGTCGTTAGTCCTTCGGCTAAGGAGCATTCCGACGAGCGGCAGCCCCCACTCAGCGTCGTCGGCAAGAGGCGCGCTTTCAACACTCTATTCCCGCCACAAATGCGGTCGCACCCCCTACATCCCGGTTCATACCAACGCGTAGCAGCCCCAATTCGTTCAGTACCAACGCGTAGCAGCCTCCAATTCGTTCAGTACCAACGCGGCGCCTTTAGCAGCTTTCCCAGCGCCCCGCCAACAAATCGCTTCCCCCAACGTCCTTCGTGCTCCCTCAAACGTTACTTTTCTTCCTAAATGAAGCGCTTCATGGACCATACCATTCCTCCCCGCGCTAACGACTATGAAACCCGCGGAGGCGTAGGAGACGCTGGCCAGATGCTCTGCATGCAACTCCTCCCCCACGCTAACGACGGCTGAAACGCTTAGAAGCCCCTTTTCCGTACTCTCGAAAAGCTAACGACGCGTCAGACGCTTCCAGCAGCCAATCGCCTCCTTTTGCTCGCTTTTCCTCGCCTTTGGACCGGCTAAGCTTCCCACGCGTCGTTAAAATTCCTGGCCTCCCGATTTTGGCCTGCTAACGATTTGACTCGTCGCCAGCCCTTCGGCAAGGGAGCGTTCCGACAGGCCATACAACCGATAGCGCATCTTTCCGCTGACGATGCTCAGGTAGCCCCCATCGACCATCTTTCCCAGCAGCTTTCGTGTATGAGATTCGGATGCCATAAGATGTTCGGACAGCTCTATAGCTGAAAAAGGAACCATCTGCCGATACGCATACCGGAGAATCTCGGCCTCTTGCCAGTTCAGCTTCCGAGATACGCTCATTGCAACAAATTTGCCGACAAAGGCGAGCACCAGCTGCTGGCAGCGCTTCGGCTCCTCCTGGATCGACGGATAGGCGACCGGAAGGACCATCCAGCTGTCTATCGATAGATAGCTATGCCTCCAGCTCAAGTCCTTGAAGCGGCGCACATCCAGATCCCGGGCGTGAGGACCGTACCCCTGGATTTCGAACGCGCTTCTTCCGCCGGCCGGGGGCAGGTATGCCAGGTCAATGTATCGGCAGCCTCCACCCATGTCGCGGACTTCCCACTCCGGATGCAGGTGCTGGAACCCTCCGATGGCCGGGAACCATGCTCTTCGCAGAAATTCTTCCGTGCCATGTCCAAGTCCTGCTGCCAGCCGTTCCTTGCGCCGGACATTCTCCTCCCGCTGTACCTCCTCCTCCAGCCATGCCGTGTACGCTTGCTTGAAGTCTGCCATCCTCGTCTCCTCCTCGTTCGTTCCCGATAAAAAGCAAAACGCCGCCCCGCGCGCTCCCGGAAACGGGAACGAACGGAGGCGGCGTGTGCTTCACGGCCCTATTCATGCTATAGCTCCAGTATAGCGGGATGACAGGGCTTGGCAAGAGGCGGCGGGATCCTGCGGCTATGCCCCCGCCAGCAACCGTAGCTGGCGTTAGCTGTCGCGAGCGCGGCCGCCGCGCTACCAGCGGATGCTGCGCACGGCGGCAGCGAGCTCGCGCCGGCGCTCCGGAGCTTCGCCGGTCCACCGCTCCAGCTCGTCCAGCAGCGCGGAGCGGTTGGCGAAGCCCTTGGCCAGCCCGTTCAGACGGCAAGCCAGCCGGGAGCTTTCCGCCTCTGCGTGGGACGGGAACAGGCCGAGCAGCTTTTCCCAGGCATCGGGATAGCGCTTGAGGTAGTACTTCTGATGCCGTTCCTCCGCAGGGAAGAACGGTCCCAGCTCCCTGATCTCCGTATCCGGCTCCGGCAGTCCCGCCAGGCGCCGCTCCTCCAGCCAAGCCTCGATCGCCTCGAGCTGCTCCGGCTCGGTCCAATGGAGTATCGACTGGTACTGCCGCCCCTTGTAACCGTTCGTGTTGGCCGGATCATGATGCTCCCGGAACAGCCGCAGCAGCTCCCCGTACGAAACAACCGCCGCGTCATAACGGACGAGCACCGTCTCCGAATGATCGCCCATCTCGCGGTACGTCGGCGCCTCCGCGGCGCCGCCGGCGTAGCCGGTTTGCGTGGCGAGCACGCCTTCCCGCGCGCCGAACAGCGCCTCCGGACTCCAGAAGCAGCCCATCGAAAAAGCCGCCGTCCGCCATCCGGCTTCCTGGTCAGGCATTCGTTCTCTCTCCTTTCGCGCTCCCTCTCCCAGCTCTTCCCCTCTCCGGGGCTCCTCCAAACCTGGCCGCAGCCGTTGTCTCCGGAGCATCCGACCTCCTCCGCCCCGATCAACAGCGCCAACGACGCGGGGCGAAGGCATGGGCAAGGCATGATCGGCAAAAAGAGCAGGGGGCGCCCTCTGCTCTTCTTCCTTCGTTCCTTGCGTCACGACGGACCTATCTCTTCACCACAGGCACCCAGAATTCCCCGTAGAACGTGCCGTCGCCGCTATCTTCGCGATAGGTCGCATTGGGCCCGCCGACGTAAGCATAATCCGTGACCTGAGCCAGCACCTCGCCAAAAGCGCGGTAAGTCAGCTCATCGAACAGCGTTTCCTTGTCGCCGCTTCCTGCGACGACGATATACTCGCTCTCCGGGAATTCAATGATGCGCGTTGCATCCGGCACGGACCTGCCGGCTTCTACCGCAAAATAATTCCATGCCGTTCCGCGATAAACCTCGTTGACCGACCATTCGCGATCGTTTTTCGCAGCTTCCTTGAGCTTGCTGAAACGCCCGTCTGTCTTCAGCTTGTCCCAAAACTCGGCTTTTTCCTTGTGCATTGCCTGCCGATCCTGAACCTTGGATTGAATCGAAAAGCCATATGCGGTCAAGGTGAACGATTTCTTGAACTCCAGAGCATAAGCTGCCATGTCCGTGCTCCTTTCCTTGAAATCAGCTAGGATTTTTTTGGCTGCGAAGCCACATTTCGCCGTAAAACCCTCCCGCTCCATCTGCTCTGACGAAGGTTGAATTTCCTGGGCCGACATAGCTGTATTCTGGTATTTGGTTCAGCAAGCCCCCGAAGACTTTGCCTGTGATCTCGTCGGCAAGGCGCTCCTTGTCGGCGCCCGTGCCGGGCACGACGATGTAATCGCCGGCGAGGAAGTCGAGGACGACGGCGCCTTCCACATCGAACTCGCCCATGACGCCGAAGCCGCGCCAAGCTTGGCCGTCGAGAACGTAGTTGATCTGATGCTCTTGTCCGTCCGAGAGCGCCAGAAGCTCGGCCAGCTTGCCGTTTTCCGTGATCTCCGCTTTTTTCGCCGCCGTCTTCGCCGCATTGCCGGCCCAATCCTTATAGTCTCCAAGCGCAACGCCGTAAGCCGTCATCTTGTAATTTTCCGAGATGGTTTGGATGGAATACTCCTTCATCTGCTTCAGCTCCTTGATCGAATTTGCCTTGCTAGACTTAGGCTAATTCCAAAGTGTATCAAAACATGATACCTTTTCATCATGAAGAAAACAGAGCGAGTCAATTTAATTATGCGATACATTAACAACCGCGCGCACTTTACGATCGCCGAGATTCAAAAGGAATTCAAGATTTCCCGCTCGACTGCGATCCGCGACATCAACGAGATTCAGTCGCTCGGCTTTCCGCTGACGACCGAGCTGGGACGCGGCGGCGGGTATCATGTGCTGCAAAACCAGTACCTGCCGGCCGCCCGGTTCACGCCGGAGGAGCTGAAGGCGATCTTCATCAGCTTCATCGCTTCAAAAAATTCGCAGCTCCCCTATCTCCACAATCGCCGCTCCATCACGGAAAAGCTCATCGGGATCGCGTCGCAAGCCCAGCAAGACGAGCTGCTCGAGCTCAACCATATCCTGCTGTTTGAAAATACGAATCCGGCCCATCCGCAGCTGCTGGAGCTCGACGATGCGGCGCCCCCGGAGCTGAACCAGCTCATTTCGCTTGCCGTGCGGGACCGGCATCTGCGCGTGAAGTATGAGCTGATCCCCGGCTGGCCGCAGCTGCTGGACGTTTATTTGCTGCATATCTTCAACTCAAACGCGCAGTGGCTGGTCGAGGCCTACGAGTTCGAAACGGACGAATTCCGTTACTTGCCTGTCGACATGCTGAGGGATTCCGAGATTTCCGAGCAAGAGATGAAGTGCTCCGAGCAAGAAATCCGAATCAAGAAGCGCCTTCGCGCGCAGGATGCCAATCTGGTCGTAAAGCTGGATGCGACCGGAATCCAGCGCTTCAAGCGCCTGCATCCGCCGGGAATCATCCTGTCCTTCACCGGGATGTTCCAATCGAGCGGAATCTTCCAGGTCCAGCTGGACGTCAGCGATGGGGAAGCACTGGCGTACTATGCCGATTGGCTGTTGTTCCTAGGGAAGGGGGTTCAGTTCGAGCGGATTCCGGACGAGCTGCGCTTGATCTTGGAAGAGCGTCTGACGAGCCTGAGGGAGCTCTGAAATCACGCGAACGGATTGTAAAAGCGCGAGCCGTCCGCGAACGTCAGCCAGAGCGACACGCCTGCGAGCAGGACCACGAACGCGATTGCCGCGATGTCGGCGGCGCGCAGCGGCCTGGCGCTGTACCAGGTGCGCTTCGGCCCTTGGCCGAAGCCGCGCAGCTCCATCGCGGCGCTGACCGTCTCGATCCGCTGCACGCTCGTCAGGATGAGCGGCAGCAGGATGCCGGCCATGTGGCGCGCTCGTTTGGCCAGCTTCTCCTTGCGGGAGATGTCGAGGCCGCGCGCCTGCGCCGCGAAGCGGATGTTCTGGAAGTCGCGCTGGATGTCCGGGATGTAGCGCATCGCGATCGACACCGAGCAGGCGATCCGGTAGCTGACGCCGACCCGGTTCAGCGACGAGGCGAACTCGCCGGGATCGGTCGTCAGGATGAACAGCAGCGCCATCGGAATGACGGCCAGGTACTTGAGCGCCACGTTGAGCTGGTAGAACAGCTGCTCCTCCGTCACCCACCAGCGCCCCGCCAGATGCAGCAGGTCATGCCGCGTGCCGTAGATCCGGACGCCTTCCAGCGGCGAGAACAGGAAGATCGCGGCATGGTTCATCAGGAAGAAGGCCAGGATGAGCGTCAGCACGAACGAGAACTCCCGGAAGCGGACGCGCGAGACGCGGAACGCGATCAGGCCGAGCACGAGCAGCGCGAGCAGCACCCGGGTATCGTAGGTCATCATGGCGGTGACGGACCAGATGGCGAAAACGACCAGCTTGGCCGCGCCCGACAGCCGGTGGATCGGCGAGTCTTGCCCGGTATAGGCGATCAGCTTGGCCTTCATCTTCGCCTCGCCTCCCGGTCGCGGCGGATGAACCGGGCGACGAATTCCGCCGGCGGCACGATGCCCGCGCGCTCGGCCAGCCGCTGCAGCGACGTCTCGCGCAGGCTCGCCCGGCGCACGAGCTCCGCATCGGTCAGCACAGCCGCAGGGGTCGCGTCCGCCAGCACCCGTCCGCCCTCGACGACGACGGTCCGCTCGGCATACTCCATCATCAGGTGCATGTCATGCGTAATGACGAGGATGCTTGTTCCCCGATGCTTGAGCTGCAGCACGAACTCCATCATCTCGGTGTAATGGCGGTAGTCCTGCCCGGCCGTCGGCTCGTCCAGCAGCAGGATACCGGGACCCAGCGCGAGGATGGAGGCGATCGTCGCCCGCTTCTTCTGGCCGTAGCTGAGCGCCGAGATCGGCCAGCTGCGGAACGGATGGAGGCCGCAGATGCGCAGCGTCTCCAGCACGCGCTCCCGCGCCTCGCCCTCCGGCACGCCGCGCAGACGCAGCCCGAGCGCGACTTCGTCGTAGAGCAGCGTCTTGGACAGCATATGGTTCGGATTCTGCATGACGTAGCCGATCCGCTCCGAGCGCTCCTGGATCGTGTCGCCCGCCAGGTCGCGCCCCCGGTGAAGGATGCGCCCGGCGGTCGGCCGGCAAAAGCCGCAGATGAGCCGCGCCAGCGTCGACTTGCCCGCACCGTTGGTCCCCGCGACGGCCAGCAGCTCGCCCTCCCCGAGCCGCAGCGTCAGCCCGTTCAGCACCGCCGGACCTTCCCCGTCATAGGCGAAATGCACGTCCTCCAGCTCCAGCACGGGCGGACGGGGAGCCGCCGGAGGGTCGGACGATGCCGCCCCGTGCCAGACGAGCAGCCGCTCGCGAATGTCCGCGAGCTCCAGCCGTTCGAGGCTCTCCGGATGCAGCTCCGGCGAGATCGCGCAGCCCGCATGCCGCAGCGCGGTCACATACAGCGGCTCGCGCAAGCCCGCCTCGGCCAGCAGCGGCGAGCTGAGCAGCTCCGCCGGCGGCAGGTCGGCCGCGATCCGGCCGTCGACGATGAGGACGATGCGGTCGACCGGGCGATGAAGCACCTCCTCCAGCCGATGCTCGACGATGACGATCGTCTTGCCCGTCTCGCGGTGGATGGCGTCGATCCGCTCCACCGCCTGCCGTCCGGCCTCGGGGTCGAGACTGGCCAGCGGCTCGTCGAACAGCAGCACCGGCGTGTCGCTCACGAGCACGCCCGCCATCGAGACGCGCTGCTTCTGGCCGCCCGACAGCGTCTGCGGCGACGCGCCCAGCTGCGCCTCCATGCCGACGGCGCGCGCGGCTTGCCGCACCTGCTCCTTCATTTGCGCCTGCGGCACGGCGCGGTTCTCCAGCTCGAAGGCGATGTCCTCGCCGACCGTCATCCCGACGAACTGCCCGTCGGAATCCTGCAGCACCGTGCCGATGAGCCTCGACAGCTCCCGGATGCCGAGCCCCGCCAGCTCCCGGCCGCAGACGCGCGCCCGGCCCGTCATCTCGCCGGGATGCACATGCGGCGCGAGGCCGTTCAGGCAATGGGCAAGCGTGCTTTTGCCCGAGCCGGACGGGCCGACGATCAGCACCTTCTCGCCTGCGGCGATCGTCAGACGGAGATCATGCAGCGTCGGCTCCTGCTGGGACCGGTACTGGAAGCCGAAGCCATCCAACTCGATGGCCGGCGGCATGGTTGCGGCAGGGATTCCGCTTGCGGAGCGGCCTGCCGCTGACGGTGGCGCATCCGGCTCGATCAGGGATGGCCCGGGGTGGCTGCCGGCTTCGCCGGCAGAGCGGCCTGCTGCCCACGGCTTCGCGTCCAGCCCGCTGCCGCCCGCATGCGGAGCCGCCTTGTCCATGCGTACGTTCATGATGATAGCCTCCTCCGAAAAAGCAGCGAAGCCGGCGCAGCGCGCCGGCCCCTTGCTTGTCTGAATGGAAATCAGGAATCCCGAGCCTCCGGAGCTTTACAGCTCCCGCGTCAGGCTGCCTTGTGGGGTGCGGGTCTTGGCGTAGGCCGCCAAGAGCAGCGAGCCGAGGACCGCGACCGTCACGATGTTGGACAGGCCCGCGACGAGCCCTTGCGTGAACACCTTGTTCACCGGCTCGGCGTAGATGACGATGTCCAGCACCGGCGCGGCCACGAACCAGGCGGCCGCATTGGCGACGATCTGGTAGAGGTTGAAGCGGATGAGCTCCTTCGTGCCGAACTCCCCGTCCCGCACGTCGATCTTGCGCGAAGCCAGGCCGATGATGAGGCCGACAAGCGCGGAGCCGACGACCCAGCTGAACCAAGGCGCTCCGTAGAAGATCGCATCCTTGAGCGTGTGCCCGATCAGGCCGGTCAACAGGCCCGCGAGCGGTCCGTACAGCACCGCGAACAGCGCAAGCAGCACGTAGGTCGTCTCGATGTTCGTGTCCGGAATACCGGACGGGATCGAGCCGAACCTTCCCAGCACGACGAACAGCGCCGCGCCGATGCCGACGGCGACGACTTGCTCCACCGAGCTCGCTTTTCTAGCCATCGTTCATTCCCCCTATTTTCCCCATATCGCGAAGCTAAGCCCCGCTCGGCGCAGGCGCATCCGCCTGCCGAGCCCGCCGGGCGGCGGCATGTCGGTTCTCCGGCACCGGCAGGCCGAGGTTGCCGCGCAGCGTATCCGCCTCGTACTCGTGGCGGAACAAGCCTCGCGCTTGCAGGATCGGCACGACATGATCGATGAAGTCCTCCAGCGCGCGCGGCACGCTCGACCCGATCATGAACCCGTCCGCCGCGCCCGCCTCGAACCACGCCTGCATGCGGTCCGCGACCTGCTCCGGCGTGCCGATGAACGACGGCCGAGGCGTCGCCGCCTGCAGCGCCGCCTGGCGCAGCGTCAGCCCCTGCTCGCGGGCCGCCGCCTTGATGCGGTCGGTCGTGCTGCGGAAGCTGTTCTGGCCGAGCTCCCCGAGCTCCGGGAACGGAGCGTCGAGCTCGTACTGCGAGAAGTCGTGATGCTCGAAAAAGCGGCCCAGATAGAGCAGCGCGTCCTCGGCCGAGACGAGCGCCGCCGCCTCGCGGTACTTGCGCTCGGCCTCCTCCTCGGTGGCGCCGACGATCGGCCCGATGCCCGGGAAGACGAGCAGATCGTCCGGGTTGCGGCCGAATGCGGCCGCGCGCTTCTTGACGTCCGCATAGAAAGCGGCCGCCTCCTCCAGCGTCTCGTGGCCGGCGAAGATCGCATCGGCCTCGCTCGCCGCGTAGTCCCGACCGACCTCGGAGGCGCCGGCCTGGAACAGCACCGGATGCCCCTGCGGGGAACGGGAGACGTTCAGCGGCCCCTTGACGGAGAAGAACTCGCCCTCGTGGTTCAGCTCATGCAGCCGGCTGCGGTCGAAGTAGACGCCCCGCTCCTTGTCGCGCGGGAACGCGTCGTCCTCCCACGAGTCCCACAGCCCCCGCACGACGTCCAGATGCTCCTTGGCGATGCGGTAGCGCTCGTCATGCTCGGGGTGCCGCTTGGGGCCGAAGTTGAGCGCGGAGCCCTCGAGCGGCGAGGTGACGATGTTCCAGCCGGCGCGGCCGCCGCTGATCTTGTCGAGCGAGCCGAACTGCCTCGCCACCGTGAACGGCTCGCTGTACGACGTCGAGAGCGTGCCGACGAGGCCGATCCGCCCGCTGGCGGCGGCGAGCGCGCTCAGGATCGTGAGCGGCTCGAAGCGGTCGAGGAAGTGCGGGATCGACTTTTCGTTGATGTACAGCCCGTCGGCCACGAACACGAGGTCGAACCGGCCCTCCTCCGCCTTGCGCGTCCACTCCCGGTACAGCTTGAAATTCGTGCTCGCATCCGCCTGGATGTCGGGATGCCGCCATAGCGACGTGCTGCTGCCGACGCCGTGGAGCATCGCCCCCAGGCGCAGCTGTCTGCGCTTGCCCATCTTGGATTCCTCCTTGTTCTGCGCGCTCAGCGCACGGCTTCGACGGCCCGCCGGATGCGGGCGATCTGCGCCAAGTGCGTGCCGACATGCCGGACGAAGCCGTCCGCGATGCCGCGCAGGTCGATCGGGTCGCCCTTGAACGTGATGCCCTGCTTGGCCAGCTCCCCCTCGTCCAGCCGCTCCAGCAGCCGGGCGTTCGCCCGCAGCAGCGCCGCGAACGCCGCCAGATGCTCCGCCGCCTCCTCCTCGTCGCCATGCTGCCCCGACACCCAGCGGTCCGGGTCGAAGCGCGGCAGCCCGGCCTCCGTATCGGCGAGGATGTCGCGGATGCGGAACGACACGACGATGCTGTGATCGGCCAGATGGGCCAGCACCTCCGTTACGCTCCACTTGCCGGGAGCCTCCTTTTCCTTCAGCTGCCGCTCGTCCAGTCCTTCGATGGCCTGCGCCAGCTGTTCATGCGTCCGGCGAAAGGCTTGCAGATCGATCGCTCCCATGGGCTTCTCCTCCTTCATGTCGCTGCTTTCCGTCCTCATCCGCCTCTGCCCCCGTCTCCTCCGCTTCCGCCGCGAACCGCCGCAGCGCCCGCTCCGCCAGCTCGGCCAGCAGCCGCGCCGCCGGCAGCAGCGCCCGCTCGTCGACGTCGAAGCGGGGATGATGCCACTCCTGCGGCCCGTTCGTCCCCAGGAAGACGAACAGGCCCGGGACCTCGCGCTGGTAGTACGCGAAGTCCTCGCCCGCCAGGGAAGGGACGGCCTCGATCGCCTCCAGGCCGGCCGCGGCGGCCGCCTCGCGTCCGAGCTCCGCCAGCGCCGGATCGTTGAGCACCGGCGGCGGACCTTGCACCCAGCGCAGCGTCGCCTCCGACCCGAGCGCGGAGGCGACGCCGACGACGATCGCCTCGAAGCGCTCCAGCACGCGCCGGCGCACCGCCTCGTCGAACGTGCGGATCGTGCCCTCCAGCACCGCCAGGTCGGGTATGATGTTCCACGACGTGCCGCTATGGAGCTTCGTCACGCTGACGACGGCGCTGTCCAGCGGACCGACGCTGCGGCTCGCGATCGTCTGCAGCGCCGTCACGACATGCGCCGCCGCCGCGATCGGGTCGAGGCCCGCTTCCGGCACGGCGGCATGCGTGGCCCGGCCCCGCAGCTCGACGACGAAGCCGTCGGCGGCCGCCAGGAGCGGACCGGCCTTGATGCCGGCCGCGCCGACCGGCAGGTCGGGCTTGTTGTGCAGCCCGAACACGGCTTTTGCGCCGTCGAGGGCGCCGGCGGCGATCAGCTCGCGGGCGCCGGCCGCCTTTTCCTCCGCCGGCTGGAACAGCAGCCGCACCGTGCCGGGCAGCTCGCCCGCCCGGCGCTGCAGCAGAAGCGCGGCTCCGACAAGAGCCGCCGCGTGGAAGTCATGCCCGCACGCATGCATGACGCCCGGCGTCAGCGAGGCGAACGTCAGCCCCGTCTCCTCCTGGATCGGCAGCGCGTCGATGTCCGCGCGCAGCGCCACGACCGGACCCGGGCCGCCGATCTCGGCGATCAGGCCGGTGCGCAGCCCGTAGCGGGCGTTCGGGAGGATGCCCGCCGCCTCCAGCCAGCCCTGCAGGCGGCGCGTCGTCTCCCGCTCCTCGCGCGACAGCTCCGGATGGCGGTGCAGCTCGCGCCGGATGGCGACGAGGCGCGCCTCCAGCTCCGCATCGCTGGCGATCGGAGCCGAGCCGGCTCCTGAGGAAGCTACCGCCTCCGCCGCCTCGGCTTCCGCCGGCTCGGAGAGGCCAGCCGGCCAGCCATCGCTTCCGGCAAGCCCGCTCCGTCCCGTGCCGCTCACGCCGGATCTCCCGCAGTCAGCGTCTCGGCCGCCTCGACATGCCGTCCTGCAGCCGTCTCGACAGCCGACCCCGCGGCCGCCTCGACATCCAGTCCTGCTTCCGCCTCGACAGCCAGTCCTGCTTCCGCCTCGACAGCCCCTCCTGCTTCCGCCTCGACAGCCGACCCCGCAGCCGCCTCGACAGCCCCTCCTGCTGCCGCTTCGGCTTCCCGTCCTGCGTCCGCCTCCGCCGCCAGCTCCGCCAGCAGCTCGAACGAGCGCAGCCGCGCGGCGAAGTCCGGCACGTTCGTGACGACGATGAACTCCTCCGCCCCGGTCGCCTCCTGCAGCGCGCGCAGCTTGCGCCCGACCGTCTGCCTGGACCCGGCGTAGACGATCGCTTCCTTCTCCTCGATCCGGTAGGCGAGGCCGGATTGGCGGCCGAACTCCTCCGCCTGCTCCCGCGTGCCGAGCGTCACCGTCCGCCCATCGGACAGATGCGTCTTGACGACCTTCTGCGGCGACAGCTGCGCCTCGGCCGCTGCGTCCGTATCGGCGGCGACCGCCGCCACGGCGACGATCAGCTCCGGCCTCCGCCCGGAGGAGGGGTCGAAGCTCTCGCGGTACGCCCGCGCCGCCCGCGCCGCCAGCTCCTCGTCCGCGCCGATGAACAGCGAGAACACATAGGGCAGGCCGAGCCGCCCGGCTGAGCGGGCGCTGTCCTCGGTCGCCCCGAGCACATGCAGCCGCGGCGGCTCGGCCGGAGCCGGAGCGGCGCGCAGCCCCGCCAGCGGATGCGGCTCGGCGAGCGGACGGCCGCCGAGGTAGCCGCTCAGCTCCTCGAGCTTGCCTTCGAGCGGCACGCCCGCGCCGCCCGCGCCCTGCCGCAGCGCCTGCGTGCTGCGGGGCAGGCCGCCGGGCGCCCGGCCGACGCCGAGATCGACGCGGCCCGGCGCGAGCGCGGCCAGCACATGGAACGTCTCCGCCACCTTGTACGGGCTGTAATGCTGCAGCATGACGCCGCCCGAGCCGATGCGGATGTGCTCCGTGCTCGCCAGCAGGTAGCCGATGAGCGCTTCCGGCGACGAGCCGGCGAGCAGCTCGCTGTCATGATGCTCGGCGACCCAGAAGCGCCGCAGCCCGAGCTCGTCGGCGCGGCGCGCCAGACGAACCGTATGCGCCAGCGCCTGCTCCGGCGTCTCGCCGGGATGGATGGGACTCTGGTCAAGCACGCTGATGGACAGCGAAGACATGGCGGAACCTCCCTTTTTCAGATCGAATACGTCGCCTCCGGCGTGATGCGCCGCAGGAACTGCCGGGTGCGCTCCTCCTTGGGCATGCGGAACAGCTCCTCCGGCGGCCCCTCCTCGACGACGGCCCCGTCGTCCATGAACACGACGCGGCTCGCCACATCCTGCGCGAAGCCCATCTCATGGGTGACGACGATCATCGTCATGCCCTCGCGGGCGATGCGGCGGAGCACCGCCAGCACCTCGCCGACAAGCTCGGGATCGAGCGCCGACGTCGGCTCATCGAACAGGATCACCTCCGGCTCGAGCGCCAGGGCGCGGGCGATGCCGACGCGCTGCTGCTGGCCGCCCGACAGCTGGCTCGGATAGGCGTCCAGCCGCTCGCCCAGCCCGACCTTCTCCAGCAGCTCGACGCTGCGCCGGCGCGCCTCCTCCCGGGGCAGCCGGCGGGCGACGACCAGCCCCTCCATCACGTTCTCGAGCGCCGTCTTGTGGCGGAACAGATTGTACTGCTGGAACACCATCGCCGTGCGCCGCCGCAGCTCGTGGATGTCCTTGCGGCGGATCGAGCGGCAGTCGGCGGAGAAGCCGCCGATATGGATGCTGCCCTCCGACGGCCGCTCCAGGAAGTTGAGGCAGCGCAGCAGCGTCGTCTTGCCCGAGCCGCTCGGGCCGAGAATGGCGAGCACCTCACCTTTTTCCACGCTCAGGTCGATGCCCTTCAGCACCTCCGTCCGTCCGAACGACTTGCGGATTCCCTTCAGCCGGATCATGCGACTCCCCCTCGATGGTAGCGATTGACGCGCTTCTCCAAGGCCGCCCCGATCCGCTCCAGCACGAGCGTCATCGCCCAGAACAGCACCGCCGCGGCCAGGAACGCCTCGAAGTACTTCCAGTTCGTCGAGGCGACGATCTCGGCCTGCGCGTTGATGTCGACGACCGACACGACAAAGGCGAGCGTCGAGGCATGCAGCATGCCGATGACGAAGTTCGTCAGGTTCGGCACGCTCGCCGCCAGCGCCTGCGGAAAGACGATGCGCCGCAGCGCCTGCGGCACGGTCATGCCGACCGACAGCGCCGCCTCCATCTGCCCGCGGCTGACGGCGAGCAGGCCGGAGCGGATCACCTCCGAGCCGTACGCGGACGCCGTGACCGAGAACGACAGCATCGCGAACGCGATCATCGGGATGCGCGCCGACGTCCACGACGAGCCGAGCTGGCCGGCCAGGCTGTCGAGCAGCAGCGGCAGCCCGGCATAGAGCAGCAGCAGATGCGTCAGCATCGGCGTGCCCCGGATGACCGTCACCCAGCCGGCGGCGAGCCGGCCCAGCACCGGCACCGAGAACAAGCGCAGCAGCGCCAGCACGCTGCCCGCCGCCAGGCCGCAGCCGACCGAGACAGCCGTCAGCAGCAGCGTCGTCGGCACGGCGGGCAGCAGCTTCAGCAGCGCCTCCGCGATGAACGCCAGGTCCAGATTCATGGCGCGCTCCCTCCTTTCAGCTCCTGGCCCGGAGCCGTCCGCACGGACGGCCTCAGCGCCGCGAACCGGCGCGGCCGCGCCGGCTCCTCGCCGCTCCGCTCATGCCGCAGCAGCCGGCGCTCCCCGAGCTTCAGCAGCTTCTCCAGCACGAACGCGACGACAAAGTACACGAGCGCCAGCGCCAGATAGGCTTCCGCAAAATGCTGCGTGAGCGTCGCCAGCGTCTGCGACTTGCCGGTCATCTCCATGACGCCGAGCGTGAACGCGAGAGAGGTGTCCTTGAGCAGCGCCAGCGTCAGGTTGGACAGCACCGGCACCGCGATCGCCAGCGCCTGCGGGGCGACGATGCGGCGGAACGCCTGCAGGCCGGTCATGCCGACGGCATAGGCGGCCTCCACCTGTCCGCGGTCGACCGCCTGGATCGACGCGCGGATCGTCTCCGAGACGTAAGCCCCGGTATGCAGCCCGTAGGTCAGGATGACGAAGGCGAGCACCGGCGTCTTGCTCACGTCCACCTGGACGAGCTTCAGCAGCTCCGGCAGCCCGTAGTAGAACAGAAACAGCTGGATGAGGATCGGCGTCCCCCTGAAAAACGAAGCATACAGCTGCGAGAGCTGCGCCAGCACGGGCACCCGGTACAGCCGCGGCAGCGCCGCCAGCAGGCCGGCCAGCAGGCCGAGCAGCAAGGAGCCGGCGACGATCTGCAGCGTCAGCCCGAGCGTGCCGAGCAGCTTCGGGATGAAGTCGATCACATAGGCAAAGTCGAACGGCAATCCGCCCATCGGCAGGTCCTCCTCGTTGCGGAAGCCGGCTCGGGCCGGCTCCGGGCTGCTACTCCTCCTCGGAAGTAAAGTCCGAGCCGAGCCACTGCTCGCTCAGCTTCGCCAGCGTGCCGTCGGCCTTCACTTCCTTGAGCGCGACGTCGATGTCGTCGGCAAGCTGCTGCGACTCGGGCTCGTTCTTGCGGAAGACGAACAGGATGTCCGCCTCCGACAGCGCCTTGCCGACCCGCTTGAGCTTGCCCTGGGGATCGATCAGCGACAGCGAGAAGTCGGCGGCGAGCGCCGCGTCCACGCGGCCGCTCGTGATCTGGTTCACCGTATCGTTGGCCACTCCGCTGGAGTAGACGATCTTTAGCGGATCGCCGTTCTCCTTGTTGTAGTTCTCCAGAATCTGCGCCTGGGCGCTCGTCGGCGAGGTGAGGAACTTCTTGCCGTGCATGTCGGCCAGCGACTCGATCTTGGCGTCGTTGTCCTTGGCGACGACGATCTTGTTGCGCCAGTGGGCGTACGGCTCCTTGTTGAACAGATACTTCTCCGACCGCTCCGGATTCTTCTCGAACTCATGCGCGGCGAAGTCGATCTTGCCCGTCTCGAGGCTGAGCAGCAGGCTCTTGAACTCCAGCGTCTGGAACTCGAACTCGTAGGCGGGCAGCCGCTTGTCGAGCTCCCGCACCAGCTCCACGTCGAATCCGGTGAGCTTGCCGTCCGCGTCGATGAAGCATACCTGAGGGAACTGCGTGCCCGTGCCGACGATGATCTTTTTGGCCGGCTGCGCCGAAGCCTCCGCTCCGGAAGCCGGACGGGCCGCTCCCGCTCCGTTATCCGCGTTGCCGGCATCGGCTCCGGCTCCGCATCCGGCCAGCGCCAGCCCCGCGAGCAGCGCGGCGGACAGCAGCAGCGGCCGTGCCGGATGAATCCATGTCGGTGAAAGGCGTCTGTTCAATGCGTTCTCCCCCTTATCCTGATCGTTCCCTACTCTTGCAGCTGCGGCTGCAGCCGCTTGCGCAGCAGATGCATCGTGCCGTCGCCGTTGCCGAAGTCGATCGCCCGGTACCGCTCGTAGCCCTTGCGCTCGTACATGGCGAGCAGCCATGGATGCCGCTCCGCGGTCGCCAGCGTGACCGCCTCGGCGCCGATGCGGCGCGCCAGCACCTCCTGCTCGACCCAAGACAGCAGCTTGGAGCCGACGCCGCGGCTCTGCAGCTCCGGCGCGACCGCGAACCATTTCAGGAAGGGCAGCTCGGTGATCGCCTTCGCCTCCTCGCCCTTCGACAGCGTAATCGTCGCGGCCAGCTCCCCGTCCAGCTCCAGCACGTAGCATTCATGCTCGCGGATATTGGTGCGGATCAGCTCCTCGTCCGCATGGGCGGCAGGCCAGCTCAGCCGGAGCTCGCGGATCTGCTCGTAGGCTCCGTAGATGATCTGCTGCAGGCGCGGCGCATCCTGCTCGGCAGCGATCCGGTACAGCTCCCCCATCCTGATTCCTCCTCGGCCTTTGATTTGTTTATCATTCCTATGCAATTAGTAAGGATTAAGTCCTGCCTCTACTGTAGCACCGCATGCCGCCGCCCGGCCAATAGACTTCTTCTATTCGATCATAGAAAAGGCATGGAAGCTCCGGATCGCTTCCGCCAGCTCCGCGTGCTCGCCGCTGCGCACGCTGAGGCTCGTCTGCAAGGAGATGCCGGCCGTCTCCGCGATCTCGACGGGCACGAGCCGTCCTTGCGCCGCTTCCTCCCGGATGCAGACGCCCGGCAGGAAGGCGATGCCGGCGCGGCCGAGCACGAGCTTCTTGGCCGTCTCGGACTGATCGGCCTGGCAGACGATGTCCGGCGGATGCTCCAGGCTTTCGAACACGCGATGCAGCCGCAGCCAGTCGAGCGACCCGCATTCGAAGAACACCAGCTTCTCCCCCGTGAGCTCGGACAGCGCGATCCGGCCGCGAGCGGCGAACGGATGGCCTTCGTAGACATACAGCCGGATGGGATCGTCGTAGAGCGGATAGGAGCGGAGAGAGGGGTGGGCGAGCTTGCGCACGAACGCGAGGTCGATCTCCTGGTCGAGCAGCCGCATGCCCAGCTCGTCGGTCGTGGCCGTCGTCAGCTTGAACGTCAGCTCGGGGAAGCGGCTCTTGAGGAAGGGGAGCAGCTCCGGAATGATGTACGTGGAAACGGAGACGGTGCTGCCGATGCGCAGCTCCTGGGGGACGGACGGCTTCTTCTGCAGATGGAGCTTGCCCTTGCGGTACGTCTGGAGGATCTGCTGCGCGTAGGGCAGGAACGTCTTGCCCGTCTCGGTCAGCTGCACCCCCTTGGCTTGCCGCTCGAACAGCTTGGCGTCCAGCTCCCGCTCCAGCGTCTGGATGCGAGAGGTGACGGACGGCTGGGACAGGTATAGCGCCTCGGCCGCCTTGTTGAAGCTGCCGTAATGGTTGACGTAGACGAATGCCTCGATATTGTCGATGTTCATGGATAGCCTCCTCCAATTTTAATTTTTCGCATCAACATAGTTGGATTAATTTGTACGACTATAAGCCCGCCCCTACCGTGCTGTCAACGGGCCGTTTGCTGCAAACAGGCGAAAAGAAAAAAGCGCCCGCTCCGCCTCGATGGCGGAACGGGTCGCTTGAACATGCTGACGAGCGCCGGGCCCTCAGCGCCGGAATTCTTGGTGCGCAGGCGCAGACGACGAGGCGGCTGCGCTCTGCGCCTCGTCCCGGCCGAGCCGGATCGGGCTGATGGACCAGTAGGCCGCCCCGATGAACAGGCCTCCGCCGACGATGTTGCCGAGCGTGACGGGGACGAGGTTGCGCAGCATGCCGACGAACGTGATCGTGTCGGGATGCGGCAGCAGCAGCGACAGGCTGAGCAGCGTCATGTTGGCGACGCTGTGCTCGTAGCCGCTGGCGATGAACGCGAGCAGCATCCACCAGATGAGGATGAGCTTCGTCGTCTCCGACTTGGCGCGAGCGCCGGACCAAAGGGCCAGGCAGACGAGCATGTTGCAGAGGATGCCGCGGAAGAATAGCTCGGCGTAGCTCAGATGCATCTTTTTGGCCGCGATCGCGAACAGCAGATCGTCCGGCTGGGTGCCATGGAAGATGCCCGCCCCGATGACGAGCCCGCATAGCGCGAGCGCGCCGAGCAGATTGCCGGCGAACACGAACGCCCCGTTCCGAAGCGCATCTCCCCCGGTGACGGTGCCCGAGAGGCGGCCGATCGTGAAATACATGTTGTTGCCGGTGAACAGCTCCGCTCCGGCGAATACGACAAGCGTGAGCGCGATGCCGAAAAACGCTCCCATGACGAGGGAGGTGACCGGCGAATGCGCCGCCAGCAGTGGCGCGCCGATCCGGAAGATAAGCACGATGCCGAGGCCGACATAAGCTCCGGCCAGCATGCAATGCACGAGATAGCGCAGCGGCTGCGCGCGCTGCATCGCGCTTTTTTCCGACGCCAGCCGCGCCAGCTTCTCCAGCGATTGTTCGTACATGAGAGGTTCCTCCTTCGGTGCGCGAGCCTTTGCCCCTATTGTAGAGGCGGGAGCCGGAAGAAAAAGTGACCGTCCTCACGTTTCGGTTTTTTTGTGAAAATTTTCACTAAGGGGCAATAAAAAAGACAGCCCTCTCGGGCTGTCTTCGTTCGTTCCTATTCCTCGCCGGAAGCCTGCTTTTTCAGCGCGGAAGCGCTGTTGTCATGCAGCACCGGCAGCTCGCGGGTCGCGTGCTCCATCGGAGACTGGCACAAAAAGCATGTCGGCACTTCGTCCAGAGCGAAATTTTTGCGCATCCATCCATTGCAGTCCTCGCTTACGCAGGACCAGATCTCGGTGATCTCGGTCGGCAGCTCCGCTTGAGGTTTCTTGCGGGAATAATACATTCGAGCTTCGCCTCCTGTTCAAAGTGGCCCGCCTTGCGGCGCCGGCATATCGAGAAAAAAAAGCCCTGCTGGTGCAGGGCGTGGCGACTAGTAGATTTTAACGACGTTTTCGGCTTGCGGGCCGCGGTTGCCAGGAACGACGTTGAACTCAACGCGTTGGCCTTCGTCCAGCGTGCGGAAGCCTTCGGATTGGATGGCGCTGAAGTGTACGAATACGTCTTCGCCGCCTTCTACCTCGATGAAGCCGTAACCTTTTTCAGCGTTGAACCATTTTACAGTACCTTGTTGCATGGAACATTCCTCCTAGATAGGGTTTACGTAAACAAAAGAAAAAGCCGCCGTTCGAAAAAGAGCAGCATCGCGGGCCCTTTCTCCTAGGCGACTGGTGTCTCCTATACGATTCCCCTATTGTAGCACATTTCTTAACCCAAAAGCAAAGAATCCGCTGGAAAAACTTCCGCTTTTTTACCGGAACTCGCTCGCCGACAAGATGCCGAGCCGCTTGGCCTCGACGATCGCCTCGGAACGGGAGCGTACGCCGAGCTTCTCGAAGATGCGCGTCAAATTGTATTCGACCGTGCGCTGGCTCATGAGCAGCTTGCTCGCGATATCGCGGTTGCTGCTGCCGCTGGCGACCTCCTGGAGGATCTCGGTCTCGCGCTCGTTGATGCTGACTTCCTCCAGCGCGCGCTCTCCATGCTCCTGCGGCAGCCGGATGTCGCGGCGGCGGAGCTGGCGAAGCAGCTGCACCGGCACGATCGCCTCGCCCCGCAGGACGCAGCGGATCGAGGTCAGCAGCTGCTCGCGCGAAGCGGTCTTGCTCACGAAGCCGCTGACTCCGGACTCGATGAGCAGGTTGAAGTTGGGGCTGATCTCATAGCCGGTGTAGATCAGGATCCGGTGCTCCGGATTGGACGCCGTCAGGCGCTTGGTCAGCTCCAAGCCGCTGATGACCGGCATGTTGAGATCGAACAGCATGACGTCGAACGCCTCCGTCTTGACGATCTCCAGCGCTTCCATGGCGGAATGCAGAACCGTGACTTGCATGTCCGGGTCTTGTTCGATCATCGTCTTGGTTCCTTCGCCTACGGAAGGGTGATCGTCAACCAGCAAGATTCGAATCGCGCTCATCTATCCCATCTTCTCCTTCATGCGCCGCCGACTCGTTCGGCAGCCAAAGATCGACTTCCAGGCCCTCGCCCGGCTCCGAGAGGAACCGGATGCGGCCGGCATGGCTTCGCACTCTCTCCTTGATGCCGGAGAGGCCCATATGCTGGTACGAATCCTGCAGCTTCTCCAGCGCCAGCCCGACGCCGTCGTCCCGGTAGCGCAGCCGCACGCCGCCTTCGTCCTCGCGCAGCTCGATGCGGATGAGCGACGCCCGGGCATGCTTGCTCGCGTTGACGAGCAGCTCCTGCACGATGCGGAACAGCGTCAGCGTCTCCTGGTCGCCAAGCGACTTCGGCAGCTCGCCGGCCTTGAACTCGATCGCGTAGTTGGCGCGGATCTGCTGCTGCTCGAACAGGCTGCGCAGCGAGCCGACGAGCCCCATCTCCTCCAGCAGCGGCGGCCGCAGCTCGTTGCACGTCTCGCGGATCTGATGGATGACGTCCAGCAAGCCCTCTCGGATGTCGGTCAGCTGGCTGCGCATCTCCGGCGGCATGTCGTAGTCGACCATCGCCGCCTCCAGCTTGCGGTACCAGATGAGCTGGTCCTGCAGCGCCGTGTCGTGCAGGTCGGAAGCCAGCTTGCGGCGCTCGCTCTCGGCCAGCTGAAAAATCATGCGAAGCACCCATGAAGGCGTTCCTTGGCGCTTGGACATCTCGGCCTCCAGATCTCCGATCAGGTTCTCGATCAGATGCAGGTTTTCAAATACGATGGCGCTGTAGTTGGCCAGCGTCTTGAGCCACCCGAGCTCGTCGGGATTGAACTTGGTGCGGTTCGTCTTGTCCCCGATCCAGAGAATCTGGAAAGCGGAACGCTTTTGCCCGATGACGACGGCGAGGCCCGTCGACAGGACGACGGCGGCGCCGACGCCGAGCCGCCGTCCGCTCGCGGCGAGCTCGCGGGCCGCGTCCGCCTGGAGCGTCTGCGCCGTCCCCGGCTCCGCTTCCGGCTCATAGCGGAAGAAGGCGACCTCGCGCACGGGCAGGATCGAGCGCACCTCCTGCTCGAGCACCCGCTCGAGATCGGCCTGCTTCATGACGCGCGAGATGCGCGAGGAGAAGCGGTCGAGGCTGCCCTGGAAGTTGTTCAGGTCCTTGTTCCATTTCGGGCGCAGCCGGTGGTCGAGGAACTCCTTGATGAACAGGAACGCCGTGATGAGCAGGTACACGACGAGGAACAGCTGCGCCCAGCCGACCCAGGCGAGCTGGCGATGGCTCGTCAGCACGACCGCAAGTCCCGTGATGAGCAGCGTCGGGAAAAAGGCGATGATCGTGTAGTAGGAAAACCGGCTCAGGAAGAAGTCGATGTCGAACAGCCGCTGCGTCGTGAACATGTATAGGTAAACGATCGGCAGTCCGAGCAGGAACGCCGCCGCTACCTGCGCCGGAATGATCGGCACGCCGAACAGCAGCGGCACACCGTACAGCAGCAGAAACGGCAGAAACCCGACCAGATGGCCGAGCAGCGTCAGCTTGAACAGCGATTTCAAGTCATCCTGCCGATGAGCGAGGTACGAGCGGACCAGCTTGTAGATGATGTATGCGTTGCCGAGCACGAAGTAGGCCATCAGGAAGAGCGACTTGAACGATACCGCTCCCGTCGTCAATTCGACCGCCTGTACGGCAAGCTGCGCGATGAAGCCGGCTTGCATCAGGAGCAAGGCTGCCTTGGAGGCGAACCGCTTGCCGTAGCGCTGCAAGTAGCGGTCCAGGAAGAGCAGGAAGGTCAGCGGCACTCCGGCGAAGGCAACCGTGAGCACCACTCTGCCGACCAGGTCTCCCCTACCGGAAACCATGGCGCTGAGGTACGCGAACCCGATGCTGAGAAAGAATAAAATCAGGCGGAGGGCAGCAGGATCTTCCTTTTTGCGACTGTAGACGAAGAAGCCGAAGCAGGAGAAGACGAGCAGAGCCAGCGTCGGTACAACAAACCAGAACAACCAATCCTTTTGAGCCAGCTGGTCTGGCAGCTCGATCCGCAGCGTGTTCTCCTGTCCGTCTTGGCCTGCGCGGATGACGTCCAGGCTGGAGGCCAGTTCGACATACCCGAAGTAGCGCAGCGGCAGATGTCTATCGGCGGACTCGTCATTGATTCTCGCCACTCGATCCCCCACGGCAAGCTTGCCGTCCGCCCAAAACCCTTTTTCAATATTTGTAATCGTATACGTCCCGTCCCGCCCAGGTCCGGCCTGCGTTTCTATGCCCGTTATGACGGACGAGAAGCTTGTATGGACCAGATAAACGGCCGTTAGAATCACAGCGAGGAGAAAAAGGGATCGTTTCCATTTCCTATACAGTTAAAGCCACCTGCCAATCGGCTGATTTCAGCACCAAATCGGATCGCTGAGCAAGTTGCCGCCTTCGTTCTTCGCCCGACGGTCCACCACGTCAGCGAACGCTCTTTGCTCCGCATCGCTGAGGCCTGCCAGTTGAAGCTGTCCCAATTGAATTCGCATCACAGAGCCGGATTCCTTCACGATGGACTGGATCATTTCTTTCAACATGGTACATCCCTCCGAATTGGGTTTTAAGAGCGTCGTCATCTCTTAATTCCACTATAGCGAGGCGCCCGGATGTCGGAAACGAAAAGCCGCTGGGGGAAAGCCGCAAACGTTCTTGCGCGCCCCGCATGCGGCCGCTTGCGGGGGTGCGGGGAGCTGGAGGTGGCGGTAGATGCGCCGGGGCTGCGGGAATCGGGTTATGGCCGGCGGTCGAAACTGCTCTTACCTTAAAGGCTCCATTCCGCTCGGCCGAGCCGACTCCCGCAGCGCGAATGCTACACCTTACTCCGCCAGGGCAAGCATCTGGTCGCGCCAGCCATCCTCCAGCTCCAGCTGCTCCAGCAGCTCCAGGAAGCGGTAGTAGTGCGTGCGCATGCGCACCGACGAGTAGAGCATCGTGCCGGTCTTCTCCAGGATCGCCTCCAGCTCCTCGCGCCGGTGGCGGACCTCCTCCATCGAGAGCCGGCCCTCGTAGTAGTCGAGCACCCAGCGGTCCTCGTCCGTGACGGCCTGCAACAGGAACAGCGTCGGCAGCGTGAGCTTGCGGTTCAGGAAGTCGTTCTTGTCCGTCCAGTTGGCCAGATCGCGGATGTCGTTCTTGATCTGGGCGGCGATGCCGAGCTGCTCGGCGTAGCTGCGCACCTGCTCCTTCCATTCCCCGGTGGCAAGCACCGTGCCGATCATGCAGCCGCAGACGAGCAGCGCCGCCGACTTCTGGCTGACCATCGCCAGATAGGCATCCTCGTCGGGGATGTCGTTGAGCAGGTCGAGCGTCTGCCCGTGCACGGCGGTCAGCACCTGCATGCTGAGCAGCCTCGCGGCCTGCTGCGCCCGCTCCGGCTCGAAGCCGCTCTCCAGCAGCAGCCGCTGGGCGATCATCAGCATGCCGAGCGCCAGGTTCAGCGTGATCTCCGGGCGGTAGGCGCTCCACGGAACCGCCGGATTGTCCCGGTCCTGCACGTCGTCGATCATGTCGAGGCTCAGGATCATCAGCTCCACCGCCGCTGCGGCGCGGAAGATCCGCTCGTCGTCCCCGCCCTTGTACATGCGGTAATGAAGCATCGTCATCTTGCCGAACAGCATCGACTCCCGCAGCTTCTGCTCCAGGCAGGCGCGCGCCATCTCTTTCAGCTGCGGCAGCACGAAGTGCGCCTCGACGCTTTCCCTCATCGCCTGCTCCATCCCTCTCCCCGCTTGCTCCATCCCATTCCCCCCGATCTGATCCCTATGCCCTAGGTGTGGACGACTACGGCGCATGCATGAGGTCCCATGACATATTCCATAGAAAAGAATCCATTTCCTTCAAGCTATGGGAGCGATTCAGCGAAAAAAAGCCCGCTCCATGCCCGAAGGCTTGAAACCGGCTGAGGGGGGAATGGAATGGCGATTGCCCTAAAAAATTCCCGCTGGGAATGCGAATCCGCGCCTTGCTTCTGGCGGCGGTTGCCTACCGCCGCTCAGGCCTTCGCCGGGGGCCGCGGATCGGGCGGGCGCCCGCCCTCCGGCTCGTCTCCGCCCGAGTCCGCCGTAGGTCCCGAGTCGCTCCCCTCGAGCTGGTCCTCCAGCAGCCGCCGCATCTCATCCGGCTTCAGGCCATACTTGGAGCCGGTCGCGACCGCGCTGCGGAAAGCCTCCTGCACGAGCGCCTTCGACCATGCCCGACGCGCGGAACGCTCCGAGCCGCGGCGGCAGACGAACGTGCCGATGCCTTTGGAAATCGTCAGCAGGCCTTCGCGCTCCAAATCCAGGTAGACGCGGCGGACGGTGATGAGGCTGCAGCCCAGCTTCGAGGCGAGATCCCGCAAGCTGGGCAGCTGGCTGTCCTCCGGCAGCGCCCCGCTGTGGATCAGCTCGCGCAGCTGAGCCTCCAGCTGGGCGTAAAGAGGCTGCGCGCTGTCCGGAGCGACGCGCAGCGGCAGCTCCCCGGGGAGGAGGGGGAGCGGCTCGGTGCGGTCTTTCATCGGGCTCCCTCCGGCTCGGCCTGCAGCAGCAGGCAGCTCAGCGCGACTTCATAGTGGCCGTCGAGCCCGAGCAGCTGATGCACGCGGCTGTCGTAGAAGCCGAGCACCGGCTGCACCCGCAGCCCGCTGCCGGGCGAGCAGGCGGAGAGCCGCTCGGTCAGGCGGCCCCCCTCCAGCAGGCTAAGCCGGTAGCCGCGCTCGCCGAACAGCTGCAGCGACCGGTGCAGATTGGCGGCGACGAAGATCGCGCCCTGCAGCGGTCCGGCGCTCACCGCCGGGTCGAACAGCGCCGAGCACCGCTCCTCGTCCGGAGCGCCGAGCTCCTGCAGGCAGTCGCCGTGCGGATGGAAGTAGAACAGCTCGAGCCGGTTCGTCGCCGAGCTCCGCGAGAGAATGTACAGCTCGGGCGAGTCGAGCGCCGCGCCGCCGAGCTCCTCCAGCGGCCCGAAGTCCGCGAACGGCTGCGCCTCCGGCTGCATGCGGCGCAGCCGCCACAGCAGCCGGCGCAGGCTCGGGTGGGCGCTCAGCCGATCCTCGGCCGCCGCCTCGGGATCGTCGCCCAGAGCGGCGCGCGGAGCGGAGAAATACCGCTTGGCGGGCGTCGCGGGCGCGTTCATCTGCGCGAACAGCTTGCGCAGCATTTTCATCCGGGAGCGGGTCAGCACCTCCAGCTGCGGGTAGTGGCTGGAATTGAGGTGGTACGTCAGGGACAGAGACTCTTCGCCGGCGAGCGCGTCGGCGCGCCAGTCGATGAACTTGGATTGCATAGGATCACGCCCTTGTCGATTATTGGTCGCGGCCGCGGCGCGCAAGCTGGCGCGAGGGACGCAGATGGAAGCCGGTCGAGGCCGGTCAAGGAAACGGATGCGGGCTGACGTTGAGCTCGGACGGCGCGATCGGCGAGCTGCGCCAGCCGAGCTCCACCGGCACGTCGTAGATGCGGCGGCTGGCAATCAGCCGCTCGCGCTCGCTGCGCGGCAGCTGGATCGTGCCCGGCACGATCATCTTGACGACATGCAGCCCGAGCTCGCGCACGTCGTCCGTCGTGACGTCGACGCAGAGCGGCTCCAGGCCGCGCGCCTGCAAGGCGCCGACGAGATGCGCGAGCCGCTCCGCCTCGGAGGCGGAAGCGACGGGCGGAGCGGGCGGCACCGGATGCAGCAGCGGCGAGGCCGCCGTGAAAGCCAGCTCCTCATGCGCGAACGGCTGCTCGTAATACGGAAGCCGCAGGCCGTAGTCGGTGATCTGATGGGGCAGCAGCGACGGCAGACCTTCGGCGTAGATCTGCGCCTTGTTGCCGATGAACAGCTGGCTGATCTCCATGAGCGTCTTGACGACAGCCTCTTCCATGGAGAGCCTCGCCGAGCCGCCGAAGCTGACCCGTCCGTCGCTCGTCTGGAGCAGGCCGAACGCGGACGGGATGCCCGTGTCGCCGGTCGTGTCCACGATCGACAGCTCGAAGCGGCTCTCGTCGAGCAGCTCGCGGAACGGACGCGCCAGCGGATGCTCGCGGATGTCGAGCCGCGGCAGCGAGGCCATGTTGTACCACATCATCATGAAGGCGTCGCGCTCGATGATCTCCAGCAGCCCGCCGATCATCGCCTGCTCGAGCGTCGAGCCGGCGGCCGAGCCGGTCATGAGGCCGAAGCAGATCGCCGCCTCGTCGTCGCTCTGCGGGACGTAGGAATCCCAGGCGATCGCGGCCGGCACGAATTTCTCGCGGCCGGTCGCCAGCGAGCGCGCCGGCACCCAGCGGATGCGCGCATCCTCGGTGAACGGCTGGTACGGAAACTGCCACGTCGCGTGCTGCTCCGGCGTGAACAGCGGCAGCGCGCCGGGATGCAGCGCTTCGGCGCGCAGCTCGCGCCACGAGGCGAAGACGGTGCGGTCCGGAATGACATAGGCGGCGCAGTAGCGCTCGACCGCCTCGGCCACCGCGGATACGTTCGCCTCCTCGAGCGTGAAGCCCATGCCGCTGGCGAAGCGGTCGATCAGGCCGTGCTGGCGGCCGCCGAACGCCTTGGGATCGGCCGGAGCGGCGAGGCTGAGGAACAGCGCCGGATCGCCGGGATCGGTGCTGAGGCTCATCAGCCCGCGCACCATGCCGCCCTGCGGGCTGATCGCCCGTGCCAGCGGCTCCGTCAGGCCGAGCGCCGGACCGCGGGGACGGCGAGCGCCGGGAGCCGCAGGCGCCGAACTGCTCCAGCGGCGGATCAGCTGGCGGCTCATGGCAGCTGCACCAGCCCGGCCTCGGTCCATGGCTGGGCGGCGAGCCGCGCCTGATGGCGCAGCCCGCAGGACGGGCAGGTGGGCAGCCGGTACACCGGATTCACTTCGCCCTGGAGGTGAAAGGCGTCGAACTCGACCTGATGGCCGAGCGACAGCGGCGCGAAGCTGTTCGTGGAGCGCGACAGCCACTTGACCGTCTCCATGACGGCGAGCGACGCGACCATCGACCAGCTCGGGTCGAACCGGCTCGGCTTGGCTGCGAGCGGCGGCAGGCCGTTCGCGCGTCCGCGCAGCTCCAGGCAGTCGTAGCAGGCCGTTTCGCCGGGAATGATGATCGGGCCGAGGCGGCCGACCGTATGCGAGAACGCGACCGGCAGCCACGTCAGCCCATGCTCCAGGGCGTAGGCGTTGAACGCGGCGCCCTGGAGCTCCGCCTGGAGCACGAGCACGAGGTCGCTGCCGGGATCGATCTCGGCGAACGCCGACGCGGCGCGCGCCTCGACGCCGAGGCCGCGCAGGGCGGCGGCGATCGGCTCGGCCTCGCCGCCCTCTCCCCCGCCGCCCAGAATCGTGACGAAGGCGCTCATCGGGCGGCCTCCTTCTCCAGAATCAGGCAGCGCACGTTGCCGTCGCCCTCGACGCTGTACAGGCGGGAGTCCGCGATGCGCAGGCCGGAAGCGGCGATGCAGGCGTGGATGTCCTCCTCGGGGAAGAACTTCTTGAACGTAGAGCCGAAATAGCGCTTCGTCTGCCCGCCCTGGATGACCTCGGCGTAGAAGTTCATGACCGCGCTCTGATCCTCCCGGTTCTCCTCCTCGCCCATGAGGACGAACTGCTTGTGGTCAGGCCCGAGATCGAGCGTGACGCCGTTGACGCGGCCGCCGCGCAGCTGGCTGTTGTGGATGTCGTTGGACAGCACGTAGTCGAAGATGAACCGTCCGCCGTCCGCCAGATGGCGCTCCACCGCCTGCAGCATGCGCTCCAGGTCGCTCCGCTCGCGCAGCAGGCTGATGCTCGTCGCCGACAGGATGATGAGGGGGAACTCCTCGCCGAGCTCGAAGCTCGTCATGTCGCCTTGGCGCACGTCGATGCGGCTCTTCAGGCGCGGCGGCAGCAGCTCGCTCTTGCGGCGGCACATCTTGAGCATATCTTCGGACAGGTCGAGGCCGACCGTCTGGAAGCCGCGATTGGCCAGATGCATCAGGACGCGGCCCGAGCCGCAGGCCAGCTCCAGCACCTTGCCGCCGCCCGCAAGCGCCGCCGCCTGCTCCAGCAGCAGCGGGATGTCGTAGTCCGTGCGGCCCGCCACCGCCTCGTAGAACTCGGAATAGTACCCTTCATACAGATCGAAATCCTGGCTGCCGGGCAGCCCCAGGTTCCTCAAGTCCTTGAATACGCCGAAATACATTACAACCGCCTCCTCGCGTCGAATGAATGGGGATGAGTGCCGCTTCGCCGCGCCGCCCGCCTGCGCGGGAGCCGCCGGACGCCAGGCCCGGGAGTCGGCTCCGCTGCGGAAGATGCTGGCTTCGCCGGGTACTCCGGCTCAGGGCGCCGCTGTGTGTCCGCCGGGTATCCGGCTCAAGGCGCTGCCGATGAATGCGTTTCGCCGGGTAACCGGCTCGGGTGCTGCTTATGGATGCGCTTCGCCGGGTATCCGGCCGGGTGCTGCTTATGGATGCGCTCCGCCGGGTATCCGGCTTGCGGTGATGCTTCTGGAGGATGGATTCTCGAAAAGGGGGATTCCGGTCGGGCCGTCGGCTCAGGCGCACCGGCCGTCAGAGGGCGGTCCAGCCGCCGTCGACGACGAGGTTATGCCCGGTAATCATGCCGGCCGCGTCCGTCGCCAGGAACAGCGCCGAGCGGGCGATGTCCTCCGGCGTCGCGAACTTGCGCAGCGGCAGCTTGGGCAGGTTGGCCCGCAGGAACTGCGGATCGGTCAGATGCGGCTCGCTCGCCTCGGTCAGCACGAACGTCGGCGACACTGTGTTGACGCGGATGCCGTATTTCGCCCATTCGACCGCGAGCGCCTTGGACAGATGGATGAGTCCGGCCTTGCTGGCGCAGTAGGGAGCGCGGTTCTCGTTGGCGACGACGCCGTGCTGCGAGGCGATCATGACGATCGAGCCGCGCTTCTTGCGGACCATCGCCTTGGCCACCTCGCGGGTGAGGAAAAACGTGCCCTTGAGATTGATGTCCACGACAAAGTCCCATTCCTCCTGCGTGAGCGTCAGCGCCGGCTGCAGCAGGTTGACGCCGGCGTTGTTGACGAGGTAGTCCACGCCCGCCTCGACCTCGCCGCCGATGCGCGCGGCCGCCTCCTCGACCTGCTCCATGCGGCGCAGGTCGAGCGGCAGGCAGCTCGCCTGCACGCCATGCTCCCGCCGCAGCGCGGCGGCGCTCTCCTCCAGCAGCGGCATGCGCTCCGGCAGCTCGGTCAGGACGAGCGACGCGCCGGAGGCGGCGAACTGCCGCGCGATCTCCTCGCCGATGCCGCGCCCGGCCCCGGTCACCATCGCCCACTGGCCGAGCAGCGGCCGGGCCGCCGCCCCTTCCGGCCGGACGGCCGGAGGCGGGATCGGGACAGATCGGGCGGGCGGCGCCACCTTGGTGATGTCTATCGCCATGTGCGCCCCTCCTTACATCGTCGACCGAAGCGCTTTGTAGATCAGCTTCGGCGTCGGCTTCTGCCCGTAGAGCAGGACGCCGACCTGATAGATTTTGGCGGAAATCCAGCAGGCGATGCCCGTGGAGGCGAGCAGGATGAGCGTCGGCACGAGAATCTCGGTCCAGGTCGGCTCGGTCATCCCGACCCGGACGAACATCGTGAACGGCGTCGCGAACGGGATGTAGGAGCTGACGACGGCGAGGCTGCCGTCCGGAGAGCCGAGCGAGATCAGCGCGACCAGGAAGCCACCCATCATGATGACCGAGACCGGCAGGATCATGCCGTTGACCTCCTCGCTGCGGCTGACGAGCGAGCCGCAGGCGGCGAACAGCGCCGCGTAGAAGAAGTAGCCGAGGATGAAGAACAGTACGAGCAGGGCGATCGTCTTGGCGCCCAGCATCGAGAAGTCGACCGTGAAGCCGAACAAATCGAGCGCTCCGCCCGAGCCGGAGGCGAGAAGCATGCCGTAGCCAATGCCCAGGATGAGGACGAACTGCAGCAGGCCGGCGAGGCCGACGCCGAACACCTTTCCGAACAGCAGCTGCTCCGGCTTTACTTTGGTGATGAGGATTTCCTTGATGCGGGAGCTCTTCTCGACCGAGACGGAGACGGCCACGTTGCCGCCGAACAGGTAGATCAGCAGGTAGAGCATGAAGGTGATGAGGTAGACCGGCAAATACATGACGAGGGCCGACTTGCTGCCCGCCTTGAGCTCCTGCACGTCGAGCTGCAAGGCCGCGGTCACGCGCTCCTTCTGCGCCGGATCCAGCGTCAGCTTGCCGAGCTCGCTTGCCGTGTAGACCCCTTGGACGTAGGTCCCAAGCGCTTCGGCATAAGGCGCGTCGTCAAGCTTGTTGACTGTCAGCGAGAGCACCGGCTTGCCGTCCTTCTCCTCGATCGCCGCCAGGCCGAGCAGGCTGTCGTCGTCCTTGGCCAGCTGCGCGCGGGCCTCGGCTTCCCCGGACGGCTCGACAAGCTTCCAGGCGTACGAGGGCGACACGCCTTGCGCGAGGCTTTCCGGCGTCAACGCCAAGTCGGTCTTGTTGACGACGGCGACCGTACCGTCGACCGATTCGCCGCCATCCGACTGCAATACCTTGGGGAGGAAGATGAGCGCCGCCAGCAGCACCGCCGCGATGTAGATCGTCAGCGTGAACGATTTGGACCGGAGACGCTCCCGGAAGGAATACCGGAATACAAGGCCGAACTGCTTCATGCTCCTTCGCCTACCTTTTCAATGAAGATTTCATGGAGCGTCGGCTCCTTGAGCTCGAACTTGAGCAGCTTCACGCCCGCGCCCGCCATCGACTGCATGAGGCCGTGGGCCTGCTCCTCGCTGTCGACCTTGACCTGCCACTCATGGAGCGACTCCTCGACCGGCTGCATGCCGAACGTCGCCAGATGCGGGGTCAAGTCCTGCTCGCTGCGCAGCAGCAGGCTCGTGCGCCCGTAGGAGCGCTTGATGTCGGCCAGCTTGCCGGAGACGGTCATCTGGCCGCGCTTGAGAATGCACACATAGTCGCAGAACCGCTCGACCTGGCCCATCTGGTGGCTGGAGAAAATCATCGTCTTGCCCAGCTTCAGCTGGTCCTGCACGACGGATGCCAGCATGTCGGAGTTGACCGGGTCGAGGCCGCTGAACGGCTCGTCGAGGATGACCAGCTCGGGATCGTGGATGAGCGAGGAGATGATCTGCACCTTCTGCTGATTGCCCTTGGACAGCTGCTCGACGCGCTTGCCCTCGTGCTCGGCGATGCCGAGCCGCTCCAGCCAGCCGCGCATCGCCTTGACCGCCGCCGGCCGGGACAGTCCCTCTAGCATCGCGAAGTAGATGAGCTGCTCGCTGACCTTCTCCTTCGGATACAGGCCGCGCTCCTCCGGCAGATAGCCGATGCTCGGGCGGTTGTCCTGGATCGGCTTGCCGTCCCAGGTGATGGAGCCGGACTCGTACTCGACCAGGCCGAGGACGGAGCGGATCGTCGTCGTCTTGCCCGCCCCGTTGCCGCCGAGCAGGCCGAACGCCTGGCCGGTGCGCGCTTCGAGCGAGATGCCGTGCAGCACCGTCTTCCCTCCGTAGCGCTTGATTAAGTGATTGATTTCCAGTCCCATCTCATATCCCACCTTGTCTTGGTTTGGAGCCGGTTAAGCCGGCTGTCTCATCGTCCGGAAAAACTTGCCCATGTGATAGAGCATGACGACCGCGATGCCGGCGGTCACGAGGAAGCTGAAGGCGCCGATCCAGCCTTGCAGCCGCTCCTGCACCTGCAGGATGCCCCAGAGCCAGAAGCAGGGGGTGAACGCCGCCGCCGCCGCGCCGTAGGCGAGCAGGATCGAGCGCTCCCGGCGGCTCGGGGGGCTTGCCGCGATCGGATCGCGGGGGCCGGGCAGGCGCAGCAGGCTCCAGAGAGAGCGGAACGCCTTGCTCCGCAGGTTGGCGATGCCGAGGCAGTGGCTCAGCATCCAGTAGCCGTCGAGCTTGACGAGCGGCATCAGGTTGAGCACGCTCATGCCGACGTTGGCGAAGGCGTAATACAGCAGCAGCTCCGACGGCTGCGCTCCGGCCGCTTGGAGCCCGCCGTAGGCGAGGATCGCGAGCGAGGAGAGCAGCCACTGGCTGAACACGCCTGCCGCCAGCACCGCCATCTTATGCCGCCTGCGCCGGAACGTATACGTGTCGCTCACGTCGCAGAACATCGCCGGGCTGAAGTAGAACAGCATCGCGCCCATCTGCTTCACGCGTCCGCCGTAGTATTTGCACGTCATGCCGTGGCCGAGCTCGTGGATGACTGTCGTCAGGACGATCATCGCGTAGATCGCCGCGTACTGGGCCCAGCCGAGGCCGTACGGGTCGAGGCCGACGGCCAGCTGCGGCTGCGCCAGCAGCAGCGCGAGGGCGCCGAGCATGACAAGCCCGTAGGCCGCGATCGCCGCCGGATGGAGCAGCGAGCGGATGAGCGGCAGCCGGCGGTCCAGCCAGGCGTCGGGATCGACGGAGAAGAACTTGATCGTCGTCAGATCGTCGATGCGCCAGTTGAAGCGCCACTTGCGGGTGCCGGCCGCTTCCTCCTCCGGCACGGCCGGGTCGAGGAAGCCCCATTCGCCGAACTTGGAGGCGAGATAAGCCTGCTCCTCCTCCGATAGGCTGCCGGCGTAGGGGGCGGCCTGCTCGGCCGCCTCGCCCTGCGGAGCGGAGCTCGCGGCGGCGGGTGTCGAGGCGAGATATTGCAGGTACTCCGTCTCGCGCGGTCCCATGCGGATGAACTTGCGGCTTGATCTATGTTGAACCAGGAACAGGTTGTTTTCGATCTCATGGATATCGAAGGCTGATGCGGTCGACATCTCGTTCACCTCGAATCGTTCATAGTGTCCAGAAGAAAAGCCAAAGTCGTGAAAAAGGGCGGCAAGCCGTCGATGCGCAGCGTCATGGGGAGGACTCCCCCGCCCGGCTCCAGCGTCCAGGCGGGGAGAGAGTCTCCCATCTCAAGCGGCTGAGAGGCTCAGCCGGGTCAAGCGGGCGATCGTTCGTCCAGCAGGTCTTAGGTGAAGGCGATGATGGCGGTGACGGCTGCGACAGCGCCCAGGCCGACGGCTACGCCTTCGACGAAGTCTTTGCCGCTGCCTGGAGCGGATACGTCCTCAAGCAGTTCCATATGCAGGTTCAGGGATTGGTTCATGGATGATTCCTCCTTGGATAATAGGTTTGGGTTGGATCAAGGCCAGGATAGGGTGAAAAGGGTCGATCTCGGTTAAGTAAGGCCGCGATTACGTGAAGGCGATGATGCCGATGCCGATGGCGACGCCTACCGCTACGCCGGCGATGTATTCCGCGTCGCCGGGAGCCGCGACGGCTTCCAGTTCCTCCAGCTGCAGGGACAGGGCTTGGTTCATGGGTTTGGCCTCCTTTTTCGAAGAATGAGGGGGGTTGGCCTTACGTGAAGGCGATGATGCCGACGACGGCTGCGACGGCGCCCAGGCCGACGGCTACGCCTTCGACGAAGTCTTGCGCGTCGCCGGGGGCGGCTACGTCTTCGAGCAGCTCCATGTGCAGGTTCAGGGATCGGTTCATGGATGGTTCCTCCTTTCAATAGAATTGGGTTGGATAGGGAATTACGTGAAGGCGATGATGCCGATGCCGATCGCGACGCCTACCGCTACGCCGGCGATGTACGCGCCGTCGCCCGGTGCCGCGACGGTTTCCAGTTCCTCCAGCTGGAGGGACAGAGCTTGGTTCATGGATTTGGCCTCCTTTCTATGGAAGCTGAATCAGGCCGATCGATTACGTGAAGGCGATCGCTCCGATGCCGATGCCGATGCCGATGCCGATCGCGACGTCTTGCCAGTCCGGCGCGGTCACGCCTTCGAGCTCCTCGAGCTGCAGGGACAGGTTTTTCATGGATTTCACCTCCTTGGCCGAATCTCGAATGCAGGAGAACACGGATTACGTGAAGGCGATGACGCCGATGCCGATGCCGACGCCGATCGCGACATCGCCCCAATCGACCGGAGCGGCGACCGCCTCGAGCTCTTCGAGCTGCAGGGACAGGTTCTTCATGGATTTCACCTCCTCTCGTGGAATCAAGCGCTTGACGCGGGGTTCAAAACCTAGGTGAGGGCCGCGATGCCCAGACCGATCGCGATGATGACGACCGTATCTTGCCAGCCAGGAGCCGCGACGGCTTCCAGCTCTTCGAGCTGCAGGGAGATTTCGTTCATGGAATTCACCTCCTGGAATGGAATGCACTCGGGATGCTAGCGATTAGAAGAAGATGATCGGATCGATCGGGAACGGATGCGGGAACGGAATCGGAAGCTTCGGGAACGGAAGAGGCCAGATTGCCATCATGGGTATCACCTCCTAGGCGGAATGAAGGACAGGTCGCGGATCGGTCAGCGGAAGGAAAGGAAGCTGCCGATGCGATGCAGGCAGGCCCGCAGCCGGGAGATGACGACGGACTCCGCTTCCGGCTCGGCCGGAGGCAGCTCCAGCGGCGAGGCCAGGTCATGCTTGGCCGGATTCATGCTCGCGCTCACCTCCCTCCCAGCGAGCGGGCGATGATCTGGACGATCTTGCGGATCTCGCCGTCCTCGATAATCAGCGGAGGGAACAGGTGGAAGCCGGTCGTCACGCCGGGCGTATGGATCGGGTAGACGAGCAGGCCGCGCTGCTTCAGCCGGGCGACGACATCCCGCAGGCGGTCTGCATCGAGCAGCGCCCGCTGCGAGCGGTCCGAGGTGAGGGCGACGCCGATCATGAGCCCTTGTCCCCGTGTCTCGAGGTACAGCGGATTCGCGGCCAGCGCTTCGTTGAGCAGGTGGCGGAGCAGCTCGCCCTTGCGGGTCACCTCGGCCAGAAGCCCGGGCTGCTCCAGCGCCTCGACGGTCGCGAGGCCGGCGGCGCAGGCGATCGGATTGCCGTTCTGCGTCGACAGATGCTCGATATGAGAGCCGGCCCGGGCGAACGCCTGGTAGATCGCGTCGCTGAACAGCGTCGCGCCGAGCGGCAGGTAGCCGCTGTTGATGCCTTTGGACAAACAGAGGATGTCGGGCGTCGCGCCGCTGTGCTCGAAGGCGAACATGCGTCCCGTGCGGCCCATGCCCGTTGCCACCTCGTCGAAGGCGAGCAGGACGCCGGAGGCGTCGCACAGCTCGCGGATTCTCCGCAGGTAGCGGTCCGGCAGCGGCAGGATGCCGCCCGACCCGATGATCGGCTCGAGGATGATGCCGCCGAGACGGCCTTCCTCCTCCGCGAACAGCCTCTCCAGCTCCGCCAGCCGGCGCTCCAGCAGCTCGCCCTCCAGCACGGCCGGCTTGCCGTCGTCGCCGAGCGGCACGGGATGGAACCGGAAGCCGGGCACCTTGGGGCCGTAGCTCTCCGAAATCTCCTGGTCGATGCCGCTTGCGCTCATCGAGCCGTAGTACGTGCCGTGGTAGGACTTGTCGAGCACCGCGATGAGCGTGCGCTCCGGCCGTCCCGACAGCTGATGGAACTTGCGGATGAGCTTGATCGCCAGCTCCACCGACTCCGAGCCGGTGCACGTATAGGCGACCTTGGCCAGAGACGGCGGCGTCAGGCGCAGCAGCGTCTCGGCGAATGCGAGCGTCGTCGGATTGGCGCCGTCGACAGGGTTGACGTAGGGCAGCCGGTCGAGCTGGTCGACGATCGCCTGGCGGATGCCGGGATGGCGGTAGCCGAGCGAGACGTTCCAGAGCCCGCTGATGCCGTCGATATAGGTCTTGCCGTTCGTGTCCTGGACGTAGATGCCGTCTCCCGCCGCGAAGGAGGGGAAGGCTTCGCCCAGACGGACGTCCTTGAGCGGATGGACGATCGGGTAGCCGGGCGGCTGCAGGACGGGCGGCGGCGCAGCCGCCGGATCGGCGGCGCGAGCAGCGCCGGCGGCGGGTTGGTCCTGGCTTGCAGAGGGATGGTTCCGCATGTCGGATCTCCTTTCGTTCACGATGCCCGTGCGGGCAGATGGAGGCAGCCTTGGCGGCTGAACTGCTCGATCGCCTGCGAGACGGCGGCGGCGGCGTAGGCCGGCTCCGTGCCGTACTTCGCCTGCAGCGCCTCGGCCAGCTCGGCTTCGGTCGCGCCGACCATCAGCCCTTCGAGCAGCAGCGCCATCGGCTCGCTGAGCTTGAGCACCTTTTGGCTGACGGCCTGGTACAGCACCGGCGTACCGTCCGTCGTCAAGAGGAACACCGCCTCGCTGACGAGCGAAGGACGCGCGGCCATGCCGGGGTGAGGGTAGTAGTGGGTGCAGGTCGGCAGCGAGACGAGCAGCGTCTCGGCGTCCAGCGCGGACAGCGCTTGGGTATGCCGGCGAAGCCCTTTGACCAGCTGCACCACTTGCATGTAGCGATGGAGCATGACGTGCTCGCGGCGGATGGCGCAATACTGCGAGGCCGTCATGTAGGGAGGCAGGAACGCGCACTGGGAGCAGGTCGAGCGGATCTCGCAGGAGCTGCAGCCGCGCAGCAGCTGCTCCTGGTCGGACAGCACCGCGGCCTGCAGCAGCAGCTGGTCCGGCGTGTCGTCCAGATGCCCGATCGGCGCGCAGCCCCGGCAGGAGGCCACCTCGCCCTCCTTGTCCGCGAACAGCCTCGGCAGCTTGCGGGCCGAGCAGGCGCCCGCCGCCGACCAGCGGCAGCTGTCCATTACATGCGACTGGACTTCATAGCCATGGGCGAAGCGTCCCGTGCGGCTGAACCCGTCCACGTCGTCGAGGAACCGATCAAGGTCGCGCTCGCTGCGGAGCTCCAGCAGCCGGAAGGCGGCGGGCTCACACGCGCCGTCCTCGGCCGCGGCTTCCTCATAGCGCTGGCGCTGCAGCGAGATCGGCTCGGCCAGCAGAAAGTCGTTCAGCCGCAGCTGCCAGCGGCCGCTCTCGTCGCGATCCAGCCGATTGGCGTTGGAGAGATAGACACCTTCGCGCTCGGCCTCGCCGCCGGCCCGGTCGAAGCGGCGGTCCAGCCGCTTCCACCTGCCGTCCTGATCGTAGAAGATCGGCGGCTCTATTATATCCAAGCTTTCGTCCCTGTTTTCTTGGTTTTGTTCGAAAAAGATCGCGCTGTTGAGGGCGGAATGCTCGCCCATGCGCCGGATCGTCTCGGGCCTCCAGCCGTCCTCGTCGACGCCGATATGCTTGGCGCCCCCTCCGAGGGCATGCGGCGGGTAATGTCCGGTCATGAAGGCGAGGAAGCCGTTCACGAGCGCCGCCTCCGAGCTCGATCCGAGCCGCTCACGCGCCAGCTCCTCCAGCGGAGCGGGCAGCAGCATGCGGGCCTCGGCACCAGCGGCAGCGGGGATGGCGGCCGTGATCGCATCCCGGGCGAGCAACCCTTCGTCCAGGCACTGCCTCAGCTGCCCGGCGACCCGCCTCGATCCCGACTCCGTGCTGCCAGGCGACGTCTCCAGCACGACACGCAGCCGCAGCTCCGGCCAGGCAATCCTCAGCTCGCGGAGCATGTCGGAGAGGAAAGGCTCCGTCTCGTCCAGGCTGTCCGGCAGCCGCAGCGTCAGCGTGCTGGCGCCCCTCTCCGCGAGCCGGGCGGCTCCGCCGCTCCGCCAGCGCTCCAGCGTCAGCTCGACCGACCACGTCGCGCTTCCCCCGCATGCCTCCAGCGCCTCGGCCACGGCGGCCTCTCGCGCCTCGTCGGCCGTCGCCGCTTCGTAGCCGATCAGCCGCAGCTCCGGCCGCGCCTGGCGGGAAGCCGCGGCCGCGAGCCGGATGTCCCGGGCGAGCCGCTCCGGCGAGTGCAGCCGGAGGCCGTCCGGAGCGGATGCTCCTCCCAGCCGATCCGAAGCCTTGACCGCCAGCAGCGGCGCCTGCCGCATCGAGGCCGCTTCCTCCCATACGCCGGCGATGGCGTCGAGCGCGTCCATCTCGTCGGCCGCCTCGTCCGGCGCGTCCGGTTCAAGCAGCCGGTGCAGGACGCGCTCCGGCTCCGAGCGCACCAGCCGCTCCACCGTCGCCGGCAGCGAGCGGTCCGGCAGCTCGGCCGCCCACTCGCCGAACCAGAAGATCCGCAGCGAGCCGTCGAGGTCGGCGAGCGTGCCGCTCAGCTCCCGGCAGAGACGGTAGGAGGCGGGCGTGACGTGGAAGGCGACCGCGTCGTTGCCGAGCGAGAGCAGGTCCTCCGCCGTCTCGTACCGCCCGGCCAGGCTGGCCTGGATGTACTGCGCCGTCGGCGTGCCCTGCTGCTTGAAGTAGGCCCTCACGTACCGGCAGTCCAGCTGGTCCTCCGCCGCGAACAGCCTCGGCGAGCTCGCCTCCAGATGGACCAGCGTCAATCCGCCTCCGAATGAAAATCCCTTCATGCCGTCTCCTCCTCGCCCTCGTCGTCTCTTCTCTTTCGTTGCCCTCGTCCGGTTCGTGCTCTCGTTGTTTCCCTTGTTTTCACTATAAGCGATCTTTTTCCCATTCACACCGAAAACGAGGCTTCGTCATTCCACAAACCGCTTGCGGAAAAGAACCGAAAAAAAGCCGCAAGCCCGCGCGGCTTTGCGGGTTTGCGGCTTTGCGGGGACGGCAGCGCGGGGCTTGCGGGATTGCGGCGGCGCCAGGGACCGGCGAGGGAGAAAAAAACGCCGGAAGCCGATCTCCCCGATGAGATCGGCTTCCGGCGTCCAGCGTCGGTCCGCTCGCTGGAGCAGCGGTCATTCCGTCTCCGGCTTGACCTTGTACAGCTTCCAATATTCGCCGGCCTGGCGGTACAGCTCCGCCCAGTCCGCTCCCTGCTCATAGAGGGAAGGGTACTTCTTGTTCACTTCGTCCAGCGAGAGCACCGCCTGCGGATTGGGCACCAGCACGTACTCGACGCCATGCTCCGCCGGCGCCTCCAGCGCGTCCGCGAATTCGCTGTCGCTGGTGATGAGGAACTGGCGAGGGCTGTCGCTGCCCATGACGATCCGGAAGCTGCTGAACGAGTCGGTCAGGATCGTCCGGCCCGGAAGCTCGCGGTCGATCACGTCCGTCATCTGCTTTCCGGCCTGCTGCTCGGCGTAAAGCTTGTTCTGCCGGAACGCCTCGTACTCGTCGGAAGCGATCGTCGGGTCGTTCATCATGCCGAGCATGACATAGCCGCTGCCCGCGAGCGATACGAGCAGCAGCGCGACGCCTGTGCGCCGATGCCGCAGGCGGCTGATCTCGTACGGCATCCAGGCCGCCGCGATCGGGAAGACGTACATATAGTAGCGGATCCAGGCGGCCGTGCCGCCCCGCAGCAGAAGAATGAACTGCATGGCCGGAATGCTCAGCGCCAGCAGCAGCAGGAGCAGCACGTCTCGCCGCAGCAGCCTGCCCTCATAGAGCCGGATGAGCAGGATCGCGAGCAGAGGCAGGCTGAAGTAGGCGGTCCGCTCTCCGACGAACAGCAGCGTATTCCATGGATTGCCGATCAGGCGCTGGAATTTCTCGTCCTGGAGCAGCTCGGCCTGGCCCAGATTGCCATAGTCCGAGGTGAGGAAGTAGAGCGGATCTCCCATGATCGTCCAGTTGAAGAAAATCCACAGCAAGCCGGAGTAGACGACCGGCGCCAGCAGCAGCGTCCATGTTCCCTCGGCCTGCTGCAGCCGGTGCTTGAGCGTCTCCTCCCGATCACGGACGATCCAGATCAGCACGGCGAGCGCCAGCGCCGCGCCGAAAAACACCGTCTCGTACCGGGTCCAGAACGCCAGCGCCAGCGCGACGGCCGCCAGCACGAGCGGCCCTGCCGACTGCTTCCCCATCCAGAGCAGCAGCTGCACGACGCAGATGGTGATGAAATAGATGAAGATCGCTTCGGTGAGGCCGTTCGCCCCATAGTAGAAGATATACGGATTGAAGGCGTACAGCAGTGCGAGCAGCACGCTCAGCCTGCGGCGGAGGCCGAATCGGTCGCCCGCCCGCACGAGCTGGACCGCCGTCAGCGCGGCGAAAAGGCTCGAGACGATGACGGCGGCGATGCCCTGCGCGGCCAGCCCTTTGTAGAGCGGATAGAACACGAGCACGACGAGCTCCATGAGGCTCGGCAGCGGATTCCAGACGAAGCCGATGTTCGCCAGGCCGGGCTCGCGGCTGTACAGGACATAGAAGGCGTTGGCTACGCGGCTCGACGCGTCGCCCGACATGAAGCCGTAGACGGCGGCGAGGTAGAATCCGAATCCGAATTCGAGCAGCAGCACGAAGCCGAAGACGGCATATAGTCCCGTTCGGGAGGAAGATAGACGATGCGATTTCATAAGTTCACCTGTCCGCTCGTGAGATCAGGCCGAAGCGTCGACGCCCGCATGGGTATCCGTCGTCGCATGGCCGTGCTGCGTTTTTTCCCAATAAAAGGGCTTGGTGACCAGCTGCCAGGCCGCTTTCATCGCCGCGATGCTCATGAGCACCCAGTAGGCGGGCGCCAGCAGCGTGTACTTGACCAGCGAGTAGGAGAAGACGCGGCTGCCCTTGTCGTGCAGGTCGCGCGTCACCCAGTAGATGCCCGCCGTGAAGCTGTAGACGAAAACGAAGTTGCCCAGGAACAGCTCGAACGCCGCGAAATAATAGATCGGTCCCGGGAAGAAGAGCGGGATCACCTCGACGCGGGCCAGATACCAGAGCAGCAGCATCGTCCAGAAGATCGGATTGAGCAGCGGCAGCAGCGGCGTCGCCAGCACCATCGCCTGGAAGCCGAGGAAACCCCGCGGACCGAGATCGCGCCACAGCCGCAGCGGGTCCCGCATATGGACGAGCCAGGTCTGCATGTAGCCCTTGATCCAGCGGGAGCGCTGGCGGATCCAGTTGCCGACGCGGCTCGTCGCTTCCTCCCAGGTGCGGGAGTCGACGATCGCCGTCTTGTAGCCTTCCTTGTACAGCCGCACGCCGAGATCGGCGTCCTCGGTCACGTTGTACGGATCCCATGCGTTGATCGACTTGAGCACGCCCGTCTTGAAGTGGTTGGACGTGCCTCCGAGCGGAATCGGGACGTCCAGCTTCATGACGCCGGGCAGCAGCAGCTCGAACCACATGCTGTATTCATGCGTGAACCAGCGCGTCAGCAGGTTCTGCTCGCTGTTGAAGTAGTTCAGCTTGGCCTGCACGCAGCAGACGTTGTCCGGGCTTCGCTTGAAAGCAAGAAACACCTTTTTGAGCTGGTCCGGGTCGGGACGGTCCTCCGCATCGTAGATGACGACGTACTCTCCGCGGGCGCGGATGAGGCCGTAGTTGCACGCTTTGGGCTTTGTCTTGGGCAGGCTGTGCGGAACGACCAGCACCGTGTAGTACGAAGGCGGATTCATCGCCTTCAGCAGCTCCTGCGCCTCGACGTCGTCCTCCTCGATGAGCAGGCGCACGTCGAGCTTGGCTTTCGGGTAGTCGATCGCGTCGATGTTGCGCATGAGCGTCGGCAGGATATTGCTCTCCTTGTACATTGGAACGAGAATCGTATAGATCGGAAGCTCCCGCTCGTCGATCGCCGCGATCTCCTCCTCCTCGAAGCGCAGCTGCGCGCTTTCCTTCGAGCCGAAGTAGAGGATGCCGTACTTGAAGACGGTCATGACCAGGTACAGCAGCTGGATGCCGATATTGACGACGATGAGCGTCGTCAGCCAGTCCCAGGCCAAGCCGGCCAGGAACAGAATCAGGGCAAGGGCCCCTACGGCCAGCTGCGGCTTCGTGAAGGTCACATGCGCCGAGTCCTCCGGGTTTTCCTGCATCAGCTTTTCGGTGCTCTCCTGCATGAGCTCGGTCGTATACACCTGCTTGTAGAAAAACTCCATCTCCTCGCGAGTCGCCAGCACTTGCTCCGCCCGGCTGCCGAGCCGCTCCTCAAGCTCGCGCAGCTGCTCCGGGGCCAGAGGCGCTCCCGCCGCCACGAGGCAGCGGTCGAGATCGCGGTTGATGACGACGGCGTTCAGCCGGCGCGCCAGCGCCTCCGGAAGCTTGTGCTCGTCCTCGAAGCTGAACTCCAGGCCGACCCGGCCGATCTGCTGCTGCGTCGCGATTTCCCGGTAAAGCCGATCCGGCTCGATCATGCCGAGCGACAGCAGGATGTCCCCTAAGATACCGCCGCTCTTCTGCTGGAACTCCAGCGCGCGCTCCAGCTGTTCCGGCATGATCGCGCCGGCGTCGACGAGCATTTCCCCGAGCCGCCCCTTCTGCCGCGACCGCTCGGTCAACCGCTCGATGTCGGCGGCGGGAATGCCTGCCTGCGCAGCCAAAATATCGCCCAGCCGCCCGCCGTATCGGCGCTGGTGCTCGATCGCCTGCTGCAGCTGCTCCTCGGTAATGAGCTCTTGCTGCAGCAGAAGGTCTCCGATCCTTACGTTTCCGTCCATGGCCTGCCCCCCTCCCGCTTTCCGCCGAACAGGGGAGATGGCGTTCCCCGGCTCGTTTCGTACTCGATGTCATCCTCGCTCACCGCGCTGCCTGACTGCACCTCGATCGCGTCCACATGCTCCAGCGCCCGCACCGCATGCCATGCTCCGGCCCGAAAATGGACCGAGTCGCCCGCGGCAACTCGGAAAACCTGTCCGTCCAGCACGATCTCCGCCTCGCCGCACAAGAATGTCCACACTTCGTCCCGCAGCCGATGGCGATGCGAGGCGATTTCCCTTCCTGCTCGAAGATGAAGACGCTTGGTGAGGGCATGGCCCAGCGAAGTTCGTTCCATATCGATGACGCGATACCAGCCGTAAGAGGTCTCCTCATACATAGCCCGCCCGTCCAGCTCGGAGACGATTCCCTTGAGTCCGGTCGAGCTGCGCTTGTCCGTCACGAGGATGCCGTCCGGGCTGGCGGCGACGACCGCATCGCGGATGCCGGAGACCACGATCGGAATCTGCAGCTCGTTGATGACGTGAGTGCCGTCGCAATCTTGTCCGAGCAATCCAGGACCGACGAGCTGGCCCGGCATCGTCTCGGTCCACTCGTTCCAGGTGCCCAGATCTCTCCAAGGCCCTTCGTAGGGCAGCACCGCGACCGAAGCCGCCCGCTCGACGACGCGATAGTCGAAGCTGATCGGCTCCAGCTGCTCATAAACGTCCAGAAGCTCCTCGTACGAGGCCGGCAGCCCCGCTTCTCGCAGCAGCGCTTCCACATAGCCGAGCCGGAAAGCGAACACGCCGCAGTTCCACCAAGCGCCTTGCCGAATCAGGCGCTCCGCCTCTACCGCGGGAGGCTTCTCGATGAATGCCGTCACTTGCCGCATGCGCGGCTCTTTCCCGATGGCCTCACCTGGCAAGAGGTACCCGTATTTATCCGATGCTTCGGTCGGCAGCCTGCCGATCAATCCGATCTCGCAGCCTGCCCCTTCCATCCGCTCTCCCAGCTCCCGAATCGCCTCATAGAAGCCGTCTCCCGCTTCGGCGTCGACCGGCATGACGACGGCGATCTCTTCGGCCGCAGCTCCCTCGGCCCGCAGATGCAGCGTCGCGAGAGCGACCGCCGGGAACGTATCGCGGCGAACCGGCTCCAGCACGAGCGGCACGCAGGCGCCAAGCTGCGTCTGAATCAAGCTCTGCTGCGTCAACCCGGCCGCGATGACGGACCGGTGCTGAAGGCCGTGGCGGCCGAGCTTTTCCCACACCCGCTGGATCATGGACGTTGGGGGCGCAGACTCGGGCTCGCCCTTCTGCCGGCTCTTGATGAATTGCTTGGAGCGCAGGTCGTTGGACAGCGGCCACAGCCTCTTGCCTGAACCGCCGGATAGCAGGATCAGCCTCATGTCGGCCTCCTCTGAAAGAAATAATCAAAAAAGTGATTGTTTCTGTCTTTATCGGTACGAATAAGAAATAGGTTTATAGTCCTAGTCCAAATAGGATAAAAGTTTCAAAATTACACAAAAATAGCCTCTTCCAGGGAGGGTCGAAGTTCCCCGAAGAAGGCCTGATTCTTCTTGTATTCTAACGGATAGCCGATACTGAAATCATTGGATAATGTTTCCGCAAAGCCGCTCGTACAGCTCTCTCGTCCGGGCGTGATCCTCCTCGTTGTAATAGACTAGCCGCTCCTCCAGGCGAAAGCGGATGTACGGCGGGCGGTCGCGATGGACGAACAGGCTCCGCCTTGCCAATAGACATCAGCATCAGTTAGGCAGCATGTCCGGCAAGGTTCGGCTAATTTTGTTACATTAAAATAGTCGTTGCCACTGTATCGCGCTTGCAGGATGCGCGGGATGCGTGGCGCTTCTAACGGTTCTCCGCTTCTCGTTTGGATTGCGCTTGCCGCCAATCTGCCTCCAACAGCGGAAGCAGCTCCTCCTGGAACAGCTTGCGCTTGCCCTCCAGCAGCTTGGCGCTCAGCGCAGGCTGCCACTCCGCCCGCAGCTTCATCAGCTGTCTGCATTCCTCTAGTGAGAAGGAAAGCCCTCCCGCAATCATCCCTTGAACCGCAGTTCCATAGGTCTCGCTGTCAAATCGCCAGGGAGAAAAGCATGCCCCATGCCTGCGCCAGAGCACATTGGCCATGGCGATTCCCTTTCCGTCGTAGTCGCCGGAATAATGAATGGATCCCTGAAGCCGTCCCGAGCGGACATAAAGATCCAGTAGACGCAGCGCGGCGGCGCTGGCAGGGCCGCTCGTACAAAGAAGCATGGGCGCTGCGCCGCTGCGCGGCCCGTCCTGACCCTCTCCATAGACGGGAGCAGAGCTTTCGATGAGCGAGGCATAGACGGCGGGATTCTCTACGACATACAGCTCCGTCACAGGAGGAAGCTCCGACATGGACTCCACCTGGGCCAGCGTCCACACCTCGCCACGCGGCGCCCAGCGCCCTTGGTGCCTGCCGGAATAGAACACATGGACATAAGAGGAAAAGTCGTCGTCAAGCACGCCCCAGCGCCGGTACACCTCCCGTGCCGCCAACGTATCCAGGTTTCGCAAGACTTCGCGGCTCAGATCTGATTCTGTGTCTAATGCATCCGCATCGAAGTCATCGGCGCCACGGCTTGGTTGTCCCGTCTCAGCCGCCCGATCTGGCACGTCCTTTATCTCGCCGGGATAGGACACAGACAGCAGCGCCTGAAAAAACAGACGCCCGGCCGGCTGGTTCAGATCCAGCGCATGCGGATTGCCCGAAACCTCCGCCGCCAGAACCGGCTTGCGTATCGGCTTGATGGTCTCCCCGTCCAGCCATCCCAATCGCCGCCAAGCCAGCGTCGCATGCAGGAGCGCCTCCGAGGCAAGCGCCTCCCCTCGGCCCCAAAGCTCCTTCAGCGTCCGATACCCTGCGCCATCCCCGGCGCGCACGCGCGCCCACCACTGGGATATGTGCTTGGGAATGTCTTGGCCTTCAGCCTGCAGGCGGCGTTCCGTCGCCATGAACAGCGCCTGCCAGCTTTGTCGGCGCACCAGCTCGCGATCCGCGCGGCTCAGCAGCGGCTCCTCGTACAACCGCTCATGAAGCTCGGCCAGAGTGCAGGCAAACGGGGATTGAAGGAGCTCCGACTCGAACAGCTCCAACCGAAACCCTGCTTCTTGTCCCGGTCTCAAATACATGCCGAAAAAACCGTTCAGCGCATCGCATTCCTCCGGTGTCAGCTCCCGGACGACAGCCTTTCCGCCAACTCGCCCCAGACCTTCATACCGCTTCCAGGCTGCTTCCAGAAACCTGCTCATGCCGGGCCGGAGGAAGTAGTCCTGCGCTGCTGCGACGAGTTTCGTTTTCCCCAAAGGCTGTGCCCCTCCCTTCGCTCCAAGCGTCTCAATTCTCCGCCTCCACATAAATTTTACGCCGACCGTTCCACTTGTAGCGGAACAGCGTCACGAAGTCGACGTCCTTCGGCCTCGAAATCTCATAGATGGCAAGAGCAGGGACGGTATCATAGCAGCCCCAGAGCACCTGCGAGGTCATCATATAGTCAAAACCCATGTCCGTCAGCAGCTTGAACATATCCCGCATGTTCTCTTCATCGACGCCGGCGAAGGCTTCGTCCAGTGAGATGAGGCGAGGCGATTCGTCGCGGGCATCCGCATAGCGAGACCAGGCCGCCGCCAGCAGCGGAATGTACATCGCCATTGCCTTCTCGCCGCCGCTCATGACGTTGAAGCGGGAGTCGGTCAGCGGCCGATAGGCCGTCTGTACGCCCTTTCGCGACTCCAGCTGGAACTCGAACCAATTGCGGTAGTCCAGAATCCGATAAAGATGCAGCCGCAACGATTCCTGCTCGGTTTGAGCAGCTTCCTTGGCGATGCGGATTTGCTCGCGGAAGTGGCGAATCATCGCTTCGATCTCGTCCTCGCGCAGCCGCTGCGAATCCCGCTTGAGCAGCTCGACCAGATCCTGCACGTCGAGCTGCTGTTCCGTCGAGGCGCTGCGAGGGTTCCATTGCAGCCGCAGCCGCAGCCCGCTCGAAGTCTCGCGAGCCTCCATAAGGCGGTTCATCTCGCGCACCCACTGCTCCGCACGATGGATGCGCTGGCGAATCGCCTTGCCGACGCTGGACAAGATGATGTCTTCAAACAGTACTCGGTCCTTCTCGCTGAGCAGCGCGCTTTGCTCCGCCTCCTGCTCCTCCAGCTCCTGTAGCAGGCGCAGCGGCGACAGCGGCTGCTGCGGATTGCGCATCGACCACACGAGAAAGCGCCCTGTACGCTCGTCGACAGCCAGCTCCAGCACATAGTCGCTCAGCTGCGTCCGCGCGGCGGCCATCTCTTCCAGCAGCCGGTTCGTAATATTCTCAATGTTGCGCTGCTCAAACAAAGGCGCGTACTCGCTGCGGATCTCCGATGCCAGCCGACCTAGCGCCTCCCCGTTCGCCTCTCCGTCCGCGCGGGTCTGCTCCAGCTGGACTTTCCAGCCGCCGGCCAAACCGCGAGACAGCTCCAGCTCCAGCAGCTCGCCCGCCTGACGCAGCCGTTCGGCGCGCTCCTGCCCTTGCTCGCGGAGCAAGCCGAGCCGGGCATCGGCGCGGGCGGCGGCGTTCTTGGCGCGATCTATTGCCCCGTCCATCTCCCGCTGCGCGCGGGACAACACTTGCAGCTGCAAACGAAGCGCTTCCATCCGGCTCGCCACGTCTGCGAGGCCCAGCTCCTCGATCAGCCGCTTCAGAGCATCCGTCCTCGCCTTTTGGTCGCGACGGCGCGCATCCAGCTCATCCTCGAGCTCCAGCTCGTCCTCCAGCTCCTGTCCTAGCGAGGCAAGCTCCTCCATCAGCCGTTCCGTCGTCCGGACCGCTCCGTCATGTTCCTTCCACAGCGAGGCCAGCTCCGACAGCTGCCCCTCGTAATCACTTGCGGCCCGCAGCGCGGCTGTCAGATCCGGCTCACGCTTCAGCCGGCTCCAATTCGCCGTCGCTTCGGCCAGCTCCAGCTGCAGCCGCTGCCACTCTTCTGCCTTCAGCTTGTAGCGCTCCAGAGAACGAGACTCTTGCTGGAGCGCAGCCTGCAAACGGTGCTCCGCGGCTTCCAGACCTCGCCTGGCCTGTTCAAGCTTCGCAGGCGAAGGGTATGCATCGCGCTCCTGAACGATTCGCTCTTCGGCTGCTTTCGTCGCAGCGAGCTCCGCCTCTGCCTCAGCCATAGTACCACCGAGCTGCAATAGCTCTGCCTGCAGACGATCTATCTCCAGTAGCCGCGTGCGCTTGCGCGTCTCTCGGCCGATGAATTCCGCCCGTTGCTTGGTCGTAGACTGGCCGGACAGCGGTCCAAGACGATAAGAGCCGTCGGCGCCGATGCCTGCGCTCCAGTCCGTCGCGCCCACAGCCGCGCCCGATTCGTCCCAGAGAAAGCTGCGCAGCACTTGCTGGATCTGCTCCGCTTCCAGCCCGCTTCCTTCCGGGGGATCGGCGATCAGCACATCCGCCAGCGTGTAGCCGAATTCATAGGGTAGGGGCGTCAGCCAGCTCTCTTCCTCGCCTGCAGCCGAAGCCTCCATGCGACCGTCGGGCTCGATCCAGGCGTCGAGCAGGCTGCTGCGCTCCAGCGCCTCCTCCAGACGGGCGCGCTGCTCTTCGCTCAGACCCGGGGCAAAATCGCATGCGGCATACAGCGGCGCTCCGCCGCGCCTTTCCGCCAGCCGCGCCCGATAGCGGCCGCGCCCCTCGCTGCGCGCCGGCTCCGGCTCGCGACTTTGTTCCCAGCGGCGCTTCTCCTCCGCCAGCTCGCTGCGCCGGGCCGCCAGCTCGCTGCGCTGCCGCTCCTGCTCCAGCCGTTGGGCTACGAGCCGCTCCCGCTCGCCGTCATATGCCGCGTGCAGCGGCGCCCGCAGCAGCTCGAGCGAGCTCTGCGCGGCCCCATACTCGCTGACCGCCCGCAGCGCCGCCCGCAGCGGCTCTTCGCCGAAGGGAAGCTGCTGCACCCCCTGCGCCCATAGCGCCATCTGGCTCCGCAACTGCTCCTTCGCCTCATCGAGCGCTTGCGTCCTCTCCGCGACGCCGCTCTCGGCGTCGTCCCGGCCGCGCCGGGATTCGCCCAGCTCGATCTCCCGATCCCGCGCGGCCAACTCAGCTTCGCGCCCCAGCCTCGCCTTGGCCAGCGCTTCCTCAATCCGCTCACGATGGCGCCGCAGATCGCTCCGCCACGGATCGCGCCATGCATCGGTCGAAGGCGCATCCGGCATCCAATAGCGGTGGTACACGCCATGCTCGGGAAACTCGAGCTCACTCGCCAGCTCATCCAGCTCATCCAGCAGTTCGCGCTGCTCGCCTGCCAGACGGTCGCGGCTTGCTTGCCGCTCTTCCAGCTGGCGTACCAGCTGCGCCTGTCTGTCCCGCGCCTTTCGCAACGATTCCTTGGACCTCTCCAGCTGGCGCTCCAGATCCTGCAGCAGCGTCTGCGCCTGTTCCAGCTCCTGCTGCTTGCCGATGGCCTCATGCTGCGCGAGCAGCTCCCGTTCAGCGATGATCGTCCGCTGCTCGTCCTGGATCGTTCTCAACCTCGCCTCTGCCGCTGCCCGCTCGCTCTGCGCCGCTGTCAGCTCCCCTTCGCACTCGCGCACCTTCAACTCGGCTTGCTCAAGCTCGATTGTCCCGGCGCGATATCCCTCTGCTCCCTGCAGAAGTAGATGCTTGTTGTAAAAGTCATACCGCTGCTGGAGCTTCTCCATGCTGTCCCGATAGCGGCGCAGCTCGTCCAGCCGATCTGTGATCTGGTCCATGTCCTCCAGCACTTCTGAGAGCGGACGCAAATCGTCCTCCATCAGAGGAGACAGCGCCTGATGGAGAATCTGATAGATTGCGGTCGGCTTGAAATCCTTGGACAGCTTCGGGCTGCGCAGCTGGATCATCAGCTGCAGCAGATCCTCGAACGCCTCGCTGTCGGCGAAGCCGAACAGCTGTTTGTTGACCAGCTCCTGATACGACTTCTGGTCGTGAACGACCTGGCCCCCTTCGCTGATTGCGCGCTCCAGCTCCTTGCGGTCGAACGGCGTCCTGACCTTGTCCTCCAGGTAAGCCGGGTGATCATACAGCCATAAGTCATGTCCGATCCGTCTCCCGTCCGTCACGGCGAAGCCCCAGAACTGCACCTGCGCGCCGCCGCGCCGAGCCCGCAGCCCGATGCCGATCGTCCGGTACAGGCCGCTTTGGCCATGTCTGAACTCCATCCATAAATAAGCGGTCGAATCGGTCTTGACCTTGCCGCTCTCCTCTTCCCCGAGCAAATAATACTCGATCCGGCGATCCCGCGAGCCGAACGGATCCAGCCGATGCGCCCGCTTGTCGCCATCCAGCACGAGCGGCAGGAAGCTCTGCATCGTCACCGACTTGCCCGAGCCATTGGCGCCGCGCAGGATGATGCGGCCCTGCTCCAGTTCGAACACTTCCTCATCGTAATGCCAAAAGTTCAGAATGCCGAACCGATGCATCTGCCAGCGAGCGACGGCCGGCTCGCCCGTCGTTGCCGCATCGTACTCTGCCAGCGTCTCACCTACAGCCTCCGCCGTTTGCGTATCCCATGTCATGTCCGCTCCTCCTCTCCATACTCGGCGCGCCAGCGACCAAGCAAGGCCGACACCTCGACTTCTCCGCCTGACAATCGCTCTGCCAGTCCCCAGGAATGCAAGTGCTCCACACACAACAACGCCAACTCCGAGCTCGACAGGTTGTCTCTCCAGTCCTTGATCCAATAGTCCTTGTATTGCTCCTTCAAGCGCATCAGCACTCTCTCCAGCTCGGATGGCAACAGCCGAATCCTTCCGTCAGACCCTACAATCAGGCCTTCCTCCTGCATCATTCGGCGCAGTTCACCGGAGACGAGCAGAACCAGGTCGGATACCGCCGCCTGTGTCGGGAACAGCTCGCTAACCGAAGTCAGGCCAGGATGGAACAGCACCATGCCCTCCCGATAGCGGCGGCCGATCCAGCCGACCGTCTTCTCCAATTGGTCCAAGATGGTCCGTCGCTGCCCCTGCACGTACTTCAGCTCCTCGGCGCTCCAGTCCCGATCCTCTACGAGCGGCTCGAAGAGCAGCCGTCGGTACACCCGATGGCGGATGCGGCCGTTCTGTCCATCGGTCGTATCGGCGTAGGCGATCGGGTCCTGGAGCTGCTCCAAGCTTTGGCACTCCGCAATGTCGCGGGGGAAGCGGCGCAGCACATAACGCGCGGTCGGCGAGCATTCGTACAAGACGTTTCGCTCCTTCTTCTGCGCCCAGGATGCCTCGTCCCCGTCCACGCCTACGAGCACTCCGAGGGTCCGCAACTTCTTGAGCGCACGCGCCATCGACAGCCGGTGGGAATAGACCATCCAGTCCGCATCCATGCCCCCGGCAATCATCTGCTCGCGAATCTGCTCCACCATCTCCGACAGCAGGAACTGGTCCAGCTCCGTCTTGGACTCCATATACCAGAGCCCGTACGTGAAAAAGACGTAGTCCTGCCGCTCGCTGAACTCCTCGAACCCCATCCACGGATACGCCGCCACGGGCGTCTTGTCCAGCTTGGCCATTGTCCGCGTCAGCAGCAGCGGCAACCCCGCCTTGTCCATGAACCAGCTGCGCAGCTCCTCATAGTGATCCTTGACGGCATAGTAAAGCTCCGCATGTTCTTCCTTGGCCACCCAGGGCCGATTGAGCAGCGCCTGTACGCATTCCTGCTTGCGCTCCAGCAGCTGCTCCTCGTTCCGCTCGCGCTTCGCCGCGCGCCGCGCCGCTCCACGAATCATCCCGCCCCATCTCCTTTGTCATCCGGCTCGGCCCGCCCGCTGTACAAGGACGCTTCCGTAAGTCGGAAATCAAGCCGGTAATCCTTCATCTCCAGCTCTCCGTCCTCGGCGAGCAGCACGGTCAAGGTTCCCGGCGCCTGCGGCAGGCTCAGCGTGATGCGTACCCCTTCGGCGGTCACGAAGCTGCGCTTTTCTCCTGCTGTCATGCAGCGCCCGATCCAGGACAGCAGCCGGACCCGCTCCGACGTCGTCACCGGACCCAGCTCGGAGATCGACACTTGTCCGAGCCGCAGCATCCGCTCGATGCTCCGCCACTCCTCGGCCTGACGTGACTGATGCACCTCTCGCTCCCGCTGCTTGCGCTCCCGATGATCCGGGACGGAGTCGGGGACGACACCGGCCGAGCGCTTCCGGCTGCGCGATCGCAGCAGGTGCAGCTTCGCCTGCTCGTCCCAGGACGACTGGTCGCTCCGATCCGTCGTGCGGAGATCCTCGCCCTGCAGATGGCGCGTGCGGAACAGCCCGAACGCATGGGCACCCAGCCGATGCGCCTCGTCCATCGTCTCCAGCCGGGCGAACCAGCCCGCCAGATGCTCCAGCTCCTTCTTGCGGCTGAGTCCGGAGCGCTTCCGCTCTTGAATGCGGATCGCGCTGCGCACGATGCGGGCAATCGCATCTTTAGTCGCTCTCTCCAGCATCGTCAGCTCGCTCGCTTCGGAGCCGCTGCCGAGAAACCAGCGCCTGATGTTGTTCCAGCCTTGACGAAGCTCCTGCAGCAGCTCCTCCTTGTCCGGCGCTTCCTCCAACCGGGGACGGCTCAGCTCGCCTTCGGCGGCCCGCTCTAAAAACAGCTCCATCACCGGCTCGCGAATTTGCAGCAGATGGCCTTCGATGCCGTAGGAGCTCCGCTGCAGCGCCTGTACGAAATGCTGCAAATAATCCGTCAGCTTTTCCTTGAACAGCAGGAAAGCCTCCGTCACCATCATTTCCTCGGCTTTGGCCGTATGCAGACTCGCCATGTAGTCCGCCGCATTCTCGTGCAGCTTGACGAAGGATTCGTACAGCGATGTCCACAGCTGAAGAGCAGCTTCCGGTTCGATGTCAACCGCATCGCGCCGAATCGCGAACAGCTTGTCGGCGATCGTATCGAACAAGCTCGCCTCCAGCGAGCCTCCATACCCCGTCACCTTTTCCAGTGATTCCAGCATCCGCTCGATCTCGATTGAGTACGGCCGCAGGCAATACTGCAGCTTCTTCTTCAAGTACTCTTCCAACGTCGACGAACGGCCGCCCTCATGACGGGACGTCAGATTCTGCCATGATGCCAGCTGCTCCAAGTCCTGCTGACACAGCTCCTGCGTGTAGTGCGGCCATACGTCCCACTGCGCAATCGCCGCATGCACTTCCTCCGGCCTCAGCCAGTAGCGCAGTCGCTTATATTCGAGATAAAAAAACCGCATGATCGCGCGGTACCGCACGACATTGTCGGCATTCGTATACCGCAGCTCGGGAATTCCCCGAAGCGTCTGCGGCGTCATTGATTTTTCGGTCATGGCCGTCTCCTCCGTCGCCAGACATCTTCTCCTTCATCTTAGGAGGGGCACGTTCATGCGGCAAGCTTGCACCCCATTCGAGTGGTTGTTATTCTCGTTATAGTACATTTTGCAGTTGGTTTAATGTGAAGAAGTCCTTCTCAAGAGAGGAGTTCGTTTGAATGCCCAAAAATACGCCGCCCGAGGAAAGAGATCGTTACGAGGAGATGGCGCATCTGCTTCAACGGCTGCAAGCCATCCACAGCGGACCCGCTGAACAAAAGCGGCTAGAAAAGCAGCGAGTTCTGCGGGAGTTCGGTCAACTTGTGGGCATGACAACCACATTTGTCCGTGAAATACGGCAAGGAAAGCAGATGACTTGCCTTCGCCCTGGCTGTAAAGGGAAAGGGGCGGACGTTATTGGATATGGGTACTCCGAAAAGAAAAATGGCGAGGATAAGCTGCATCGTTATTATTGCCATGCCTGCCAGCACCACTTCAATGAATGGACCGGATCCATTCTCGCTCATCGCAAGCTGCGAACTCATCTACCAGCGTTTCTGTTTATGTTGTTGAACGAAGCCTCTTTAAAGGATATCGTGTGCTCGCTGGGCATCAGCCGGACGACTGCCGTCTCTTGGAAAAACCTCATTCTCCAAAAAGTGGCGGAGCGTAGCGCCCGCTGGGTCAAGCCGCCAGATGGAAAGAGCAAAGACATTCAAGTCAGCGTCCGCCATCTGCGCCCTTCCCGAAAAGGACAGCGTCCCAAACCGCAGGCAGAACGATTCATCAGCACCCTTCAAATCAAATGCGACTCCACTGGAGCCTTCCAAGCCAGCCTGTCGATGGACCAGCCTTATCGAACTCAAAAAGACTTGCCGTTCGGGGATCAGTGGATGGAGGGCGAAGGTGCCGCCCCCATACCCGGCACCACCCGGCTGCTCCGCCACACGGATCAGGCCGTCGAAATTCAACATAGCTTCGACCGTCATTATGCGCGAATGCGCGGAGTCGCTCAAAACAACCTTTCTCTTTACCTCACTTGGCATGGAGTTCGGCTTGTTTTAGGACAATTCAAGCGTCAGGTAGCCATTCAGGAGATCATATTGGCCTGCCTGACCGACACGCCCCCTGAAAAATCTGTCCTATAATGGTAGTTTAAGTAACTTTAATTAAGTGATAGTAAAATTTTATCAGTCTTATTCAATCATTCCTTGACCCACGCTAGATTGGACTTAGAGTGAAGATCGTCATTTGACGGCATTTGGGCACCAAAAACCGCCCTTTCCGGGCACTCTGCCGGAAAGGGCGGTTTTTCGTTCTTCGTTCTTCGTTCTTCGTTCTTCGTTCTTCGTTCTTCGTTCTACTCCTTCGCCAGCTCGCTCTCCGTGACCCACATATGGTTCTTGACGATCTCGCCGCCGTCGGTCGGCTGATAGTCGACCGCATATACCGTCATCGGCTCGGCCGAATCGATCGTCGCCTTGGCGCCGTCCATGCCTTCCATATGGTCCGCCTTCAGGACAACCTCGTCGCCGGGCTTGTACGGAGCCGAGCCGGCGCCTTCGAGCTCCTCCTGGACGACCCACTTGTGGTTCGTCACCCGCTCGCCGCCCGTCGTCGGCGTATAGGAGACGGCATACGCGGTCGTCGCGTACGCCCCCGCGATCGTCGCTTCAGCGCCTTCCATGCCCGGCATATGATCCGTCTTGAGGATCGCCTGGCTGCCGACCGGGAACTTGGGGCTTGGCGCGTCTTGCATGCCCTCCGGCAATTCGCCGGACCCGTGATTCATGCCTTCATGGGCCGCGGAGCCTCCCGCCTCCCCGTTCGTCGCCGCCTCGTTCCCCGGCATCGGGCTCGCCGTTTCGGAGTTCGCCGCATTCATGTTCATGGAGCCGTGGTCGCCGCTCTTGGCTCCGCAGCCAGCCAGCAGCAGCGCCAGCGCGGCTGCGGCTACCATCCCTTTTCCGGTTCGCTTCATCCTTCATCTTCCTCCCGCTTCGTTTTCAGGCGCTTCTAGGGGCCAGTATGTCCTTCCTTCAGCCGCTCTAGACCGCCCGTACGACTCTACTTTACCCGGAGGTTGTGAAGATCATATGTATAGCGCTCAATCGCCCAGATTCATCCACTTTTTAAACTTTTGCCCTTCTGCAGCGTCTGATGTAGAGGATTTCTTTCAAAGGAGGACAGCCGCATGGATTCAACCTTCGGCATGGGAGACGGCTTCGGACCGCCCGCCGGCTTCAGCTTCATGTTCACCCTCGTGCCGGTGCTGATCGGCATCGTGTTCGTCATCGTCATCGTGACGATGATCGCGCGCGGCGTCCGCTACGCGCAGAACGCCCGCTCGCCGCGCGAATCCGTCTACGCCCGCATCGTGTCCAAGCGGATGGAAGTGCATCAAAGCTCCGGTCATTCGCACGGCACGGACAACCAGTTCCATACATCCGGCTCGTCGCGCACGGACTACTACATCACGCTGGAGTTCGAGAACGGAGAGCGCAAGGAGTTCCTCGACGTCAAGAAGCTGTACGGCCTCGTCGCCGAGGGCGATGTCGGCTACGCGCAGACGCAAGGAGAGTGGATCGTCGCTTTCGAGCGTACCTGAGCGAATTCAGCCACCAACCCGTGAACGGCAAAAAATTAGCCTTCCCCGAACGCTCGGGGAAGGCTGATTGCCTCTTCCTGTCCTGAATCCGCCTGATGTCAATGCGCCGCCTGCGCCTCGATGGCCGCTGCCGTCGCATCGGTGAGCTGCTCGACCGCGCGCGGGACGAAGTCCTTCATGACGCTGTTCATCATCATCGCCATGAGCCCCTTGCCGCTGATGTCGAGGCTGCCGACGAGGCTCGCCGCCGCGCCTGCGGCCGCAGCCTCGAAGCTGCCGCTGCCCTCGACGGGGTCGGATAGTCCGGTCAGGCGGAACGAGACCCGGTTCGGCTCGGCTTGCTCCTCCAGCTCGAGCTTCAGCTCGACCGCTTTTTTCGTAAAGCCCAGATCGGCCTTGAACGTCCAGACCGACTCCCGCGCGCTGACGATCTCGTGCTTGATGTAGCCCGGCATGAGCGGCTCCCACCGGTCGGGATCGCGGATGAAGGCTTGGACCTGCTCCAGACTGGCGTTGACTTCGATACGATGCGTTCCGCTTGGCATGATGCATCCATCCTTCCGTCGCTAAGGGTGGCGTTCCCGGCTTCTCTGGCCGAATGGTACTGTTGCAGGACAGCAAGAAAACGCTATCATCTGTTTAACACAGCGCTGCCGCCCTCGTCAAGCCGAGGCACGCCGAAAAGCCGCTGCAAGCGCAGCGGCTCCAGCCCGATGCGGGCATCTTCAGCCCGTCGTTCCGCTCTTTCTGCCGAATCGTCTCCTGCAGGCTCCGACTGTCGGCTTCTCCCCTTACGATTCCGCTCCGACCTTGAAATCGGACCGCTGCGCCGCCTGCCATTCGTCGGAATAATGAAGTCCGAGCTCATACGCGCCGGCCAGCAGCTGCTCCGCATAAGCGGGATCGGGGCGGAGCGTGTCGTACAAGATCTCGAACCGGGACTCGGCGATGCCGGCATACTCGGAGAGTCCGACGTTGAACAGATGCGCCATCATCTTGTCGTAGCTCCGCTTGCCCAGCTGCTCCTGCGTGGCCGCCGCCAGTCCGAGCCATAGCACGCGCCGATGCGACAGCTTGGACGAGCCGTAGGCGAAGCCGTAATTCCAGACGCGGTCGATGTACCCCTTCAGCATGGCCGGCATGCCGTACCACCAGATCGGGAAGATATAGGCGAGGGCATCATGCCGCTTCATCCGCTCCATCTCCGCTTCCGCTTCGGCCGAGTACACCTTGCGCTCGTTCGACCAGTCCGGCTCGTCCTCTTGCCGCAGCGACGGGTCGAACCCGCTTCGATAAAGATCCAGCACCTCCGCCCCATGCCCCGCATCCAGCAGGCCTTGCCTGAATCTCTCCGTCACCGCCAAGGTCAGCGAATCGCTTCTCGGATGGGCCGCTACGATCAATACGTTCATCGGGTCTCCTCCTCGTTTTCAACAAGCGCCATGGCTGGAACACCTTGGCATAGGACGATTATGATCCCTATAATGACATCAGGGAAGAACGCACTTTATCGTGCCCTAAGCACCGAATGGGACCATAGGCACCGGATGGTGCCTGGACATGAGCCGGCCATTCCGGCATTGGAGAACAGGAGGAGAACTCGATGGGACTGCAGCCCAAGCCGAAGTACAACATCCCGTCCGAGGCTACGCTCGACGTGCTGGGCGGGAAATGGAAAACGTTGATTCTATGCCATCTGTCCTCGGGTCCCAAGCGGACGAACGAGCTGAGGAAGGCGATGCCCGCCGTGACGCAGAAGATGCTGACCCAGCAGCTTCGGGAGCTGGAGGACGACGGCATCGTCGGCCGGACCGTCTACAACGAGGTGCCTCCCAAGGTCGTTTATGAGATGACCGAGCTAGGACAATCGCTCAGCGGCATTCTGGATCTGCTATGCGAATGGGGAGAAAAGTTCATTCGGGGCGACTTTCAAGCAAAAGAAAAGAAGTAGGACCGGGTCCTACTCCTTCACCGCTCCGAGCATGATGCCCGAGACGAAATATTTCTGCAGGAACGGGTAGACGATCAGCATCGGCATCATCGCGATGAACACCTTGGCCGAGTTGAGCGTCCGGTTGGACAGCTCCGACAGCTTCTTGTACTGGTCGGGCGTCAGGTTCGTCCCGGTCGGGATGTTGACGACCAGCTGCTGGATGTACGTCTGCAGCGGATAGTTGGCGGAGGTGTTCATCAGCACGAGCCCGTTGAAAAACTCGTTCCAGTGGTAGACGCCGATGAACAGCGCCACGGCCGCCAGCACCGGAACCGAGCATGGCAAGTAGACGCGGAAGAGGATCGCCCACGGGCCGGCGCCGTCGACGACGGCCGCTTCGTTCAGCTCCTTGGGCAGATTGCGGAAGAAGTTCATGATGAGGATGACGTCGAACACCGGCAAGCCGCCGGCCAGCACGAGCGCCCAGATCGAGTCGATCAGGCCGTAGCTCTGGACGGTCAGGTACCACGGGATCAGCCCGCCGCTGAACAGCATGCAGAACACGAGGATCCACATGAACGTGTTGCGCAGCCTGAATTCCCGCGACGGCCGGGCGAGCGGATAAGCCATCAGCACCGTCACGAACAGCGACAGCCCCGTGCCGAGCACCGTGCGCTGGATGGAGATCCAAAACGAGTTGAAGAACAGGGCGTCGCTCATGATTTCCTTGTAGGACGCCAGGGAGAATCCGATCGGATAGATCGTCACGAGGCCCGCGTTGGCCGCGGCCTTGTCGGAGATCGACACGCAGAACGTATACCAGAGCGGGTACAGGCAGCTGAACAGCAGGAGGGCGAGCACGATGTAGTTGGCGCCGTCGAATGCCCTCGAGCCGATTGTCTTGCTTCGGACCATGGCGGCTTCCTCCCTTAGAACACCGTGTAATCCGCATAGCGGTAGGCCAGCCGGTACGAGACGACGATCAGGACGAAGCTGATGGCCGACTTGAACAGTCCCGCCGCCGTCGCCAGCGAGAACTGCAGGTTCTGCAGGCCGAGGCGGTACACCCAGGTGTCGAGGATGTCCCCGGTCGAGTAGACGAGCGGATTGTACAGGTTGTACACCTGGTCGAATCCGGCGTTGAGCACGTTGCCGAGGCTGAGCACGCCGAGCAGGACGACGGTCGTCGACATCGCCGGCAGCGTCACGTTCCGGATCAGCTGCCAGCGGCTGGCGCCGTCGATCGCGGCCGCCTCGTACAGGCTGGCGTTGATGCCGGTCAGCGCCGCCAGGTAGATGATGGCGTTGTAGCCGAATTCTTTCCACACGTCGGTCCCGACCAGCAGCTGGCGGAAGATGCCGGCGTCCGCCATGAACAGCTGCGGGCTCGCGCCGAACATGCCGAGCACCGTATTGACGACGCCGTAATAGCCGAAGATGCCGATGACGATCGTCGCCATGATGACCCAGGACAGGAAGTGCGGCAGGTAGGCCGCCGTCTGCACCAGCTTCTTGAAGCGCAGATGCCGCAGCTCGTTCAGCAGGATGGCGAAGACGAGCGGAACGATCAGGTTGAGCACGATCTTTCCGACGGCGATGACGAGCGTGTTGACGAGGACCGTGCGGCTGTCGTTCAGCTGGAACATGTACCGGAAGTTGTCGAGCCCGACCCATGGCGACTTCAGCAGGCCCGCTCCCGGGTTGTAGTTCTGGAACGCCATCACGATGCCGGCCATCGGCACGATGCTGAACAGGACGAGCCAGACCATGCCCGGCAGCAGCATCAGATAATAATGCTTTTCGACGTTTGTTCTCCTCATTTTTTCAGCAGCTCGGCGACTTCGGCCGTGATCTCGTCCCCGCCCTGCGCCTTCCAGTCCTTCACGAACTTGTCGAAGGAATCGACCGGCGCCTGCCCGAGAATGATCTTGAGCACGGTCTCGTCCTCCAGCTTCTTGAGGTTGGCCCACTTCGTCTCCATCGTCGGCGTCTGGTTGTAGGTGACACTGTACACCTTCTTGTCGATCGGCACGGTCGAGAACGGCCGATCGCCGACCAGCAGCGAGTAGAGGCGCTGGAAGTCGCCGAAGTTTGACGTATTGAAGTTGCTCACGTTCAGCTCGTCATAGGGCGGCTTGACGACATCCTTCACTCTTTTCGCGTCGGCATACATCAGCTTGTACAGGCTGTTCGGCTCGTTGTAGTCCTCGGCCTGCGTCTCGCCCTTGAGCACCTTGAGCAGCTCGGCGTATTCGTACTCCGTCTCGTTGGCCGCCGCCATGACGTTGCGCAGCGGATACCAGCCGACCGCCACCGACAGATCGAACGTCGCTTCGTCGCGAACGAGCGCGTTGTTCATGATGAGGATCGCCTTGACGACATCGGGCTTGGCGTTTTTGCTGATGAGCGTATAGGAGCTGCCGGTCGTCTTCATATGCGCGTTCCACTTGCCGTCGTCGGTGTAGACGGGATAAGCCTGCCAGTTGGCCGTCGGATCGTTCTTGAACGAATCGCCGTTGCCATAGCCGCCGCTCCACCAAGGACCGAAGAAGATGCCGGTCTGGTTCGCGTTGATCGGGTCGCCGACGTTGTCGCGGGTGCCCGCCTCGGGGTCGATCAGCCCTTTCTTGTACCAGTCGGCCAGCAGCGCCAGCGTATCCTTCGTCTGCTCCGTCGTCGTTCCGTACGTCACCGAGCCGTCGCCGTTGTCGAGCCAGTACCCCGGATAGGCGTCCTTCGCGCTGAACAGCGGGTCGAATCCGCCCAGGTTGTTGGACGAGGCGAGGAACGTGGCGTAAGGGAACGTGTTTTTCGACGGTCCGGCGATGCCAATCGTGTTGGCTCCGCCCAGTTTGCCGTCCTTGAACGCCTTGGCGGTCTTCTCGATGTCGGCTGCCGTTTTCGGCACCGGCAGCCCGAGCTTGTCGAGCCAGTCCTTGCGTACCCAGAGCAGGTGGACGCCGTCGGTGTCGACCGTAATGTTGGGCAGCGAGACCATGCGGCCTTTGTAGCTCGCATTTTCCATGGCGCGGCCGCCCGTGCTTTCCATGATGTCCTTCACCTGCTGCGACTGGACCTGCTGGAACAGGTCGGTGATGTCGTACAGCAGGCCGGATGCGGCCGCCTTCGTCATGTACGACCGGTCGTCGACGACCATGCCGTCGGGCAGCTTGCCGGAGGCGATCGTCAGGCTCACCTTCTGCTTGAAGTCGTTGCCGGTCGCCGCCGTCCAATCCACGATGACGTTGATGTTGTACTTCTCCTTCAAGTATCTCGTGTACTGGTTATTGCTGACGCTGTCTCCCTCCGGCAGCGTCTTGTCGGTCGGATCGACCGGCATGCCGATATGGACGTCGACCGGCTCGGGGAATCGGTAAAACGCCAGATCGTCTCCCGACAGCGCCGGACCGGACGACGCCGCAGGCGCCTTCTCGTCCGTGTTCGAGGAGCTGGAGGACGTGCAAGCGGTCAGGCCAAGCCCCAGCAGGGCGACGGAGAGCAGCGCAGCCATCGTTCGTTTCATAAGATCCCTCCCCTGGAATCGTTGCTTTCCCATTGTAGCTTGAAAGCGCTTTAGAAAAGGCGGACAGCTGTGCCGCCTTTTGCGGCGTCCTGCGCGCTGGAGGGGGGCGGACGTCTTCTCCGGAGCGATCATTCTTCCCCCTTCTGGAACTGGGCGCGGAATTCGCTCGGCAGCAGCGAGGTCTGCTCGTGGAACAGCTGGGAAAAATATTTGGCATCGCTGTAACCGACCGAATGGGCGATCCAGCCGATGGAGCGGTTCGTCTCGCACAGCAGCCTTTCGGCGGCGCTGATCCGCTCCTGCCGCACATACTCATGGAACGTCATGCCCGTCCACTTCTTGAAGCATTGGCAAAAGTAGCTGCGGCTCATATGCACATGCTCGGCCGCCGCTTCGGCATGCAGTGCCTCGGACGACCTTTCCCGGATGAACAGCACCGCCTTCAGCATGCTTTCCATCGTCGTGGCGCAGTCGGAGGCCGCCGCGACATGAGCGTAGATGCGCGATCGGCAGTCGCGCATCCACTGCAGGGCGGCGGCGATGTCGCCTGCTTCCGCCAGGCGCCCGAAGTCCGGCGCATGGATCGTCTCCAGCGGAGCGGCGATGCGCTGCAAGAGTCCTGCGAGCCGGGGTACAGACGCCCCGGCCTCCGCCGTCCGCTTGCATAGGCGCTGGAACCGCGCTTCGCTGTACAGCCAGTGCATCGAACGCCACTCGGCCTCGATCGCGGCCCAGTCCTCCTCCGCAGGACGCGGGGCGCCGCCGGGTCTCGCCGCCTGCAGAGCGGCGACGGGTGACGAGTCGGCCGGAGCAGTCGCGGGCCCGGAGGCGGAGCCTGCGCCTGCAGGCCGTTCCGCCATGTCCGCAGGGCCGGCCTCCGACCCTGCCGCACTGTTCGCGGCCGCCTCGCCGGCAGAACGCGGCGGCTCGCTTGCGAGCCGTTCGCGGATGCGCCGCAGAATCTGCTCGTCGTCTTCGGACTCCAGCCGAACCTTGGACAGGTAGTCCAGCACGCCCATCCGGTATGCCGCCTGCACGTTTTCGAACTCCTCGTGGAACGACAGCACGACCGAGCGCACGCTCGGGAATCGGCGCTGGACGATACGCAGCAGCTCCAAGCCGGACAGGACCGGCATGGAGAGGTCGACGAACAGCAAATCCACCTCCTGCCGCTCCATGAACTCCAGCGCCTTCGCGCCGTTCGCCGCTTCTCCAACGACCGTCATGCCCTGGCTGGACCAGGGCAGGATGGAGATCAGGCCTTTCCGCGCGAGCTTGTCATCGTCGACGATCAGCACCCGGATCATATCGCTCTCTCCTTTGCTTGTGAACGTGAGTCGGGCAGCACCAGCGTTACCGTCGTGCCCTGGTTCGGACAGCTGTCGATCGTAAGACGGGCCTTGAAGCCGTAGTGCGCTTCCAGCATCGAGCGGACGTATCGCAGTCCGATGCCCCATCCCTCCTGCCGCTCGTCCGGCGTCCCGCGCTGCAGCAGCTCCAGCGTCTCTCGGCTCAGGCCCTTGCCGTCGTCGCGGATGACGATGGCGACTGTCCCTGCCGAAGGATCGGGACGGACGACGATGTCCAGCCTCCCGTTGTCGTCGATGCCGTGGCAGACGGCGTTCTCCACGATCGGCTGCAGGATGAAGCGGGCGACGGGACCGTCGAGATAGCTGCCTTCGACAACATCCAGCCTCACCTCGAAGTCGTAGCGCATCTGCTGCAGCTCCAGGTACGTCGCCATGACTTGAAGCTCGGATCGGAGCGTCGCCGGCTCGGTCGACTTGCCCAGGTTGTAGCTGAGCAGCGCGATCAGCGCCGTGACGAACCTCTCGATCTCCGCCTGCTTGTGCAGCAGCGCCAGCCAGCGCACGGAGTTCAGCGTGTTCATGAGGAAATGGGGGTTGATCTGGCTGGCGAGCTTCTCCAGCTCCAGCTGATGCCGCCGCTTCTCCTTTTGCTCCGCCTCCAGCATCAGCTGCTGGATCTGCCGCTTCATGATGGTGAACTGGCCGAAGATCCGGTCGAACTCCAGGATGCCCGTCCGGACCGTCCGGGTCCCCATGTAGCCTTTGCCGAACGTCCTCATCTCCTTTTCGATCAGGAAGAACGGCCGATTGAACAGCCTGCGCAGCAGCAGCGTGAGCAGGAGCATCATCAGCAGGGCGACGGCCAGGATGCCATACATATGATTTTTCCACGTGTACAGCTCGCGGTTGTAGCTGGAGGCAGGGAGCAGCAGCGTCAGGCCATAGCCGTAGCCTCCCTCCAGGCGGTTCCAGACATAGCCGCCGTCCATCCCCGCGCGGCCGGACAGCGCCAGGCTCTGCCCAGCCTCGTAGGCCGAAGGGTTGCTGCTGTAGGTGACGACGTCGTTCGGATCGGTGAAGGCGAGCGTATAGGGAAGATTCAGCCCGTAGGCAAGCGCATTCATGTCTTTGGCCACATCGGACCTGGCCTCGACATAGATGATTCGCTTGCTCCCGTCGGAGAACTGGACCTCCCTCGTCACCGAGACGACCAGGTCGTCGCTGAAGCGGCACATCGACAGATGCGGCGACTGGTACTTCAGCCCGTTCATGCCGGCTGTGTCGGGCAGGGAGTCCAGGTCGAAGCTCTCGCGCAGCGGCAGATTGGAGTACGAGGCCTTGTCCCGCTCCTCGTTGTAGTACATGACCAGCTCGATGGCGGGGTTGGAAAAGGTGACCAGTCCGATATTGTACGCGATGTCGCGAGAGAGGAGCAGCTCATGGTAGGAATCCGGCGCCGCCAGGTACGACTCCATCAGGTTCCCGACCGTGCCCTCCGGCATCATCTGCTGCGTGACCTGCAGCAGATAGGCGTAGGTCTGGTCCAGCTTGGACGTCTGCTGATACAGGTTGAACGCCATGGAGGTCTCGATCTTGTCATGCTGCATCGTATAGATCGCATTGTAGGAGACCGACGCCATCAGGATGGCGAAGCCGGCGAAGCCGATAATCAGAACCAGCAAAATCCGCTTGCGGAGCGAGAATAATCCGCTTCCGGGCAGCTTCCGGCGCAGCTCATGCATGGACTACACCTCGCCTTTCGCGAAATGAATACCCATGAATTCGTGTTCCGCACGGCAAGTCCTGCTCGGGTCGGCATTCCATTTGTATAGCGATGATTAGCCTTGCGGTCCAGGCGAACAAGCAGCAGTCACGAAGCTGGATGGCTCGAGTCAGCCATTTGTCGTCCTCAGCGATGAGGATTTGCATGCTCAGCCGACTCTCCAATGCCAGACATCATGGCCTCACCTCTCAGCAAAGAGCTGCCGTCTCCAGTTACGTAAGAGTCCCTATCTTCATAGAAAAAAGCAAAAACCCACAACCTTTTCAGGTTGTGGGTTTTCTTTTAATGGAGGCGAGGGGATTTGAACCCCTGTCCGAAGGCAACGGCACATAGGCATCTACGGGTGTAGTCACGGATTTGATGTCACCTGCAGAAGCGCCCCGTAACCGGCTATTCTACAGGTCAGCCTGATTGTCTTCTTCTGCCGACCCCAGGCGGAGACCGAACAGCGTAGCCTACTAAGGGTGAGCCCCTACATCCGGCACATAGGCGATGCTGGAGAGGAGCTTAGCATACAGTTTCTTAGGCTGCTGCTAAAGTTGTACGTTGGTTGCCATTTAATAGGCTTTAGCGTTGATAAAGCGGACGCGTCCCCACTACCCGCAACCCATGCTCGAACTACCCCCGTCGAATCCATAAACGCCCCCGGACAGATCCGTCCTGCCGGCGCATGCACCTAAGCTGCAGCAGCCGCGCGGCGGTCCGAAGCGCAAGGACTGAGCGAGATCATCGCACAGCATTGCACATTCAAAGCCAACGTAACTTGATACCCCTAGTATACCACAGGTGAATCGGAAAAAGCGAAGCGAATCGCTGGAAGCCAGACCAAGCGGGATGAGCTAGCAACGCTTGATGACATCCGAAAGTACGCTTCTGCACGCAAGCCGGCCCATCAACCGCCCGCTCTCCGATGCCGATCCTCTTGCTTGCTCTACGGCTTGGCGCCCCCGCTAGCGAGCCACCTTTTGCTTCTCGCGGAGCGCCCGCTGGATGTCGCGCTGGGCATCCCGCTTGGCGGCGGACTCGCGCTTGTCGTACTGCTTCTTGCCCTTGCCGAGTCCGATCAGGATCTTGGCGTAGCCGTTGCGCACGTAAATCTTGAGCGGCACGATCGAGTAGCCTTCCTGCTTGGACTGCCCGAACAGCTTGGCGATCTGCGCCTTGTGCAGCAGCAGCTTGCGGGCCCGCGTCGGATCGGTCGGGTTATGCCGGTTGCCCTGCTCGAACGGGCTGATATGCAGGTTGTTCAGAAATATCTCCCCGTTACGGACAGTGGCAAAGGCATCGTTCAGATTGGCGCGGCCGGTACGCAACGACTTGATCTCCGTGCCCATGAGCACCATGCCGGCTTCATACGTCTCTTCGATGAAGTAGTCATGCGAGGCCTTCTTGTTCTGGGCAAGCGGCTTTTGCGATTGATCTTTGTTCTTGGCCATACCTCGATCTCCTCCTTTCGTCGAAAACAGGGATTGCCGGATCGGCAATCCCTGTCCATGTCTGCTGCGCTGATTAGGCTACTCCGCCGAATCCGGACCGGAGCCGCCCTGAGGCGCGGAATTCGGATTGACTCCCGCATCGCCGCCGCTCACCGGCGGCGTGCCTGCGGCGCCCTTGTTCTTCTTGCGGCGCGAACGGCTGCGCTTGGAGCCGCCCTCGGCGGCTGCAGGCGCGTCCGGCGTGACGGAAGCGCGCGATTCCGGATCCATGTCCCGGAACAGATCGGCGATGTCCGCCCGCGTCACTTCGCGGATGGACGGCGCCGTGCTGCTGCCCTTGCGGCGCTTGCGCTTCGCCTTGGCTCCGCCGGAGACCTGCTCCTGCAGCACGCCTGCCGACGCCTGCTGGCCATCCGCTGCGGAAGCGCCGCTGATCGTCGGACCGCGTCCGCCCTTGGGACGGCCGCCGCGCGGCGCGCCGTCCGGAGACGGCCCGCGTCCGCGGCTGCGGTCGGCCGACGGGCCTGCGCCCGGGCGCCCGCCGCGATTGCCGAGGCTGGCCGGCGGCACCGGCAAGCCCCACATGTCCGTGCGCTTCGTGCTCTCGGTCTTGCCGCCCTCGCGCACGCTCCAAGGGTTGTCATCCCGCACGTTCGGGATGTCCTCCGGCATGCTGCCCCGCCAGCCGTTGGGGCCGAACCCGCTGTCGCGGCGGCCTCTGCCGCCGCCGCCCCCGCGAGGACCGCGCCCGGCTCCGCCCGGGCCGCGGCCGCCGGCTTCGCCGGCTCCGCGTCCGCGCTGCGCGCTCGGACGCGCGCCGCTCGCCGGCGCTGCCGTCGATCCGCCGCCCTGCGCGGCGGATCGGCCGCCTGCGCCGGCGCGCCCGGCGGCTGCGCCGCCTTGCTGGCCGCCTGCACGGCCGGCGGCTTCCTTGCCGCGGCGCCCTTTGGCTCCGCGGCCCTTCCCGCGCGCTCCGCTTCCTTGAGCGGCTCCGCGCGAGCCTCCTTCGACCATCGCGAAGTCAATCTGATGGTCATCCATATCTACCCGCTCCACGCGCACTTTCACCTCGTCTCCGATGCGATACATGTTGGAGGTGCGCTCACCGATGAGGATCATCTGCTGATCGTCAAAGTGGTAGTAGTCGTCGTTCAGGCTGCTCAGCCTGATGAGACCTTCTACCGTGTTCGGCAGCTCCACGAAAATTCCGAAGCCGGTCACGCTGCTGATGAGGCCCGTGAACTCTTCTCCTACTTTATCGAGCATAAACTCGCATTTCTTGAGCTGGTCCGTGTCCCGCTCGGCGTCGACGGCCACGCGCTCACGCTCCGACGACTGCTGGGCGATGTCCGGCATGCGGGCGGCAAGCGCCTCGATGCGGGCTTCGGACAGCGTGCCGCCGCTCTCCAGCACCTCGCGGATGACCCGGTGGATGACCAGGTCGGGATAGCGCCGGATCGGCGACGTGAAGTGGCTGTAGTACTCCGCCGCCAGGCCGTAGTGGCCGAGGCTCTCGGCGTCGTAGCGCGCCTGCTTCATCGAGCGCAGCATCATCGTGGAGAGCACCGTTTCTTCCTTGGTGCCCTTGATCTCCTCGAGCAGCGACTGCAGCGCCTTGGGATGGACCGTGTTGTTCTTGCCGCGGACCGAGTAGCCGAAGTTGGAGGCGATCTGGATGAACGTCATCAGCTTCTCGCCCTCCGGATTCTCGTGCACCCGGTAGAGGAACGGCACCTTGAGCCAGAAGAAGTGCTCGGACACCGTCTCGTTGGCCGCCAGCATGAACTCCTCGATCACCATCTCGGCAATCGTGCGCTCGCGCTTGATGATGTCGGTCGGCTTGCCTTCCTCGTCCACGAGGATCTTGGACTCCGAGAAGTCGAAGTCGATCGCGCCGCGCTTCATCCGCTGGCGGCGGAGCTTCATCGCGAGCTCCTCCATCAGCTGGAAGGTCGGCACGAGCTCGGCATAGCGCTCCAGCAGCTGCTCGCGCTCCGCGCGCCGCTCGGCGCGATCCTGGCGCTCGGCGGCGAGCCGCGCTTCGCGCTCGGCCTCCGTCTCCGTCGGCTGGGATTCGGCAGCCTGCGCGCCGGCAAAGGCGTCCAGCTGGTCGAAGTCCTCCTGCCGGGTACGCGCCTTTTCTGCCTTGCGGATCGGCTTGTTGTTGATGACCGGCTGGGCTTCCTGAGCCATCCACGGGTTGTCCGATTCGCGCGAGCGGGTCGGCCCGCCGGCGCCGGCGCCGCGCAGCGGATACGGCTCGCCGTCGTCCGACTGGACGCCGGATGCGCCGGCCTCGTCATCCGACGCGAACTCCTCGTCGGTGTCCTCGCCCGGGCTGCCGGCATCGCCGCCGGGAACGATCAGGCCCATGTCTGTCGGCCGGCTCAACCGCTCCGGCTGGCGCACGTCCTCATCCTCGTCCTCGTCCGTCGAGGCGCCGGCAATCGGCTCCTCGTCTTCATCGTCCGCATGGCGAGGCACGCCGCCGTCGTCGTCGGCTACGATCGTGCCCATCCCGCCCGGCGGCAGCTTCTCCGCCGGCGCGCTCAGGCTCGGATCGAGCTCCGCCTCGTCGGACGCGAAGTCCGTCTGAGGCGCTTTCAACGGCTCCTGATGCTCTTGCGCCAGAACAGGCTCCGCGGCCTCGTCCTCCGGCTCCACCGGAGTGAGGATCTTGCGCACGTTCGTATACGACATGCGCTCCTTGGAGCGGATGACGCTCGTGAAGATGTCGTGGCGCACGCGCTTCAGCGTCGACGCGTCGAACTCCATCTCGCAGCTCATCGTCAGGCGGTCGACCTGGGGATGCAGCGAGCAGATGCCGTTGGACAGCCGATGCGGAAGCATCGGAATGACGCGGTCGGTCAAATAGACGCTCGTGCCGCGGCGGTATGCTTCCTGGTCGAGCGCGCTGCGCTCGCGGACGTAGTAGCTGACGTCGGCGATATGGACGCCGAGCAGGTAGTTGCCGTTGGGCAGCCGCTCGATGTTGACCGCGTCGTCGAGGTCCTTGGCGTCCTCGCCGTCGATCGTGACGATCGTCTTGCCGCGCAGGTCCCGCCGGCCTTGGCTGACGATCTCCTCCTCCGTGATGGAGTCGGGCGCCGCTTCGGCCTCGGCCAGCACGTCGTCGGGGAAGCCCTCCGGCAGCTGATGCTTGCGGATGATGGACAGGATGTCGACGCCGGGATCGTTCTTGTGCCCGAGCACCTCGACGACCTCGCCCTGAGCGGCGGCGCGGCCTTGCGGGTAGTGCGTGATGTCGACGACGACCTTCATGCCCGTCACCGCTCCGCCGAACGAGCCTTGCGGGATGAAGATGTCGCGTCCGAGCCGCTTGTCGTCCGGAGACACGAAGCCGAAGCTCTCATGGCTCTCGAACGTGCCGACGAACTGCTTGACCGCCCTCTCGGCGATCCGGACGACCTCGCCTTCCATCCGTCCGCCCCCGGGTCCGCGAGTCTGGACGCGGACAAGCACGGTATCTCCGTTCATGCCGGTGTTCAGATCGTTGGCCCCGATATAGACGTCGGGATGGGTCTTGTCCTCAGGCAGCAGGAACGCGAATCCCTTGGCATGCACTTGCAGCCGGCCCTTGAGCAGGTCCATGTGCTGCGGCAGCCCGTAGGCGCCCGCATCGTTGCGGAGGATCGAGCCTTGCTCCTCCAGCTCATTGAGCAGCTTCAGGAACGCCTTGAAATCGGAAGCGTTGTCGATGCCGAGCTGCCGTTCCAGTTCTTGATACGTCATCGGCTTGTACGCCGGCTGGTTCATCAAGTCGAGCAATGTTTGATGTTCGATGGTCATGTTCTCCTTCTCACCTCGTGCCGTAAGGACCCGTCCGCTATCCTGGCAGATCCAGCCACTTCTATCTCCTTGATAGTATACACGAATTCGGGCGTCATCAACCGCTGGCCTTCCAGGATATAAAGAAAAAGCGGGGATTCCCCCGCTTCCTCAAGGCTGTATTCCGTGCTATTTCAGGTAGGCGACCAGCAGCGCGACGATGAAGAATCCAGCGGCGAGCCCGATGGTCAGCCGCTGCAGGAACAGGTCCAGGCCGCGTGCCTTCTGCTTGCCGAACAGATGCTCCGCTCCGCCGGAAATCGCTCCGGAGAGGCCAGCGCTCTTACCCTTTTGCAGCAGAACTACCGCAATCAGTCCGAGGGAAAAAATCACGAGCAGAATCTTCAGGAAAATATCCATGCGTTCGTTACCTCCCAGCCTTCGTACAGCCTCCCGGCTGCCTGCCGCTATGAGTTTTGCACATGCAGGCCGTCTCCTGCGGCCAGCAAGCGGCTTGCATGGGCAAAACCAAATCATAAACAGCGATTTTATTGTACCATAGCCTGGCCTGAGGAAACAAGCGCCTCCTTGACGCCGAAAAAGCCCGTCCGGACCGCCAAGGTCCGAACGGGCTATGTTCCGGCCCTGGCTCGGGGCCAAGGCGACGGAACCGGCCGCCCGCCGGGGCTTTTGAGCTAGTAGCCTTTGCCGCGCAGGTAATCCAGGCTCAGCTTGGCGCTCTCGATCGAGGAGCCGGCGAACTCTTCCTGCTCCACGATGAAGTACTCGATGCCGGCTTCCTCGGCGATGTCGAATACGGGATCGAACTCGACCGAGCCGCTGCCGACCTCGGTGTCGCGGCGTCCGATTCCAAAGTCCTTCAGATGCGCGATCGGCGTGCGTCCCGCATAGCGCCTCACATACTCGACCGGCGATTGGCCGCCCATATGGACCCAGCCGAGGTCGAATTCCATCATCATCAGATCGGCGGGAATCCGCTCCAGCAGCAGGTCGATGACCGGCGTTCCGTCTACTTTCTTGAACTCGAAGTCATGGTTGTGGTAGCCGTAGACCAGCCCGGCCTCCGTCACCTGGCGGCCCGCCTTCTCCAGCGTCGAGGCGAGGCTGTCCACGTCTTCCATCTGCGGATTTTCCGGCAGCGGAGCCCACGGCGTGACGAGGTACTTGAGGCCGATCGCCTTTGCGTATTCAATCTGCTCCGCCAGGTCCGACACCATCTTGTCCGGATCGTTGAAGTTCAGGCCGACATGCGCGGATACGGCCGTAATGCCCGTCTCCTTCAGCACCTGGTTCAGATCCTCCGGACTCGTGTTGAAGTAGCCCGCGAATTCGACGTATTCATAGCCCATGTCGGCTACCTTGCGGATCGTGCCGAGAAAGTCCTTTTCCGTCTGGTCGCGCAGCGTGTACAGCTGCAGTCCGACTTGAGGTTTTGCCATCGCTTCCCACCGCCTGTTCGATAGATTCGTCTAGCTTGGGTCAAGTATAGCGGTTTCATCCGTTTCGGTGCTAGGGCGGTTTTTGCGCCGTTTGTTTGTGATTTTGGCCTAACACAACCTAATAAAAAGATCCTGCCCGCAGGATGGCGGGCAGGATCGGGCATAACCTATTTCTTGAAGTTCTTGAGGTTGTAGAACGCGCTGCGGCCGGCGTACTGGGCCGTAGAGCCGAGCTGGTCCTCGATGCGGAGCAGCTGGTTGTACTTGGCGACGCGGTCCGTACGGGACGGAGCGCCCGTCTTGATCTGGCCGGCATTGGTCGCGACGGCGATGTCGGCGATCGTGCTGTCCTCGCTCTCGCCGGAGCGGTGGGAGATGACGGCCGTGTAGCCGGCGCGCTTCGCCATTTCGATCGCGTCGAACGTCTCGGTCAGGGAGCCGATCTGGTTGACCTTGACGAGGATGGAGTTGCCCACGCCTTTGTCGATGCCGTCGGAGAGGCGCTCGGTGTTCGTCACGAACAGGTCGTCGCCGACGAGCTGCACTTTGCCGCCCAGCTTGTCGGTGAGCAGCTTCCAGCCTTCCCAGTCGTCCTCGGAGCAGCCGTCCTCGATCGTGATGATCGGGTACTTGTCCGCCCACTCGGCGAGCAGGTCGACGAATTCGGCGGACGTGTAGGACTTGCCTTCGCCCTCGAGGTGGTACTTGCCGTCCTTGTAGAACTCGGTGGAAGCGACGTCCATGCCGAGGAAGACGTCGACGCCCGGCTTGTAGCCCGCGCGCTCGATGGCGGAGATGATCGTCGTGATCGCCTCTTCGTTGGAGCCGAGGTTCGGCGCGAAGCCGCCTTCGTCGCCGACCGCCGTGTTCAGGCCTTTGTCCTTGAGGACGGACTTGAGGTTATGGAAGATTTCCGCGCCGATGCGCAGCGCTTCCTTGAAGCTTTCCGCGCCGACCGGCAGCACCATGAACTCCTGCACGTCGACGTTGTTGTCGGCATGCTCGCCGCCGTTGATGATGTTCATCATCGGCACCGGCAGCACCTTGGCGTTGAATCCGCCCAGGTACGTGTACAGAGGCACGTCCAGAGCGTCGGCAGCCGCGCGGGCTACCGCCATGGATACAGCCAGGATCGCGTTCGCGCCCAGCTTGCCTTTGTTGTGCGTGCCGTCCAGCTCGATCATCTTGCGGTCGATCAGCACTTGATCCAGCGCGTCGAGGCCGATGATTTCCGGAGCGATCAGCGTGTTCACGTTCTCGACGGCCTTGAGCACGCCTTTGCCGAGGTAGCGGCCTTTGTCGCCGTCGCGAAGCTCTACGGCTTCGTAGGCGCCGGTGGATGCGCCGGACGGAACGATGGCGCGGCCTTTGCCGCCGGACTCGAGGGATACTTCGACTTCGACCGTCGGGTTGCCGCGGGAGTCGAGCACTTCGCGTGCGTATACGTCAACGATGATAGACATAGTTTGAACACTCCTTCAGAAAATGGGGTAGAGCGGGCTTCCGCCCGGGTGTGGCAAGCTTTAACCAGTATAACCGATTGGAACGTCCCGCACGAGTGCGGAGCGCCCGGCACAGACGGGGCGCCCCTCAGAGCTCGAAGGCAAGGGGCCTGGTGGACCTGCGGGAGCCAGCACGTTGAAGATGTCCTGCTTGTCCGGGTTGCCCGCCGCTCATGCCGGCTGGCCCCGCCGTCAGCCCTTGCGGATCAGGCTCAGGCCGGTCATCTCGGCCGGCTTGGGCAGCTCCAGCAGGTCGAGCAGCGTCGGCGCGATGTCGGCCAGGATGCCGCCCTCGCGCAGCTGCGCGCCCTTCTGGGTGACGATCAGCGGCACCGGATTGGTCGTATGCGCGGTGAACGGACGTCCGTCCGGTCCGATGACCATGTCGGCGTTGCCGTGGTCGGCCGTGATGAGCACGACGCCGCCCTTGGCGAGCACCGCGTCGACGACGCGGCCCATGCATTCGTCCGTCGCCTCGACCGCCTTGATCGTCGGCTCCAGCATGCCGGAGTGGCCGACCATGTCGGGGTTGGCGAAGTTCAGGATGATCGCGTCATGCTTGTCCGAGTTGATCTCGCGCACGGCGGCGTCGGCCACCTCGTAGGCGCTCATCTCCGGCTTGAGGTCGTAGGTGGCGACCTTAGGCGAGTTGATGAGCACGCGCGTCTCGCCCGGCAGCTCCTGGTCGCGGCCGCCGCTGAAGAAGAACGTCACATGCGGATACTTTTCCGTCTCGGCGATGCGCAGCTGCGTCTTGCCGTTCTGGACGAGCACCTCGCCGAACGTGTTGTCGAGGTTTTTGGGCTTGTAGGCGACGAAGCCGCCGACCGTCTCGCTGAACAGCGTCAGGCAGACGAAGTACAGGTTGGACGGAGCGTTGTCCCCGCGGTCGAAGCCGCGGAAGTCTTCGTTGGTGAACACCTGCGACAGCTGGATGGCCCGGTCCGGACGGAAGTTGAAGAACACGACCGCGTCCTCGGACTCGACCAGCGCCACCGGCAGGCCGTCTCCGCCGGTGATGACCGTCGGCATGACGAACTCGTCGAAGACGGACTTCTCGTACGACTCGCGCACGGCCTGGATCGGATCGACGTAGCGAGGTCCGTCTCCGTACACCATCGCGCGGTAGGACTTCTCGACGCGCTCCCAGCGCTTGTCGCGGTCCATCGCGTAGTAGCGGCCCTGCACGGTCGCGATGCGGCCGATGCCGAGCTCCTCGATCTTGGCCTGAAGCTGCGTCAGATAGCCGACCGCGCTGTCCGGGGCCACATCGCGGCCGTCGAGGAAGGCATGGATGTACACCTGCTCCAGCCCTTCCTTCTTGGCCAGCTCCAGCAGCGCGAACAGATGCGCGATGTGGCTGTGCACCCCGCCGTCGCTGACGAGGCCGTACAGATGCAGCTTCTTGCTGTTCAGCTTGGCATGGCGCACGGCGCCGATCAGCGTGTCGTTGTCGTAGAACTCGCCGTCGCGGATCGACTTGGTGATGCGGGTCAGATCCTGGTAGACGATGCGGCCGGCGCCGATGTTCAAGTGGCCGACCTCGGAGTTGCCCATCTGGCCCTCCGGCAGGCCGACCGCCTCGCCGCAAGCGGTCAGCGTCGTGTTCGGATATTCCGCCAGGAAGCGGTCATAGTTCGGCTTGTTCGCCTGCGCGACGGCATTGCCGACGATGTCGCTGCGAAGGCCGAATCCGTCCATGATGATGAGCGCGACCGGTTTTGGAGCCATCTTACTTCGCCCCCTCGACGAGGGCAATGTAGGAAGCCGGCTCCAGGCTGGCTCCGCCGACGAGCGCGCCGTCGATGTTCGCCTGGCCCAGGTATTCCTTGACGTTGGCCGGCTTCACGCTGCCGCCGTACTGGATGCGGACCGCGTCCGCCGTCGCCTGATCGTACAGGCCGGCGACGACCTCGCGGATGTAGGCGATGACGTCCTCGGCATCCTCGGCCGTGGACGACTTGCCCGTGCCGATCGCCCAGATCGGCTCGTAAGCGATGACGGTCTCGGCCGCCTGCTCCGCCGTCAGGCCTTTCAGGCCGCCCTCCGTCTGCACCTTGCAGACGTTTTTGGTCTCGCCGGCTTCGCGCTCTTCCAGCTTCTCGCCGACGCACAGGATCGGAGTCAGGCCGTGCTTGAACGCCGCCGCGACCTTCTTGTTGACGATCTCGTCCGTCTCGCCGAAGTACGCGCGGCGCTCGGAGTGGCCGACGATGACGTACTTCACGCCGAGATCGGCCAGCATGACGCCGGAGACTTCGCCCGTATACGCGCCGTTGTCCTCGAAGTGCAGGTTCTGCGCGCCGATGGCGATCTTGGTCCCTTTGGCCGCTTCCACGAGGGCCGGGAGGGTCGTGAACGGAGCGCAGATGACGCTCTCGACGCCTTCGACCTCAGCGCCGCCTTTCGCTTCGTTGAAGAAGGAGACCGCCTCGGAGACGGTCTTGAACATTTTCCAGTTGCCTGCGATGATCGGGGTTCTAGCCATAGGTCATTCTCCTCTCTACTTGTCGTTGAGGGCGACAACGCCCGGGAGGGCTTTGCCTTCCATGAATTCGAGGGATGCTCCGCCGCCGGTGGAGATGTGGTCCATCTTGTCGGCCAGGCCGAACTTCTCGGCCGCCGCAGCGGAATCGCCGCCGCCGATGACCGTGTAGCCCGCCGTATCGGCGCAAGCCTGGGCGACGGCGCGGGTGCCGTGGGAGAACGGCTCGATCTCGAACACGCCCATCGGTCCGTTCCAGACGACCAGCTTGGAATCCCGGATGACGCTCGCGTACAGCTCGCGCGTCTTCGGCCCGATATCGATGCCTTCCCAGTCGGACGGGATGCCGTCGACGCCGACGATGTTCGTGTTGGCATCCTTGCTGAACTCGTCGGTGACGACGATGTCGACCGGCAGCAGGAAGTTCTTGCCGAGCTTCTTGGCCTTCTCGATGAACTCGAGCGCCAGGTCCAGCTTGGAGTTGTCGACGAGCGACTGGCCGATCTCATGGCCTTGAGCCTTGAAGAACGTGTAGCTCAGGCCGCCGCCGATGATGATGTTGTCCGCGATCTCGATCATCTTGTTGATGACGTCGATCTTGTCCTTCACCTTGGAGCCGCCGACGATCGCGGTGAACGGGCGCTCCGGGTTGTTCAGCGCCTTGCCGAGCACGTCCAGCTCCTTCTCCATCAGCAGGCCGGATACGGCCGGGAGCAGATGAGCGATGCCTTCCGTGGAAGCATGCGCGCGGTGAGCGGCGCCGAACGCGTCGTTGACGTACAGGTCGGCCAGGGAGGCCAGCTGCTTGGCGAACTCCGGATCGTTGCTTTCCTCGCCGGCGTTGAAGCGCGTATTCTCCAGGAGCAGCACGTCGCCGTCCTGCAGCGCGGCGGCTTTCGCCTGCGCGTCCGGTCCGGCCGTGTCGTCCGCCTTGGCGACCGGCTTGCCGAGCAGCTCGGACAGACGGGCCGCGACCGGAGTCAGACGCAGCTCTTCCTTGACTTCGCCGCCCGGACGGCCGAAGTGGGCCGCCAGGATGACGCGCGCGCCGCCCTCGATCAGATGCTTGACCGTCGGCAGCGTCTCGCGGATCCGCGTATCGTCGGTGATCGCTCCGTCTTCCATCGGCACGTTGAAATCGACGCGCACGAAGACGCGCTTTCCTGCTACTTCCACATCACGAACACTTTTTTTGCTCACAGCTGCTCGCCCTCCCGATATATGGTTTCTATGGGTTAAACATCGTTAAAGAGGAGAACGAAACGCTCGCCTCTCCTCTTTAACCTTACCGCTGTCTATGCAGTTAAGCGCCGCTTCTTACAGGCCTTTGGAGGCGATGTAAGCCGCCAGGTCGATGACGCGGTTGGAGTAGCCCCACTCGTTGTCGTACCAGGAGACGACTTTGACCATGTTGCCTTCGACGACCATCGTGGACAGGCCATCGATCGTGGAGGAAGCCGGGTTGCCGTTGTAGTCGCTCGATACGAGCGGCTCTTCGGAGAAGTACAGGATGCCTTTCAGCGGGCCTTCAGCCGCTTCTTTCAGGGCTGCGTTGACTTCTTCGACCGTGACGTTGCCTTTGACTTCCGCGACGAGGTCCGTTACGGAAACGTTTTTCGTCGGCACGCGCATCGCCATGCCGTTCAGCTTGCCTTTCAGCTCAGGCAGAACGAGGGAGACGGCTTTGGCAGCGCCCGTCGAGGAAGGAATGATGTTCTCTGCGGCAGCGCGGGCGCGGCGCAGGTCCTTGTGCGGCACGTCCAGCACGGACTGGTCGTTCGTGTAGGAGTGGACCGTCGTCATCATGCCTTTGACGATGCCGAACTTGTCGTTGAGGACTTTGGCGAACGGCGCCAGGCAGTTCGTCGTGCAGGAAGCGTTGGAGATGACCGTGTGGGAAGCCGCGTCGTATTTCTCTTCGTTGACGCCCATGACGATCGTGATGTCTTCGTTCGTCGCCGGAGCGGAGATGATGACTTTCTTCGCTCCGCCTTTGAGGTGAAGCTCGGCTTTTTCCTTCGCCGTGAAGATGCCCGTGGACTCGACGACGATCTCAGCGCCGACGGAGGACCAAGGCAGGTTTTCCGGGTTGCGCTCGGCAAAGACTTTGATCTCGCGGCCGTTGACGATCAGCGCGCCTTCTTTGGCTTCGACGGTCGCGTCCAGAACGCCGTGCGTCGTGTCATATTTAAGCAGGTGAGCCAGCGTTTTCGTGTCGGTCAGGTCGTTGACGGCGACGATTTGAACTTCGCTGCTGTTCAGAGCTGCGCGGAATACGTTGCGTCCGATACGTCCGAATCCGTTAATACCAACTTTTACCATGGTTGAAAACCTCCTGAAATTAGGTGATGGTTCTGCATGATCCTATCAACGCGAAGCGCTCGGCCCTGCCCCTGTCAGGCGCAGAGCCCGCTTCGCCGTAATGCCGCTTGTCTGGGCGGCCCTGATCGCGGGCCGCGGTCCTAATCCGCCATCGCGGCGATCTCGAGCGCGGCCGCCTCGTCGGTCACGAGCACGTCCTCGTGGCCGAAGCGCAGCACCGCCGCGATCGCCTCCGCCTTGGACTTGCCGCCGGCGACGGCGATGACGACCTCGGTCGTCATGATGTCCTCGAGCCGGATGCCGGCCGTCGGCATCTTGTGCACGACGGAGCCGGCCCGGTCGAAGTAGTAGCCCCAGGCCTCGGCGAGCGCGCCCTCCTGGCGGAGCTCCTCGACGACGCCCGCCTCGGCCTGCCGGCGCCGCGCCATCGTCATCGCGTCGCCGATGCCGTGGATGACGATGCGCGCGCTGCGGATGACGCCGACGATCTCCTTGACGCCGGGCTCGTGCATGAGGCTCGTGTAGGCCTCCTCGCTCAGATGGTCCGGCACGTGCAGCATCCGGTACTGCGCGCCGGTGCGCTTGGCCATCGCCGAGACGATCGTGCTCGCCTGGTACTCCAGGCTCTCCCCCAGTCCGCCCCGGGCCGGCACGAACAGATTGCTCGGATGCGGGACGGGCGAGGTCAGATGGCCCGCCACCTGAGCCAGCGTCGAGCCGCCGGTGACGGCGATGACGTCGCCCTCCCGCAGCTGCCCCAGCAAGGCCGAGGCGCCGGCGCGGCCGAGCTCCCGCTTGGTGCTGGCGGAGAGGTCGGAGTCGCCCGGCACGATGACGACCTTGCTCAGGCCGAAGCGCGCCCGCAGCTGCTCCTCCAGGTTGGACAGGCCGAGCAGCCCGCTCAGCACCGGCTCCATCTCCTCCAGCAGCCGCCGGCCGCTCTGGCTGACGCGCATCCCGGCGGCGTTGATCTCCAGGAAGCCCTGCTCCTTGAGGAAGTCAGTCTCCGCCCGAAGCACCCGCTCCGTCATGCCGAGCGCCGAAGCGAGCGAGCGGCGGCCGATCATGTCGGCCACCAGCACCTGATGGAGAATCGCATAGCGGAGCCGGACCGTCTCCAGCAGATCGGGCACCAGCTGGCGCTGCAAATCAATAAGGCTGCGCATGAGCGCTCCAACTCCACTCGTTAGCTATCCGTCCGGGACAATTAACGTCCCAGCTATTCAATAAACGTCCCACATACTCATTGTACTCCTTCTTCCAAAGCCCCGCAAGGGACCTTTACCCGTTGAAAACGGTTGCCGACACGGTCTTTCGGACCAAATGTTTTCCTGTACAGGCGTGAAGAGCGAATCATTTGAGACTTGGACAGGATAGTGTTGCTTTTTCTGGCAGCCTGTTATACAATCTTAGACGTTACGCTTTTCAGCCATACATGCGCCCGTGGTCCAATGGATATGACGTAGGCCTCCGGAGCCTGAGATCTAGGTTCGATTCCTAGCGGGCGCGCCAATCATTCAACTGCTGTTTTGCCGATACAAGGGATCGCGTCCTTCCAGGATGCGATCTTTTTTTGTTTTCAATTCTCGTTTAAGAGGCGGCCAAGCCGGTTAAAATGGGCTACTGAACCGGCTCTCCGCACTCGCCTCCGGCCTCTTTGACCAAATTTGACTTTAGAAACCGATCATCGTAGAATGAAAAAGCAGCATCTGCATCGAACTTACTTAATGAGGATATAAGGAGGGACTTGCACATGAACATGAATTACGTGCCAATGGTCATCGAGCAGAGCAATCGCGGCGAACGCGCCTATGACATCTACTCGAGGCTGCTCAAGGACCGCATCATCTTCCTCGGTACCGGCATCAACGACATGGTCGCCAACTCCGTCATCGCCCAGCTGCTGTTCCTCGCGGCCGACGACCCGGAGAAGGACATTTCCATCTACATCAACAGCCCCGGCGGCTCCATCACCTCCGGCATGGCGATTTACGACACGATGCAGTTCATCAAGCCTGACGTCTCGACGATCTGCGTCGGCATGGCCGCCTCGATGGGCGCCTTCCTGCTGACGGCCGGCGCCAAGGGCAAGCGCTACGCGCTGCCGAACAGCGAGGTCATGATCCATCAGCCGCTCGGCGGCGCCGAAGGCCAGGCCAGCGACATCGAGATCCGCGCGCGCCGCATCCTCCAGATGCGCGACAAGCTCAACCATATCCTCGCCGAGCGTTCCGGCCAGCCGCTGGAGCGCATCGAGAAGGACACCGACCGCGACTACTTCATGAGCGCGGAAGCCGCACGCGAGTACGGTCTCGTCGACAAGGTCATCGAGAAGCTGTAAGCCAGGCCGCGATCGGCAAAAAGAGCCGCCTCTTCCCATGGGAAGAGGCGGCTCTTTGCATTGCCGTTCGGCGCTTTCCCGGCGGCCCGGACGCGCGCACGGACATGCGCGGCGCCAGGCCGCTCGGCAGCGCCGAGAAGCTTTACTTCAGCTGGTACACGACCGTCAGCTGGCCCTGCACGTCCACCTGGCCCGGCTCGACGGAGGTCGAGGCGGCGGAGTCCGCCGTCGCTTTCATTTGCACCATTTCGCGGAATACCGGCACCGCCTGCGCGCCGTTCTCCGTGATGTTCACGACCGGACCGAGCGAGCGGCCGGCCGCGGCGGCAAGCGACTCCGCCTTCGCGCGCGCGTTGTCCAGCGCCTTCTTGAGCGCGTCGTTCGTATACGCGTCGGTCTTTTCCGTGCCGAAGGAAACACCGCTGATCTGGTTCGCCCCGGCGTTGCCGAGGCTGTCCAGCAGCTCCCCGGTCTTGGCGATGCTGCGCCAGGAGACGCTCAGCTCATGCGTAGCCGTGTAGCCGGTCAGCACCTGGCCTTCCTTCTCCGTATACTTGTACTGCGGCTGCACGTAGTAGGACGTCGTCTTCAAATCCTTGTCGGCCAGGCCGTAAGTCCCTTTGAGCATCTTGATGACGGCGTCATACCGCTTGGCCGCTCCGGCCTGCGCTTCCTTCGCCGTCTTCGCCGTCACGTTCACGCCTGCCGTCACATACGCGATGTCCGGCGCCACCGACAGCTTGCCTATGCCCTGCACTGCGATCGTATTCTCCATTGCCGCTCCTTGCTCCGCCGCATAGACGGGCTTCGATCCCGAGTTCAGCACGCCGGCTCCGTTCAGCGCCAGCAGCGAGCCTGCCGTCAGGCCAACCGCCAGCAGCAGCACCTTGCCTTGGCCCGCCAGCTTGCCGATGCTTTGTTTGTTCCCCATATCCTTTCGCCTCCCGTTTCGGTTTGTCCTTTGAAACGCTTGCTCCAGAGAAAATGTTGCACGTTCCGGTTAGGATTCCCAATGCAAGCCGCAAGCAAACCGGAGCCACTCCCAAGGTCGATCGCGACGCAAAAAAAGCCCCCGGAATGGGAGCCTCGGGAGCCGCAGCGAAAATAGCTCGGGGAACGGCAGGCCGAGGCCTACTGGTTCTCCAGCTCTTCCTTGCTGACGAGCGATACTAAAGCGTTTACAGCCTGCTCGGCGTCCGAACCTTCTGCACTGATGTGAACTTCAGTGCCGGAACTGATGGCCAGGCTCATGATGCCCATGATGGACTTGGCGTTTACTTTTTTCTCGTCCTTCTCGACAAAAATCTCGGAGGAGAATTTATTCGCTTCCTGGACGAAGAGCGCGGCCGGTCTTGCGTGAAGACCCGTCTTCAGTCTCACGACTACGGGTTGTCTTGTCATGAACTCTGTACCCCCTAATCCTAATTCATTGCTGCATGGCCGCCGGAAGGCGAACGTGAGGCATGCTCGTGCAAAGGGCCGCCGGGTGGAACGGACCTTACCTTGCGTGACAATTGCTTTCATTATACCATCGGCCGGCGCAACATGAAAGTTCAGGTTCCCCGGATTTTTTCGGCCAGCTCGTCGATCTTGCGGAGGCGGTGGTTGACCCCGGACTTGCTGACGGAGCCCTTGAGCATCTCACCGACTTCCTTGAGGTTCATGTCGGGATGCTGCAGCCGGATCTCCGCCACCTCCCGCAGCTTCTCCGGCAGGTTTTCGAGTCCGATCTCCTTTTGCAACAGCCGGATGTTGTCGATCTGCCGCACCGCGGCGCCGATCGTCTTGTTGAGATTGGCCGTCTCGCAGTTGACGATCCGGTTGACCGAGTTGCGCATGTCGCGCATGATCCGGACATCCTCGAACTTGAACAGCGCTTGGTGCGCGCCGATGATGTTGAGCAGCTCGATGATCTTCTCGCCTTCCTTGATGTAGAAGACGAAGCCCTTCTTGCGCTCGATGCACCGGGCGTTGAGTCCGAACTTGTTGGCCAGCGAGACGAGCGCGGAGCAGTGCTCCTCGTACATGCAGGCGATCTCCAGATGATAGGACGAGCCCTCCGGGTTGTTGACCGAGCCGCCGGCGAGGAACGCGCCGCGCATGTAGGCCCGCTTGCAGCATGGCTTTCGGATCATGTCCTTGTCGATGCCCTGGTTGAACATGAAGCCCTCGGAGACGATGTTCAGCTCCTTGAGGATCTCCTGCACCCGCGCCGGAATCCGCACGATGTAGACGTTGTTCTTCTTGAGCCGCATCTTCTTGCGCACGAGCAGCTCCGTATGCACGTCGAACAGCTTCTTGATGAGGCTGTAGATTCTCCGGGCGATGGCCGCGTTCTCGGTGGAGATGTCAAGGATGACCTTGCGGCTGGACAGATGCACCGAGCCGTTCATGCGGATGAGCGCGGAAAGCTCCGCCTGCTCGCAGCAGGCGTCCTGGTTCTCGACGAGCGTCAGCTCTTTTTTCGTTTGAGCGGCGAAGGACATCCTTCTCTCTCACCCCTTTCGGTCCATCCAGCTGTCGACGAGCTGGTAAATATGATGGCTCAGCCGCACGGCGTCATGACGCAGATAGGTGCGGAACAGCACGAGCCGATCGGCGATGACCTTGTAGCCTTGGCGCGTCACCTCGTCGAGATCGAGCTGGACCGCCTGGGCGCCCATCTCGGCATAGCGGTCCTGCACCTGCGGCGGAATCTCGCCGTCGTTGACGATGATGTAGTCGAACAGCTGGTGGCCGACATGGCGCTCGATCGCCTCCAGATGGTCGCTCACGGCGTAGCCGTCCGTCTCTCCCGGCTGGGTCATGACGTTGCAGATGAAAATCTTGATCGCGCTCGACTGCACGATGCACTCGGCGAGCTTGGGCACGAGCAGGTTCGGGATGATGCTCGTGTACAGGCTGCCCGGCCCGATCAGGATGGCATCCGCCTCCTGGATCGCCTGGCATGCCTCCTCGAGCGGCTCCACGTCCGGCGGTTCGATGAACACCCGCTTGATCGGCTGGCCGGCCAGCGGGATGCTCGACTCGCCTTCGACGATCGATCCGTCCTCGAGCTCCGCCTTGAGCACGATCGACTGGTCGGACGCCGGCAGCACCGTGCCGCGCACGGCAAGCACCCGGCTGAGCTCGCGGATGCCGGTGACGAAGTCGCCGGAGATATCCGTCATCGCCGCCAGCATCAGGTTGCCCAGACTGTGCCCCGCCAAGCCGGTTCCATTGGAGAAACGGTATTGAAGCATTTCGGAGAGCAGCGGCTCTACGTCCGCGAGCGCGATCAGCACGTTCCTGATGTCGCCCGGAGGCGGCATCTGCAGCTCGCTTCGCAGCACGCCGGAGCTGCCGCCGTCGTCGGCGACGGTGACGATTGCCGTGATGTCGAGAGGCTTTTCCTTCAATCCCCGGAGCATGACCGACAGGCCCGTGCCGCCTCCGATGACGACGATCTTGGGGTTTTTCGGGTCCGCGGACCTTTTTCTTGCCATTGCCATCCCGCCTTAGGGGCGATCGCGGTCAGCATCGCGATGGCTGACCCGGACCGTCTCCGTCTCGCTGCTGCCGAGCATCCGCCCGAGATATTCCGCTATGGCCACGGAGCGGTGCTTGCCTCCCGTGCAGCCGATGCCGATGACGACCTGGCTCTTGCCTTCCTTGCGGTATAAAGGAATGAGGAACTGGAGCATATCCAGCAGCTTCGTCAAGAACATCTGGGTGTCAGGCCATTTCATAACATATTCATATACATCGGGCTCCCGTCCGGTGCGTGGACGAAGGTGGTCCACGTAATGCGGGTTCGGCAGGAAGCGCACGTCATAGATCAGGTCGGCATCGATCGGAATGCCGTACTTGAAGCCGAACGAGGTGACATTGATGGAGAACCCGGCCTGCTTGAGGGTCGTGAAGCGCGAGATGATCGCTTCCTTGAGCTGGGCAGGCTTGAGGTTGCTTGTATCGATGATCTGGGTCGCCGAGTCCTTGAGCTCCTCCAGCAGCCGGCGCTCCATCGCGATGCCGTCCAGCGGCAGGCCCTCGGGGGCGAGCGGATGGCGGCGGCGGCTTTCCTTGTAGCGGCGCACCAGCACGTTGTCGGTCGCGTCGAGGAACAGGATTTCGTACGGAATCGTGAAATGAGTGCGGATATGCTCCAGCGAGTCCGCCAGCGCCGTGAAGAACTCCCGTCCGCGGAGGTCGATGACGAGCGCGACCTTGGCGATCTTGCCGCTCGAGCCGTCGATCAGCTCCGCGAATTTCGGAATGAGGACGGGGGGCAGATTGTCGACGCAGAAGAAGCCGAGATCCTCGAGGCTTTGCACCGCGATCGTTTTTCCTGCTCCGGACATGCCGGTGATGATGACGAGCTGAGGCGAGTTGGTTTCCATCGGGATTCCCCTTCCTGCGGCTGGATCAAGCCGAAAAGCCGCCGCGGCGCGGCGGCAGGCCGGACTAGGAGCGGAGGATCAGGCCGGCCGCTCCGACGACGCCGGCATTGTTGCCGAGCGTAGCCGCGACGATCTCGACGCCTTCCTTGGCTTCCGGCTGCGTGTACTTGGCGAACACTTCGCGGATCTGGTCGAACAGGAAGTCTCCGGCTTTGGCGACGCCGCCGCCGACGATGAAGCGCTGCGGGTTGAGCGTGACCGCCGTCGCCGCCATCGAGCGCCCGAGGTAGTAGGCTGCGCGGTTGACGATGCGCGCCGCGACCTCGTCGCCTTCCTTGGCGGCGTCGATGACTTCCTTGGCCATGAGGTTCGGGACGAGCGAGAGGCTCGTCTTGTCGCCGCGGGCAACGGCGTCCTTGGCCATGCGGATGATGCCCGTCGCCGAGGAGACCGTCTCCAGGCAGCCCGTCATGCCGCAGGTGCACTGGATCGCTTCCAGATCGGGCACGATCGACATGTGGCCGAGCTCGCCGGCCATGCCGTTATAGCCCTCGTAGATGCGGCCGCCGATGATGACGCCGCCGCCGACGCCCGTGCCGAGCGTGTAGCAGACGCAGTTCGGCACGCCGCGTCCGGCTCCGGCCCAAGCTTCGCCGAGCGCGGCCACGTTGGCGTCGTTGTTCACCTTGACGGTGACGCCGAGCTGGTCCTCGAGCATCTGCTTCAGAGGCACGTTGCGTATGTTCAAATTATTGGAGAACTTCACGATGCCGTTCGGAATGTCGAGAAATCCGGCGATTCCGATGCCGACGCCGCCTACCTGCTCCCAGGAATGTCCGGTCGCTTCGACGATATGGCGTACGTACTTGACGATATTGTCGACGATGCGGTCCGCCCCATGGCTCGCTTCGGTCGGTCCCTCGTACGTCTGGAGCAGATCGCCGGCCGCGCTGCATACTCCAACTTTAATGGCGGTGCCGCCGATATCTGCTCCAACGTAGATCGTCTCTGACATGTGATAGCCACCTCAACTGATTAAGTTTAACTTCTTTAGCTACTATAAGCGAAGGCATGGGTTAGGTCAAGGTAACAACGCACCCCGGCGGGCCGCGCCGCGCCGCGTTTAGGAGCGGGCAGCGAGCGTGTTTCAGCACGCAGGGCGGCCTATTTTCCAAGCGCTCCGCAAGCGGTTACGCGGTTGGCGGACAGGCGGTTGACGAGCCGGTATGGCGGGCGGTCGGGATACGATTGGATGTGTTCCGTCCGTCACCCCGTCAAGGCCGTCACGAAAGAAAAAGCGTCCGCCATCCGAAGGGACGGGGACGCTCGCGAGCAAAGCTTAAAGGGATTGGCTCCAGTCGTGCACCATCGAGCCTTCGAGGTATTTCTCGCAGTCCAGAGCCGCTTGGCATCCGCTGCCTGCAGCGGTGATCGCCTGGCGGTATTTCGTATCCTGCACGTCGCCGCAAGCGAACACGCCCGGCACGTTCGTCTCGGTCGTGCCCGGCTTCACGACGATATAGCCGTGATCGTCGGTCTCGACCTGGCCGCCGAGGAATTTCGTGTTCGGCGTGTGCCCGATCGCCACGAAGATGCCGTCCGTCTCGATGAGCTCTTCCTGGCTCGTCTCGTTGTTGCGCACCTTGAGGCCGGTGACGCCGAGCGGCCCGGCGACGACCTCGACCGGCGTGCGGTTGAGCGCGAAGCTGATCTTCTCGTTGTCGCGGGCGCGATCCTGCATGATCTTGGAAGCCCGCATCTCGTCGCGGCGATGCACCAGCTCGACGTCGGTGGCGAAGCGCGTCAGGAAGTTCGCTTCCTCCATGGCGGAATCGCCGCCGCCGACGACGACGATCTTTTTGCCGCGGAAGAAAAAGCCGTCGCAGGTCGCGCATGTGCTGACGCCGCGGCCGACGTTTTCCTTCTCTCCCGGGATGCCCAGGTATCGAGCGGATGCGCCGGTGGAGATGATGAGCGACTCGGCGACGAGCTCGCCCTGTCCTTCCACCTGGATTTTGAACGGACGCTGGGACAGGTCGACGCTGTTGACCCAGCCCGTGCGGAATTCAGCGCCGAACCGCTCCGCCTGCTTGCGCGTGTTGGCCATGAGGTCAGGACCTAGGATGCCTTCAGGGAAACCAGGGAAGTTCTCGACCTCGGTCGTCGTCGTCAGCTGTCCGCCCGGCTCCGGGCCTTCGATGACAAGCGGATTCATATTCGCGCGCGCCAGATAGATGGCTGCGGTGAGACCGGAAGGTCCGGTACCGATAATAATGGATTTGTACACGATGAAACTCCTCCTTGTTGCCTGCTTGATTATAATTATTCTAATTCAAAGCAAGGCGATCCGTCAAAACCGCAGACGATTTTTCATGAAACGTTCATCCATTACTTTTCCCAACGTCCGCAAATCTCATCGATGCGCTTCGCATGCTTGCTCACCGTAGCGGCGGACGCGCCGTAGCGCTCCGCTACCTCTTGGTACGAAACCGTCCGACGATGCTGCTTGGCGGTCAGATATTCGAGCGCGGCCGACCAGCTCTCCGGCTTGGCCACGCGCGGCACATGCGGATAGGCTCGGGCCAGATAGTCGAGCCAGAGCTTCATCATATCGTATTGCTGGAGCACCCCGTAGTCCTTCGCCATATGGCGGTACGCGGTATCGAGCACGGTCTGCCAGCCCGGCTCCCAGCCCGGCAGCGGGCTGCCGTCCTCGCTCGCGCTCTCGGCCATCCAGTCCAGCATCCGGCGGCATCCGCCCAGGACGGCAGGCACCGGCTCGTCCATGCCGAGCTTGCGCAGCACGAACAGCGCGATGCGCTTGAGATCGTCTTCCTCGTCCGGCTCCAGCAAGAACGCCCGCAGCGCCTCCTGCACCTCGCCGTCCCCGATCGCCGCGAGCGCCTGAATGACCTGCAGCTTCGTCTTGCGGTCGCCGTGGCGCAGCGCCCAGAAAAACGACGAGCGAACGAGCGGGTTGCTGCTCATCCCTTCGGGCATCGAGTCCGGCGTCCGCTCCCACATGCGGAACTGCTCCTCGAATGGCAGGTGATACTGGTAGCTGGCCGTCTTTCGGGCATCCTGCTCTCTCAGCAGCGGCAGCTGCTCCAGGTAGTACCGGGCTACGTCGGATTCCGGATCGAGCCGCGCCGCCTGCCGCCAGAACCGCCCCGCCTCCTCCAGCCGGTCGGAATGCACGGCCGCCACCGCCGCGTAGTGGTAGAGGGACGCCTCGTGCTCTCCCGATCCCGACTTCAGCAGCCGGCGGAAGTGGCCCAGCGCGCATTCATGCTCTCCTAGGATACCCATCGTCGTCGCGAGCTTAAACACATGCTCCTGATGGAAGGGCACGGTCCGGCGCAGCCGGTCGGCCAGCCGCTCCAGCTGCTCCCGGTCGTCCGCATGCTGGTAGAAGATCGCCAGGTTGCACAGGGCATGGAGGTTGTCCGCTTCCTGCTCCAGCGCCTCGCGAATCGTCTCCATCGCCTGCTCGAGACGCCCCATATAGTAGTAAGCCAGCGCGAGATTGTTGCGCGCCGCCATGAAGTCCGGCGTCCGCTCCAATATCGCTTGCAGCAGCTTGGCCGCCTGGGCGAACTTGCCCTCCTCGAGCAAGGAGCGGGCGCGATCATGATCCGCCGTTCCCTGGCGCGCCTTGATCGTCACGGCTGGAGCCGGACGCTTGAGCTCGTACTGGAGCAGCTCCATCATTTCCTCGGCGTCGTCCAGGTAGTGGCCTTCCTCGTCTTCTTCGAGATAACGCAGCAGTGCCCGCTCGGCCTTGTCGTACTGCTCCATGTTGGCGTAGTTGTTGGCCATATAAAAGAAGCATTCCGTCATCGACGGATCCAGCGTCTCTATAATCTCGACGAGAATCCGGTTGGATTCCTCGTATTGGCCCGTCTCCGACAGGATTCCGGCCAGATTGCAATGATTGACCGGGTTGTCCGGCTCGTACTCCGCGGCTCTGCGGAAATATTTCAGCGCCTTGTCGTAGTGATAGCGGTCCATCGAGCGCACCGCACGCTCGAAGAAGAACGTCGCGTCCCACTGGATCGGTATAATCTTCGCTGCCTGGTCCGCAGCCGCCCTGTTGTCCTCTTTCACCCGCCAAGGCACCTCCTCTTATGACCTTTATCCATTGAACGCACATGATTATACCATAACGAATTGCACGACACACGGTAGAAAATGAGGATGGGAAACGTCAAAAAACGGAAGGCCGCGAATGGCCTTCCGTTCTTCGGAAGAGCAGGTGAGCCGGTCAGACGCCGGCATTTTTGAACAGGGTGCTGATCGAGCCGCCCTGCATGATGATCTTGGTGGCATCCGCCAGCATGGGAGCGACGGAGAGCACTTTGAAGCGGTCCGAACGGACCTCCGGCAGCGCGATGGAGTCGGTCACGACGACTTCCTTGATGAGCGGATGATCCAGCTTCTGCAAGGCATTGCCCGAGAACAGCGGATGCGTCGCGCAGACGTAGACGTCCTCGGCGCCGCGCTCTTTGAGTCCCTCGACGACGTTGACGATCGTCGTGCCGGTGTCGATCAAATCCTCGATGATGATCGGGGTCTGGCCTTCGACATCGCCGATGACGTGGGTGATGACGGACTCGTTGTGGGCCGGGCGTTTTTTAATCATGATAGCGAAAGGCGAATCCAGGTAGTTGGCCAGCTTCTCCGCCGTGGAAGCCCGTCCGGCATCAGGGGAAACGACAACGGGATTCTTGATGTTCTTGCTCTTGAGGTGATCGCTGATGAGATCCAGCGCCGTCAGATGGTCCACCGGGATGTTGAAGAAGCCTTGGATAGCCGGAGCATGAAGGTCGATCGTGATGATGCGGGTCGCCCCGACGGTCGTCAGAATGTCCGCCAGCATCTTGGCCGAGATCGGCTCGCGCGGCGCCGATTTGCGTTCTTGGCGCGCGTAGCCGTAGTACGGCATGATGATGTTGATCGTCTTGGCCGACGCGCGCTTGGCGGCATCGATCATGACGAGCAGCTCTACGAGGTTCTCGTTGATCGGGTGGGAGAAAGACTGTACAAGGAACACGTGGCAGTTCCGAATCGTCTCCTCGTAGTGGCAGTAGACCTCTCCGCTCTTGAAGCGGGAAATCGTGATCGCCCCAAGCGGCAGCCCCAGCTCCGCACTGATCTTCCTCGCCAGCTCCGGGTTCGAGGAACCCGAGAAAATTCGCAACTTGTCGCTAAACATGATACCCTCCTGAGCGTTCCAACCAAAAATTTGACATCATCCTGCTAAAGGCCTGCGTGTTCGACACATCTATTATACATCGTGAGCCGCAGATTTCAAAAAGGAATCGGGAAGCGCTTGCGATCGCGGAACGTAAGCAGCTGGGAGTATCCGGCCTCCCGCAGCGCCTCGCGCGCTTCGGGCAAGTACTGCTCGAGCCGCTCCGGCTGGTGGCAGTCGGAGCCGATCGTGACCGGAATGCCGAGCTCATGCGCGCGCTTCAGCATGCGCGGGCCCGGAAACATCTCCGCGCACGGCAGGCGCAGGCCCGAGGCGTTGAGCTCGATCGCCATGCCGGCCTCTGCGACCGCCTGCAGCGCGGCGTCCTCGAGATGCGTCACGTCCTGCTCCGGCGCGTAGCCGAACCGCTTGATGACGTCGATATGCCCGATGTAGTCGTAGAAGCCGGTCCGCGCCGCCTTGATGACGGCATCGTAGTACTGCTCGTACGTCCTCAGCCGGTCGCGGCCTTCCCAGCCCGCCGTCTGCCGGTAGTCGGTGATGTCCCACGTGCCGAGGAAATGGACCGAGCCGATGACGTAATCCCACGGATAAGCCTCGATGATCGCCCGGATCGGCTCCTCATAGCCCTCGATGTAGTCTCCCTCGAGGCCGAGGCGGATATCGATCTGGCCGCGGTACTTCTCCCGCAGCTCGAGCACCTCCTCGACGTAGCGGGGAAGCTCCTCCATCGGCATGGCCATTTCGGGGTAATAGTCCTCCGGCTTCACATGCAGCAGCGGCATGTGGTCGGACAGGCCGATCTGCGCGAGGCCGCTGCGGATGCCCTGGAGGACATAGTCCTCCAGCTTGCCGACCGCATGGCCGCAGCGCTCGTGATGGGTATGGTAGTCGATGCGGATCGTCATGGACGGACTCCTTTCCTGCTCTCGCCAGGGCAGCCTCCCCTAGCGCTCTCGTTCCGGCATCTCCCGGAACTCGCTGCTAAGCGCTCTCGTTCCAGCATCTCCCGGAACTCGCTGCTAACCGCTCTCGTTCCGGCATCTCCCGGAACTCGCTGCTCACCGCTTCTCGCTTAGAGGGCTCCGGCCAACCTGCCGGGGCCCTCTAAGCTCGCTAACGATTCATCTTGTTCGTCGTCGGCTGGCCGTGGCGCTCGCGGAGCACCGCCATCACCTCGTCGAAAGCGAGGCCCCGCTCGCGAAGCAGCACCATCAGGTGGAACAGCAGGTCGCCCGCCTCCGCGCGAAGCTCCTCGTTGTCGCCGTTCTTGGCGGCGATGACGACCTCGATGCTCTCCTCGCCGAACTTCTTGAGGATTTTGTCGAGCCCCTTTTCGAACAAGTACGTCGTATATGCGCCGTCCGGACGCTCCGCATATCGCTGGGCGATCGTGCTCTCCAGCTCGCCGAGCATCGCGAAGCGGTCTACGTCCGAAGCTTCCGCGCCAGCCTCGCCTCCAGCCACCGGAAGCGCGTTGTGGAAGCAGCTGTACGCGCCGGTGTGGCAGGCCGGCCCCTGCTGCTCGACGCGCACGAGCAGCGTGTCGCCGTCGCAGTCGTAGCGGATCGAGCAGATGCGCTGCGTATGTCCGCTCGTCGCCCCTTTATGCCACAGCTCCTGACGCGAGCGGCTCCAGTACCACGTCTCGCCGCTCTCCAGCGAGAGGCGCAGCGATTCCTCGCTCATGTAGGCGAGCATGAGCACTTCCTTCGTGACCGCGTCCTGCACGACGGCCGGCACGAGGCCGGCCGAGTCGTACTTGATGCGGCTCAGATCGAGCGCGAGCCCGCCTGACGCCTGCTGATCCTTGCTCATCGTACCGCCACTCCTTCCTGCCGCAGCTCGTCCTTGACCTCGGCGATCGTCAGCTCCTTATAGTGGAAGATCGTCGCCGCCAGTCCCGCATCCGCGCCAGCTTCCCGGAACACCTCGCCGAAATGCTCCTTGCGCCCCGCCCCGCCCGAGGCGATGACCGGAATGCCGACCGACTGCGACACCGCGCGCGTGAGCGCGAGGTCGAAGCCGTCCTTGGTGCCGTCCGCATCCATGCTCGTCAGCAGCAGCTCGCCGGCACCGAGCTCCTCGGCGCGCCGTACCCATTCCAGCGCCCGCTGCCCCGTCGGCTTGCGGCCGCCGTGCGTATAGACCTCCCACTCTCCCCATTCCGGGTTGAAGCGGGCATCCACGGCTACGACGATGCACTGCGAGCCGAAGCGGCGCGCCCCGTCCGATATGAGCTGCGGATTCAGCACCGCCGCCGTATTGATGCCGATCTTGTCCGCGCCCGCGCGCAGGATGCGCTTCATGTCGTCCGTCTGCGAGATGCCGCCGCCCACCGTGAACGGAATCGTGATCTCGCCCGCCGTGCGGCGGACGACCTCGATCATCGTCGCCCTTCCTTCCACCGAAGCGGAGATGTCGAGGAACACGAGCTCGTCCGCTCCTTCGCGGTCATAGATGGAGGCGAGCTCGACCGGATCTCCGGCATCCCGCAGGTTGACGAAATTGACACCTTTGACGACGCGCCCGTCCTTCACGTCGAGGCAAGGAATGATTCGTTTGGCCAGCATGGGCTCACCCTTCTTTCGCTAATTTCCCTGGCGCTGCGGCTGCAGCTCCCGCACCGCGTCCGCGAGCGAGATCGCTCCGGTATACAGCGCCTTGCCGACGATCGCGCCGCTGATGCCCTCCTGGGCGTGCTCGGCCAGCGTGCGCAGATCCTCGATCCGGCTGACGCCGCCCGAGGCGATGACCTCGGCTCCCGAGTAGGCGGCCAGCGAGCGGATCGCCTCCACGTTGGGGCCCTGCATCATGCCGTCGCGGGAGATGTCGGTGAAAATGAACGTTTTCGCGCCTTTGGCCGCGAGCTCCTTGGCCAGCTCCTCGGCCTTGACCTCGCTCGTCTCCAGCCAGCCGCGCGTCGCGACGTAGCCGTTCTTGGCGTCGATGCCGATCGCCACGCGCTCCCCATGCGACGCCAGCACGCGCTCGACGAACGCGCGGTCCTCGATCGCCGCCGTGCCCAGAATGACGCGCGAGACGCCGAGCGACAGCAGCCTTTCGACGTCCGCCTCGGTGCGGAGGCCGCCGCCCAGCTGCACGGGCACCGATACCGAGCGCGCGATCTCGCCGATCAGCTCGGCGTTCACGGGATGGCCCGCCTTGGCGCCGTCGAGGTCGACGAGATGGATCCAAGACGCGCCTTGCGCCTCCCAGTCCCGGGCCGCCTGCACCGGGCTGTCGTTGTAGACGGTCTCCTGGGCGTAGTCGCCCTGCACGAGTCGGACCGCCTTGCCGCCGCGGATATCGATCGCGGGATAGATCGTGAATGTAGACATGTCTTTTCCTCCACTAGCGGGCCTCTCGCCCTATCGGTTGTCTGGTGCCGCCGGCGCGCCGGCCAGCCTCAGGAAGCTGCGCAGCAGGCTCATGCCGAGCTCGCCGCTCTTCTCGGGATGGAACTGCATCCCGGTCACGTTGCCGCGGCCGACGATCGCCGTCACCGGCTGATGGTAGTCCGTCACCGCGATCAGATCGGAAGAATCCGCCGGAAGCGCATGGTAGGAATGCACGAAGTACACATGGCCCTCCTCCAGCCCTTCCAGCAGCGGGCTCTTTTGCCGGAACTCCAGCCGGTTCCACCCCATGTGCGGGATCTTGTACTCGCCCTGAAACCGCACGACGCGGCCCGGGAGCAGTCCCAGCCCTCGATGCGGGCCGTGCTCCTCGCCCTCGTCGAACAGCAGCTGCATGCCGAGGCAGATGCCGAGCAGCGGCTTGCCCGAAGCGGCGAACGCGCGCGTCGCCTCGTCCATGCCGGTCTCGCGCAGGAATTCCATCGCGTCGCCGAACGCGCCGACGCCGGGCAGGATCGCCCCGTCCGCGCTTAGAATCTCCGCCTGCTCGGACGTGACCAGCGCTTCGCAGCCGAGCCGCTCCACCGCCTTGCTGACGCTGTGCAGATTGCCGAGCCCATAGTCGATGACCGCGATCCGGCTCATGCTAGAGCACTCCCTTGGTGGAGGGCACGCCCTGCACGCGGGGATCGATGGAAGTCGCCTCGTCGAGCGCGCGTCCGAGCGCCTTGAACACCGCCTCGATCATGTGATGCGTGTTTTTGCCGTAGTGCACGATGACATGCAGCGTGAAGCGGCCCTCGAGCGCCAGCTTCCAGAGGAACTCATGGACGAGCTCGGTGGAGAAGCTGCCGACCTGCTGGGAAGGATACTCGGCCCGGTATTCGAAATGAGGCCGGTTGCTCAGGTCGACGACGACCTGCGCGAGCGCCTCGTCCATCGGCACGAACACGCTCGCGTACCGCTTGATGCCGCGCTTGTCGCCGAGCGCTTCGGCCAGCGTCCGGCCGAGGCAGATGCCGATGTCCTCCACCGTATGGTGGTCGTCGATATCCACGTCGCCGCGGGCGTCGACCTTGAGGTCGAACTGGCCGTGCTTCGTGAACAGGTCCAGCATATGGTTCAAGAACGGCACGTCCGTTTCGATCTCCGATACGCCGGTGCCGTCCACGGCGAACGCCAGCTTGATGTCCGTCTCGTTCGTCTTGCGCGCCACCTCGGCGCGGCGGAGCTCCCGCCCGTTGTCCCCAGTCGCCATCTCTATGCCCTCTTTCCTTCTGTGTTCTCATGTCCGGCCGCGCCTGCGGCCGCTTCCTTGTCCAGCCGCGCCTCGATCGCGCGGGCATGCCCCTCCAGCCCCTCGTGACGGGCCATCGTCATGATGTGCGCCCCGTCCCGCAGCAGCGCCTCGCGGCTGTACGAGATGAGGCTCGACTTCTTGACGAAGTCGTCCACGTTCACCGGCGAGCTGAAGCGTGCCGTCCCGTTGGTCGGGATGATGTGGTTCGGACCGGCGAAGTAATCGCCGACCGGCTCCGAGCTGTACGGCCCGAGGAAGATCGCGCCGGCGTTCTCGATCGAGCCGAGCAGCCCCATCGGATCGGCCGTCATGATCTCCAGATGCTCCGGCGCCAGCCGATTGACGACGTCCACGCCCGCCTGCAGCGAGTCGACGAGCAATACGGCTCCGTGGCGGTCGATCGACTCGCGCGCGATCGCGGCCCGCGGCAGCAGCGGCAGCTGCCGCTCCACCTCTGCGGCGACCGCTTCGGCCAGCGCCGCCGAAGGTGTAATCAGCAGGCTCGACGCCATCTCGTCATGCTCCGCCTGCGACAGCAGGTCCGCCGCGACGTAGGCCGGATCGGCCGTCTCGTCCGCCAGAACCGCGATCTCGCTCGGACCGGCCAGGCTGTCGATGTCGACCGCGCCGTACACGGCGCGCTTGGCAAGTGCGACATAGATGTTGCCCGGACCGGTGATCTTGTCGACAGGGGGGATCGTCGCGGTGCCGTAGGCCAGCGCCGCGACGGCCTGCGCGCCGCCGATGCGGTACATCTCCCGCACGCCCGCTTCGGCCGCCGCGACGAGGATGTACGGGTCGATGCCCGGCTTGCCCCCGGTCGCCGGCGGCGTGACCATGACGATCTCCGGCACGCCGGCCACCTGGGCTGGGATGACGTTCATGAGCACCGACGACGGATAGGCTGCCTTGCCGCCCGGCACATAGACGCCGACGCGCTTCAGCGGGCGGATCACCTGCCCGAGCATCGTGCCGTCCGGCTGCACGTCCATCCAGGACTGGCGCTTCTGCCGCTCGTGATAGGCGCGGATGTTGGCCGCCGCCAGGCGCAGCGCCTCGAGGAAGTCCGGCTCGACCCGGCTGTAGGCGGCCTGGATTTCCTCCTCCCCGACCCGCAGCTGCGCCGCGCTCAGCCGCACGCCGTCGTAGCGCTCCGTCAGCTCCAGCAGCGCCTCGTCGCCCCGTGTCCGCAGCGCCTCCACCGTCTGCCGCACCGATTCATTCTGCTCCGGCGTCCCGTACTCGACCTCCCGGCTCAGCTTGAACTGCTCCGCTCGCATGATTCGCATCGCCCTTCTCCCCTTTCCTTCGTATTCCTAGACTCGTGCTGACAGCGTCGCCTGCAGCCGATCGCACAGCGACTGGATGCGGTCGTTCTTCATCCGGTAGCTGACGCGGTTGGCGATCAGGCGGCTCGTGACGCCGAACATCGGCTCCATCTCCACGAGGCCGTTGTCGCGCAGCGTCTGGCCCGTCTCGACCATGTCGACGATCCGATCGGCGAGGCCGATCAGCGGCGCCAGCTCGATCGAGCCGTTCAGCTTGATGACCTCCACCTGCTGGCCGCGCTCGCGGAAGTATTGCGAAGCGACGTTCGGATACTTGGTCGCCACGCGCGGGTTCATGACCGGCTTCCAGTCCGGCAAGCCGATGACCGACATGCGGCACGGCGCAATGCCGAGATCAAGCAGCTCGTAGACGTCTTTGTTTTCCTCCATCAGCACGTCCTTGCCGACGACCCCGATGTCCGCTACGCCGTACTCCACGTAGGTCGGCACGTCGACCGGCTTGGCCATGATGAGCTCCATCCGCGCGTCCGGCACCTCGATGATGAGCTTGCGCGTGTCCTCCAGGTCCTCCTGGATCAGCAGTCCCGCTTCGCGGAAGAGGCGGGACGCCTGCTTGTAGATGCGGCCCTTGGGCATCGCCACCTTGAGGATATCCTTCGTCTCGTTCATCGGCCCGCCCCCTCTCCGGCTTCATCATCGTTGAAAAATGGAACAAAAACCCCGTACGTCTGACCGCCGTACCGGACCGACTCCCCGTCCGGCAGCCTCCGTGCCTTGCGCTCCAATGCCTCTTCCGCAGCTGTGGCGCCCTGACCGTGCTCGCCATGCGCCACGCCCGGCGCCTCCAGCAGCGCCGTTACGACAACGGCGCCCTCTCTGCGGAGGCGGCTCGCCTCGGCCAGCGCTCGCTCGCGCGATGCGGCATCGTAGCCGATCAGGATGCGCCGCTGCGGCTCGCTCTCCTCGCCGACCAGCTCGAGCACGCGCGTCGTCTTGATCGCGAAGCCCGTCGCCGGAGCCGGACGTCCGAACTGCTGCAGCAGGTTGTCGTACCGGCCGCCGGCCGCGACCGGAAAGCCGAGATCCGATGCGTAGCCTTCGAACGTCATGCCCGTATAATAGGAAAAGTCGCCGATCATCGTCAGGTCGATCAGCACATGCTCGCTCACGCCATAGGCGTCCAACACGTCCCAGATTCCGCACAAATGGCCGATCGCGCTGCGTGCCGTCTCGTTGGCGCTAAGCTCCACCGCCTGCTCGCACACCTCGCGTCCGCCGCGCAGGCGCAGCAGCCCCTCCAGCTCCCCCCGCACGCTCTCGGCGAGGCCTATGCGCCGCAGCTCGTCGCGATAGCCGACATGATCGCGGTTCAGCAAATAATCCTTGAGTCGGCTCTGATCGTCCTCCCGGCCCGGCAGTAGCTCCTCCAGCAGCCCGTTCAGGAAGCCGACATGGCCGACGGCCATCCGGAACCGCTGCACGCCGGCCGCCTGCAGCGACGCGATAGCAAGCGCGATCACCTCGGCATCAGCCTCGGCGGACGCATCTCCGACAAACTCCACGCCCGTCTGGAAAAACTCCGCGTCCCGCCCCGCCTCATTCTCGAATGCGCGGAAGACGCTGGCATGATACGACAGCCGCAGCGGAAACTCTTGCTCCCGCAGCAGGGAAGCGACGACCCTCGCGATCGGCGCTGTCATGTCCGAGCGCAGCACGAGCGTCGTGCCGCGGTTGTTGAGCAGCTTGAACAGCCGCTGGTCCGACGTCGAGCTGGCGACGCCGACCGTATCGTAATACTCCAGCGTCGGCGTCATGATCTGCTCATAGCCCCAGCCAGCCATGCAGCTGAGCACGCTGCGCTCGATCTGGCGCAGCTTCGACACGGCGTGAGGCAAGTAATCCTTGACCCCGACCGGTTTTTCAAACACCTTCGGTTTCGACATAAATCATTCTCCTATAGGATCGCGTTATGCTTTAACGCGTTGATGTACTACCATATTACCATACTGCCAAAGTAAAGGTACTGGTTATACTATCACGAACGCCGCTCATCGTCAACCTGCGTTAAGCCGCCTCCGGCCGGCTGTCGCCGGCAGAGGCGGCTCGTGCCGCTTCCATTCCCCTAACGTCCGCTATGGCCGAAGGCTGCTCGGAGCTTGCAAAGTTCCTTCCCTCACCGGTCTGTCCGGTTCCTCTCGATCGGTCGTGCCGGATTGCCTCCGACGAACGCTCCAGCGGGGACATCCCGGTGCACGACCGAGCCGGCCGCTACGACCGCGCCGTCCCCGATCGACACGCCCGGGAGGATCGTCGTATTGGCTCCGATCATCACCTCGTTGCCGATGACGACGTCGCCGAGCCGATACTCGCGGATGAGGTACTCATGCGTCAGGATCGTCGTATTGTAACCGATGATGCAGTTGTCGCCGACGGTGATTCGCTCCGGGAAAAAGACATCGACCATGACCATGAGCGCGAAGGATGTCGTCCGTCCCACCTTCATGCCGAGCACGTTCCGGTAGATCCAGTTCTTGACCGGCAGAGACGGGCAGTACCGCGAAACTTGGATGGCCGCGAAGTTGCGGACGGCCTTGAAGCGGCTGACAGTCCGATATACCTGCCACAGCGCGTTCGGTCCCTCGGTCGGATACCGCTCCACCCGCCTCACGCGGAGCTCGGCTCCAGCCCGACCAGCGCGTACAGATCCCTCATGTCGTACAGCACATGCTCGGCTCCGTAGTCGCGAAGCAGCTGCTCGCCCTTGAGCGACCAGGAGACGCCGACCGGCACCGCGCCGGCTTCGATCGCGGCCTGCATGTCGACCGCGCTGTCGCCGACCATGAACGTCGCCGCCGGATCCGCTCCGAGCCGCACCATCGCGAGCCGCACCGGCTCCGGGTCGGGCTTCGGCCGGGTCACGTCATCCATCGTGACGATGGCGTCCATCAGCTCGAACAGGCCGGTCAGCTTGAGGCCTTTGTCCGTCGTCAGGCGGATTTTCGTCGTGACGACGCCGAGCTGGAAGCCTTCCTGCTTGAGGCGCTGCAGCACTTCGAGCGTATGGGGAAACGGCTTGACGAGATCGTCATGGAGGCGCAGATTCATCTCCCGGTAGATGGGGATCAGATGCGACGAATCCGGCAAGCCGGAAAACAGGTTCATCTGATCGAGCAGCGGCAGCCCCATATGCGGAATCATCTGCTCCCGCCCGAAGCCTTCGGGCGCGACGCCTTGCAGCGCATGCACGAAGCTGCGGATGATGAGCTCGTTCGTATCCAGAATCGTGCCGTCGAGGTCAAACAGTAGGGTTTTGATTTTGCGGGTCATCTTGATTCTCCTTGCGCTTGGCAGCGGCGGCGGTCGCCGTGTCGGATTCCGCGCCGGCCGGCAAGCCGGTCTTGCGGTTGAGGATCGGATCGCTGTATCGCTCCGAGGACCAGCCTGCCCGGCGCCGTACCGCGATCAGGATCACGCAGGCGAGCACGGTCAGCACCGCGATCAGCTGGGAGCTGCGGACGTCGCCGTAGTTCGGATCGAGGAATCCGGCTTGGAAGACAGCGGTCATCGGCGACCAGAGCGCGTCCATCAGCGAAGCGAGCCAGGACGGGCCGTTGAACGCCAAGCTGTCCGTACGCAGCCCTTCGATGAAGAAGCGGCCGATCGAATACCAGATCAGATAGGTGAAGAACACTTCTCCCGACCGCACCCATGGGCGGCGGCGCAGCACGAAGATCAGCGCGATGCCGAGCACGTTCCACAGCGATTCGTACAGGAAGGTCGGATGATGGAACAAGCCGTCCTTCTCGACGTACATCTGGTTCACGATCCAGTCCGGCAGATGCAGCTCGCCGGTGAGGAAGCGCTTGGTGACCGGTCCGCCGTAGGCTTCCTGATTGACGAAGTTGCCCCAGCGTCCGATGATCTGTCCGATGAGCAGCGAGGGCGCGCAGATGTCGGCGATCCGCCAGAAGCTGTAGCCTTTGGCGCGGCAGTAGATCATCGCGCTGATGACGGCGCCGATCAGCGCGCCGTAGATGGCGATGCCGCCGTTCCAGATGGCGAAGATCTCGCCGGGATTCTCGCGGTAGTAGTCCCACTTGAACAGGACGAAATAGGCTCTCGCCGCGATGATGGCCGATGGCACGCCGAGCAGCAGGATATCCATGAAGAAATCGGAGGAAAGCCCGAAGCGCTTGCCCTCGCGGATGGCCAGCAGCAGGCCGGCGAGCGCGCCGAGCCCGAGAATGATGCCGTACCAATGGACCGTGATCGGTCCCAGATTAAAAGCGATAGGGTCAATGAGAAGGCTGATAGGCGTCATCCAGACAGACCTCTTTCCGTTCTATTATTCGTAGTCGTCCATATCGTCGGCGATCGTCTCGGTCAGCTTGTTCGTGAACTGAAGGGCCGCATTGTAGCCCATGCGCTTGAGCCGGTAGTTCATCGCCGCCACCTCGATGATGACCGCCAGGTTGCGACCGGGACGGACCGGCACGGTGACGAGCGGCACGTCGGTCTCGATGATGCGCGTCGTCTCCTCGTCCAGGCCGAGCCGGTCGTACTGCTTGTCCGGCTGCCAGTTCTCCAGCCGAATGACCACGCTGATGCGCTTGTTGTTGCGGATCGCTCCTGCTCCGAACAGCGTCATCACGTTGATGATGCCCAGGCCGCGGATCTCCAGCAGGTGGCGGATCAGCTCCGGCGCGGTGCCGTGCAGCTGGCCGTCCGACGTCTGGCGGATCTCCACCGCGTCGTCGGCGACGAGCCGATGGCCGCGCTTGACGAGCTCGAGCGCCGTTTCGCTCTTGCCGATGCCGCTCCCCCCGGTAATCAGGATGCCCATCCCGTAGACGTCGACGAGCACGCCGTGGATCGTCGTCGTCGGCGCGAGCCGGCGCTCCAGGAAGTTCGTCAGCCGGCTGGAGAAGATCGTCGTCGAAATCTGGCTGCGGAGCACCGGAATCTGCTTCTCCGATGCCTGCTCCAGCAGTTCCGCCGGCGGCTCGAGTCCGCGCGTCAGCAGAATGCACGGCGTCTCGTCATGGCAGAGCCGCTCCAGACGTTCCCGGCGCTCTTCGCTGCCCAGCGTCTCGATGAAGGCGAGCTCGGTCTTGCCGAGCAATTGAACGCGCTCTTTCGGGTAATAATGAAAATAGCCGGCCATTTCCAGAGCAGGCCGGTACAGATCATCGGTCGTGATGTAACGCATCAGCCCGTCCTCGCCGGCCAGGATTTCCAGCTGGAACGGCTGGATCAATTCGGATACCTTCACTTTTTTAGGCATGGAAGCCTCCCTGTATCGATTCCTTATGCAAGACTTATGTAGGAATAATGGTCGTCCTTAGCTCCTTGGCTGTTAGTTCCATCCTAATGGAAATCCGCTTTCGGCGCAACGTAGCCGAGAAGGGACCGCTTTTTCCGCTTTGGGAAGGATTCGCGATCGTCGCCGGAGAAACCTTTTGAAAACGCTTTTCGTCCAATCCTGCAAGCGGATCGTTCCGACTGCGAGTTCCTTTTCCAAGGAGGTGCTGCTTGATGAGATCAACACGAAAGTCCCCGTCGCGGCTGCGTCCCCTGCGGCTCTTGGCCTGCCTGCTGCTTCCTGCAGCGGCAGCGCTGCCGATCGCCTATGCGGCAACTTGGCCGGCGGACTCGCCGGATGCGCTCACAGCAGCCGTTGCCGCCCTCGCGCCGGTATCTGCCGCTCTCTTGGGGCCTGTCCCCTCTGCCGATCAGGTCAGCTCGCCGGCACATGCCCCTGGCTCCTCCTCTGCTGTGGCAGCCGAGCCCGCGCCGCCATATGCCCCTGCTCCATCGACGGCAATGCCCTCCGTGCCCGGATCGCCAACCGCTTCGTTTTCCGCCCCGGCTTCGCCCGCGGCCGCTGCAACCTCCTGGCCCCGCATCTCCGGCCTATCCGCAGCGCAGCAAAAGCAGCTCGCCGATCAGGTGCTGCGGATGGCCACGAAGGAAAAGATCGGCCAGCTGCAGCTTGCCGGCGTTGACGGCCGCATGCCGGATCAAGCGGTCGTACGCCTCATCGAGCAGCGGCAGGTCGGTGGGTTCATCCTGTTCCGCCGCAATATGGAGACGATCTCCAGCACCGTCGCGCTGTTGAATGAGCTCAAGAGACTCAATCGCCAAGCCGGCGGACAGCCGCTCTTTCTTGGCGTAGACGAAGAAGGCGGACGCGTCTCCCGGTTCCCCTCTTCCATGACCCGGCTGCCGGCCAGCGGCACGGTAGGTGCGAGCGGAGATGCCGCATACGCTGGGGCCGTAGGCAGACAGCAGGCTGAACGAGTCAAGGCGTTCGGCTTCAACGTGAACTTCGCCCCGGTGCTGGACGTGAACAGCAATCCCGACAACCCGGTCATCGGCGACCGCTCGTTCGGTGGCAGCCCGGAGCTCGTCGCCAAGCTGGGCATCGCCCAGCTGAAAGCCCATCGGAAGGCTGGCGTTCTCGGTGTCGCTAAGCATTTTCCCGGACATGGGGATACATCCGTCGATTCGCACAAGCAGCTTCCCGTCTTGAACCATTCGATGAGCCGATTGTCAAAAATCGAGCTGGCGCCGTTCGAAGCCGCCATCGAGGAAGACGCGGATGCCGTCATGATCGCGCACATGCTGCTTCCCAAGCTCGATCCCGACTGGCCGGCCACCCTCTCGAGCAAGATCATCGACGGATTGCTGCGAGGCAAGCTCGGCTTCGAAGGGCTCGTCGTCAGCGATGACATGACGATGGGCGCGATCAAGGACAACTATGAGCTGGGCGAAGCGGCGGTGCGGTTCGTGGCCGCTGGCGGAGATGTCGTGCTCGTCAGCCATGATGCTCGGCAAATGCAGCTTGTCCAAGACTCTCTGCAAAAGGCTGTCCAGAACGGGACGATTACGACCCAGAGGCTCAACGACAGCGTGTACCGCATCCTGGCGCTGAAGCTCCGCTACAAGCTCGACGATGCGCCTGCTGCAGTTCCAGAGCTGAAGCGGCTGAACGGCCAAGTCGAAACGGCGCTCGCCCCATATGGCTTCTCTCCCTGAAGCCCCTCGTCCGCCGCTTTCCCGTCCTCGTTCCTCGCCAAAAAAGGCGATCCCGTATGGGATCGCCTTTTTCATTCATCGAAATTAGTTCTCGAACAGGTTCAGCTCGGTCGCTTTGTCGAAGATGTGGACCTTGTTCATGTCCAGCGCCAGCTTGACGGTCGTGCCGTCGCGCATGCCGGAGCGTCCGTCTACGCGAGCGATGACCGTATCGTTGCCGATGCCGTTCAGGTACAGGTACATCTCGTGGCCGAGGTTTTCCGCCACTTCGATGTTCGCCGTCACGATGCTGTTCGGGGATGCTTCCATGAAGACCGGCTCTTCATGCAGGTCTTCTGGACGAACGCCGAGGATGACCTCTTTGCCGGAGAAGCCTTTGTCGCGCAGCGCCTGAGCCTTGCCTTCCGGCAGGACGACGTCCACGCCTGGAGCCTTGAAGCGCAGGGCGCCAGCCACTTCGTTCAGCGTGCCGCTGATGAAGTTCATGGCAGGAGCGCCGATGAAGCCTGCGACGAAGATGTTCACCGGATGGTTGTACAGCTCTTCCGGCGATGCGTTTTGTTGAATGAGTCCGTCCTTCATGACGACGATGCGGTCGCCCATCGTCATGGCTTCGATCTGGTCATGGGTAACGTAGATCGTCGTCGTTTCCAGACGCTTCGTCAGCTTGCTGATCTCGGCGCGCATCTGGCCGCGGAGCTTGGCATCCAAGTTGGAGAGCGGTTCGTCCATCAGGAACACTTGCGGTTCGCGGACGATGGCGCGGCCCAGGGCGACACGCTGGCGCTGACCGCCGGAGAGCGCCTTCGGCTTGCGTTCGAGCAGATGCTCGATGTCGAGAATTTTCGCGGCTTCGCGCACGCGCTTATCGATATCCGCTTTTTTGAACTTGCGCAGCTTCAGGCCGAAGGCCATGTTCTGGTACACGTTCATGTGCGGGTACAGGGCGTAGGATTGGAATACCATCGCGATGTCGCGGTCTTTTGGAGCGACGTCGTTCACGAGGCGGTCGCCGATGAACAGCTTGCCCTCGGAGATTTCTTCAAGGCCAGCGATCATACGAAGAGTGGTGGATTTGCCGCAGCCGGACGGACCGACCAGAACGAGGAATTCCTTGTCCTTGATGTCGAGGTTGATGTCCTTGACCGATGCGTTGTCGGATCCAGGGTATTTCTTGTAAACATGCTCTAAACGTACGCCTGCCATGTTCGTTTCCCCCTATGTGAGTGATGGTGAGTTCCAGTTGTTCCTCTTGTAGCTCCATCTTAACCGAAAATGTAAGCGTGTGACTATGCACAACTCCTACAAAAAAATCAGGGTCTTTTCGTAACTTTATACAATAGCAGAATGACCTTGACCATGACTGCGTCCCGGAAGAGCCTCACGTCCAGGCCGGTCTCCTGCTTGAGCTTGTCCAAGCGGTACAGAAGCGTGTTGCGGTGGATGTACAGCTTTTTGGCCGTCTCGCTCACGTTGCAGTCGAGCGAAAAGAACGTCTCGAGCGTCGTCATGATCTCCGGCTCCACATAATAATCGGAACGGCTGAACGCCTGCTCGACGAATCGAGCGCGGTCCCCTTCCGGAATCGCGCTGATCAGCCTTTCCAAGTGAAGCTCCCAGGGCAGATGTACGCTTGCACCAATCTGAAAGCGGCGTCCAAGCTGCACCGTTTCCCGCAGCAAGGCGGTCGTCTCGACGATCGATTTGGACGGCTGGATCGGAAGGGCGATCGCGATATGGCATTCTCCGAGCCATTCGCTCGCCAGCATCTCATGCAGGCCGAGTCCGATCGAACGAAGGCTCTCCTCCTCCGACTCTTCTTCTTCTCCCGATTCCAGGAGGGTGTCGCTCAGCGGGGCGGTCGGACTCAGAATGAGCCATTCATTGCGCTGCAGCGGCAGGAGGATAATTTCCTCCTCGAAAAACGAGCGAAGCAGCTTGTCCAGCTCGGCGTAAGGCTCGTCGGCGAGGCCGTGATATTCTCGAATGAGCAGAAATGGAATCATCTCCGCATAAAGTCGGCCGCTCATCGTCAGAGCTTCCGGGAGCATGTCCGCTTGCGGACGGTCCAGCTGCTCCATGATCCAGGCTCCGAGAGAAGCCGTCTGCTTCTCCATTCCGGCAGACGCTCCGACCGAAGCTCTATTGGCCTTCACCGTACCCAGCATCAACCCGACCAGGCGCAGCTCGGTCTTGCCTAGCGGCCTCGCTCGCCGGATTTCCAGCACCTCCGCTCGCAGGAGCTCTCCAGCCCCTTGCACCGCCACCGCTCCATCCGGCAGCAGCCGGAACAGATCCGGATCCTCCTCGGGAAGCGTCTCCAGCTGCTGCCATTCCGCTGCTTTATAGGTGCGAAGCTGAAGGTCTGCGTCCAGGATATGCCTCAGTTGTTCCAGCCAGTCTGCCGATGCCATGTGTCATCTCCTGTTCCTGTCTTTGGATGCGCGATTGGATGATCTATGACCCAAGTGTACCATGAAGCGGAGCGGCTCTTCCAACGAGCCTCTATTCCAATCACGTTAAACACAAAAAAAGCCCAGACAGCGTCTGGACTCGAATTGATAAAACTGGTGAGCCATGAAGGACTCGAACCTTCGACACCCTGATTAAAAGTCAGGTGCTCTACCAACTGAGCTAATGGCTCTTGAAAATGAAGTGGTGGAGGGCGATGGATTCGAACCACCGAACTCGTCAGAGAACAGATTTACAGTCTGCTGCGTTTGGCCACTTCGCTAGCCCTCCACAATGCTCTAAGATGCGCCATTGTAGCTCACTTAGAAAACCAATGGTGGCTCGGGACGGAATCGAACCGCCGACACAAGGATTTTCAGTCCTTTGCTCTACCAACTGAGCTACCGAGCCGTATGTTGTTGAAAAAATGGCGGAGCTGACGGGATTCGAACCCGCGGTCTCCTGCGTGACAGGCAGGCATGTTAGGCCTCTACACCACAGCTCCGGGCAATAATGGTGGAAGCTGAGGGGATCGAACCCCCGACCCTCTGCTTGTAAGGCAGATGCTCTCCCAGCTGAGCTAAGCTTCCGTATAAGTGGTAGCGGCAGAGGGGATCGAACCCCCGACCTCACGGGTATGAACCGTACGCTCTAGCCAGCTGAGCTATGCCGCCACATGTTTCAGGACAGGCATCGCCAAATGCCTGCACAACTTGTCCTGCTCTCCGGCACTAGTCCTTGAAGCAAAACGAGCTTGCGCCCTGAAAACTGGATCGAACGAAATGCCGTGATGACCGGCTGTGTCTTGCTTGAATAGGATAAGCCCTCGACCGATTAGTACTCGTCAGCTGCACACGTTGCCGCGCTTCCACCTCGAGCCTATCAACCTGGTCGTCTACCAGGGGTCTTACATACTGGGAAATCTCATCTTGAGGGGGGCTTCGCGCTTAGATGCTTTCAGCGCTTATCCCGTCCGTACGTAGCTACCCAGCGGTGCTCCTGGCGGAACAACTGGTACACCAGCGGTACGTCCATCCCGGTCCTCTCGTACTAAGGACAGCTCCTCTCAAATTTCCTGCGCCCACGACAGATAGGGACCGAACTGTCTCACGACGTTCTGAACCCAGCTCGCGTACCGCTTTAATGGGCGAACAGCCCAACCCTTGGGACCTACTTCAGCCCCAGGATGCGATGAGCCGACATCGAGGTGCCAAACCTCCCCGTCGATGTGGACTCTGGGGGAGATAAGCCTGTTATCCCCAGGGTAGCTTTTATCCGTTGAGCGATGGCCCTTCCATTCGGTACCACCGGATCACTAAGCCCGACTTTCGTCCCTGCTCGACTTGTAGGTCTCGCAGTCAAGCTCCCTTATGCCTTTGCACGCTGCGAATGATTTCCAACCATTCTGAGGGAACCTTTGGGCGCCTCCGTTACATTTTAGGAGGCGACCGCCCCAGTCAAACTGCCCGCCTGACACGGTCCCTGCACCGGTTTCACGGTGCCAGGTTAGAACTCCGATACGATCAGGTGGTATCCCAACGGCGCCTCCTCCGAAGCTGGCGCTCCGGATTCCTAGGCTCCCACCTATCCTGTACAGATCGTACCAAAGTCCAATATCAAGCTGCAGTAAAGCTCCATGGGGTCTTTCCGTCTTGTCGCGGGTAACCTGCATCTTCACAGGTAGTAAAATTTCACCGGATCTCTCGTTGAGACAGCGCCCAAGTCGTTACGCCATTCGTGCGGGTCAGAATTTACCTGACAAGGAATTTCGCTACCTTAGGACCGTTATAGTTACGGCCGCCGTTTACTGGGGCTTCGGTTCACAGCTTCGGGTTGCCCCTAACCGCTCCCCTTAACCTTCCAGCACCGGGCAGGCGTCAGCCCGTATACTTCGCCTTACGGCTTCGCACAGACCTGTGTTTTTGCTAAACAGTCGCTTGGGCCTTTTCACTGCGGCCCCCTCGGGCTATTCACCCTACCGAGGCACCCCTTCTCCCGAAGTTACGGGGTCATGTTGCCGAGTTCCTTAACGAGAGTTACTCCGCGCGCCTTAGCATGCTCTGCTCGCCTACCTGTGTCGGTTTGCGGTACGGGCACCTTCGCCTGGCTAGAGGCTTTTCTTGGCAGCCGGAGATCATGACCTTCGGTACTATAAGTTTCCCTCCCCATCACAGCCCAGCCGTACGGTTTGCGGATTTGCCAACAAACCAGCCTCACTGCTTGACGGACACATCCATCGGTCCGCGTCACTACCCTTCTGCGTCACCCCATTGCTCGTAACGGCTGACGGTGGTACAGGAATATCAACCTGTTGTCCTTCGACTACGCCTTTCGGCCTCGCCTTAGGTCCCGACTTACCCTGAGCGGACGAACCTTCCTCAGGAACCCTTAGGCTTACGGCGGATCAGATTCTCACTGATCTTTTCGTTACTCATACCGGCATTCTCACTTGTGTACTGTCCACCAGTCCTTGCGGTCTGACTTCAACCTATACACAACGCTCCCCTACCCAAGTACCCATTGGTACATGCCATAGCTTCGGTGGTGTGTTTAGCCCCGTTACATTTTCGGCGCAGAGTCACTCGACCAGTGAGCTATTACGCACTCTTTAAATGGTGGCTGCTTCTAAGCCAACATCCTGGTTGTCTGGGCAACTCCACATCCTTTCCCACTTAACACACACTGGGGGACCTTAGCTGATGATCTGGGCTGTTTCCCTCTTGACGATGGATCTTAGCACTCACCGTCTGACTCCCGGTTATACATGACTGGCATTCGGAGTTTGACTGGACTTGGTAACCCTTGGCGGGCCCCGCACCCAATCAGTGCTCTACCTCCAGCATGCTCGACACCGAGGCTAGCCCTAAAGCTATTTCGGGGAGAACCAGCTATTTCCGAGTTCGATTGGAATTTCTCCGCTACCCCCACCTCATCCCCGAATTTTTCAACATTCGTGGGTTCGGGCCTCCAGTGCGTGTTACCGCACCTTCACCCTGGACAGGGGTAGATCACCCGGTTTCGGGTCTACACCCACGTACTGAAGCGCCCTATTCAGACTCGCTTTCGCTGCGGCTCCGTCTTCCCGACTTAACCTTGCACGTGAACGTAACTCGCCGGTTCATTCTACAAAGGCACGCCATCACCCCTAAAACGGGCTCTGACTTGTTGTAAGCGCACGGTTTCAGGTTCTATTTCACTCCGCTCCCGCGGTGCTTTTCACCTTTCCTCACGGTACTGCTTCACTATCGGTCGCCA